>DFYP01000162.1 GCA_002382645.1 Desulfovibrio sp. UBA4079 | reverse complement strand
AGCCCTGCAGGCCCACGAGCATGATCTTGAGCGGCTTGATCCCGGCGGTCTGGATGCCGGTCTGCTCCCCGCCCAGGAGCTCCACCAGCTCCTCGTGGACGATCTTGACCACCTGCTGGCCGGGTGTGAGGCTCTTGAGCACGTCCTGGCCCAGGGAGCGCTCGCGCACCCGGTCCACGAAGTCCTTGACGACCTTGAAGTTGACGTCGGCCTCCAGGAGCGCCAGACGCACTTCGCGCAGGCCCTCCTGGATGTTGGTCTCGTCGAGCCGGGCCTGTCCCCGGATTTTCTTGAACGCCTGGCTCAGGCGGTCGGTGAGGCTGTCGAACAAAAGGCGTCCTCCGCGCGGCGGCCGGATCGGGATTTCCCGCGTTCCCGTCGGGAGCGCGGATAAAGGGATTGTGTATTAAAGGGGAACGGGAGCCAAGTCAAGCCGGGGGTTCAGCCCAGGGTCAGGCCGGGGGTCGCGGCCTTGCGCGGGATGGTCACGCAGAGCAGGCCGTCCTTGAGGCTGGCGGTGATGGCCTGGTCGTCGGCGTCCGGGGGCAGGGCGAAGCGCCGCACAAAGGCCCCCTGGGCCCGCTCGAGCATGAGGTAGACCACCCCGGGCTCGTCGCGCTCGGCGTCCCGGCGGCCGGAGATGGCCAGCTCGCGGCCGCGCACCTCCACGCTCACCGCGGGCAGGGACAGCCCGGGCAGCTCCACGCGCAGGACGTAGGCCGAGGGCGTTTCCAGCACGTCCGCGGCCGGGGACCAGGCGCAGCCGCCCTCGGGGCAGGCCTCGCGCCAGAGCCGGTCCATGTGCTCGCGGGCGGCCTCCATGCCGGCAAAGGGATTCCATTTGAACATGCGGGCCTCGCTGGACTGGGCCATACTGCATCCTTGGGCCGCTGGCAATTCCCGGGCCTGTTCCGGAGTGGGCACACACTTAAATTTTAAAAATAGTTCTTATTACCACTTGTCATTTCCGTTCGTTCCAGTACAATTCTTCTCATTCCAAGGAACCATCTGCGAGGAGAAACAAGGGGAGTCGGGTATGGACGCACTCATGCTTTCTCGGCTGCAGTTCGCTGCCGCCACCATGTTCCACTTCATCTTCGTGCCCCTGACGCTGGGGCTCTCCGTGCTCATCGCGGGCATGGAGACGGCCTACGTGCGCACGGGCAAGGAGATCTACCTGCGCATGGCCAAATTCTGGGGCAAGCTCTTCCTGATCAACTTCGTGCTCGGCGTGGTCACGGGCATCACCCTGGAGTTCCAGTTCGGCACCAACTGGTCGCGGTACTCGGCCTACGTGGGCGACATCTTCGGTTCGCTCCTGGCCATCGAGGCCACGGCCGCCTTCTTCCTGGAATCGACCTTCATCGGGGTCTGGGTCTTCGGCTGGAAGCGGCTCTCGCCCAAGGCCCACGCCATCGTGGCCTGGCTCGTGGCCGGGGCCGGGAACCTCTCGGCGATCTGGATCCTCATCGCCAACGGCTTCATGCAGAACCCCCTGGGCTACGCCATACGGAACGGCCGCGCCGAGCTCACCGACTTCCTGGCCGTGGTCGGCAACCCCTTCGCCTGGCAGCAGTTCGCCCACACCATCCTGGGCGCGTTCTGCGTGGCCGGCTTCTTCGTCATGGGCCTCTCGGCCTGGCATCTGGTGCGCAAGTCCCACGAGGAGTTCTTCGGCGCGTCCCTGCGCCTGGGCGCTGGCGTGGCCCTGGTGGCCAGCATCCTGGTGGCCGCCCAGGGGCACTTCCACGGCAACGAGGTGGCCCGCATCCAGCCGGCCAAGCTGGCGGCCATGGAGGCCCACTGGAACACCCAGGCCAACGCCCCCATGTACCTCCTCCAGATCCCTGGCGAGAACGGCGAGAACGCCCTGGAGGCCCTGCCCGTGCCCTCGCTGCTGAGCATTCTGGCCTACAACGACCCCAACGCCGTGGTGAAGGGCCTGAACGACTTCCCGGCCGCTGACCGGCCGCCCGTGACCATCACCTTCCTGGCCTTCAGGGCCATGGTCGGCATCGGCACGCTCATGCCGCTCATCGCGCTGTTCGCCTGGTTCAAGCGCCGGGACCTGGGCAAGTACCCCTGGTTCCTCAAGCTCCTGCCCTGGACCATCCCGCTGCCCTACCTGGGCATGCAGGCCGGCTGGGTCGTGGCCGAGGTCGGCCGCCAGCCCTGGATCGTCTACGGGCTCATGCGCACCTCGGACGCGGTCTCGCCCGTGAGCGGCGGGCAGGTGGGCTTCACCCTGGTGGCCATCGTGGCCCTGTACACCCTGCTGGGCGCGGCCGGCTTCTTCCTGGCCGGGCGCACCGTGGTCCAGGGTCCGGACGCCGCGCACTAGACGCGCGCAACAGACACAAGGAGCAAGATCATGTTGGAGACCATATGGTTCCTTCTCTGGGGCGTGCTCTGGGCCGTGTACTTCGCCCTGGACGGCTTTGACCTGGGCATGGGCATGCTCAAGCCCTTCCTGGCCCGCAACGAGTTCGAGAAGCGGGTCATCTACAACGCCGCCGGGCCGTTCTGGGACGGCAACGAGGTCTGGCTCATCGCCGCGGGCGGCGTGACCTTCGCGGCCTTCCCCCTGGCCTACGCGGCCATGTTCAGCGGGCTCTACACCGCGCTCATGCTCCTGCTCTTCGCCCTGATCATCCGGGGCGTGAGCTTCGAGTTCCGCTCCAAGATCGACTCGCCCGGCTGGAAGGCCTTCTGGGACGGCTGCCAGACCGTGGGCAGCTTCCTGCCCGCGCTGCTTCTGGGCGTGGCCTTTGCCAACATCTTCAAGGGCCTGCCCCTGGACCAGAACCAGATCATGCACGGCGGGGTCATCGACCTGCTCAATCCCTACGGCCTGGCCGGGGGCGTGCTTTTCGTCCTGCTCTTCCTGGTGCACGGGGCCCTCTGGCTGACCATCAAGGCCGAGGGCGACCTGCGCGAGCGCGCCGCGGCCACCGCGGCCAAACTCTGGCCCGTGCTGGCCGTGGTCATCGTGCTCTTCCTGGCCTACACCTTCGTGGCCACCAAGCTGTTCGACAACTACTTCCTCTACCCGGCCCTGTTCCTCATCCTGGTCCTGCCCGTGGGCGGGCTGGTGCTCACCCGGGTCTTCCTGGCCGCGCGCAAGTTCTGGCTGGCCTGGGGGGCCTCGGCCGTGCTCATCATCGGCACGACCCTGTTCGGCGTGGTGGGCCTGTTCCCGGCCCTGCTGCCCTCGAGCCTGAACCCGGCCTGGAGCCTCACGGCCACGGACGCGGGCATCAAGGCCTCGTCCAGCCCCCTGACCCTGGCCATCATGCTCGGCGTGGCCCTGGTCTTCGTGCCCATCGTCCTGGGTTACCAGTTCTGGGTCTACAAGACCTTCAGCTTCCCGGTGACCCAGGAGGATCTGGAGTACTAGGCCGGCTTCCCGCAGACGCAAAAAAGCCCCTGTTCGCTGAGCAGGGGCTTTTTTCGTGGCCGGAAAAAGGAGGCGGGGAGGCCCGTGGAGGCCTCCCCGTGGGAGGAGTCGCCGGGGGTGCATGGGGGACCCGGCTGTGCGAGGAGTTGACGGGCGTGGCGGACCCGACAGCTCCCTTCTATTGATTTTGATTTTCATTGTCAACTAAAAAAGGGGAGGACAGGCCGGAAAAATTCCCGGGCCGGGATCAGTCCGCGGCCGGAACAGCGGCAGCGGCCGCTGCTGCCGAGGCCCAGGCCCACTGGAGGTTGAAGCCCCCGAGCCGGCCGGTCACGTCCAGGCATTCGCCCACAAAGTACAGCCCGGGCACGTCCCGGCTTTCCAGGGTCTTGGAGGAGAGCGCCCGGGTGTCCACGCCCCCGGCCGTGACCTCGGCCTTGGCCAGGCCCTCGTGGCCCGTGGGCGTCACGCGGAAGGAGTGGACCCGGGCCGCGAGCCGGGCCAGGTCCTTGTTGGCCAGCTGGTCCAGGGGTTTCTGCGCCAGGTCCCCGGCCAGGGCCTGGGCCAGGCGGCCGGGCACGAGCCGGGCGAGCACGGTCTTGACCTGGGCCCGGGAGGCGCGCTGTTCCGCCAGCAGGGCGGCCAGGTCCTGGCCGGGCAGGAAGTCGAGGACCAGATCGTGGCCCGGCCGCCAGACGCAGGAGGCCTCCAGGATCGCGGGCCCGGACAGGCCCCGGTGGGTGAACACGAGCCCGCCCTCGAAGCCGCTGCGGTTGCAGGCCGCGCGCACCCGGGGCACGCTGAGCCCGGCCAGGTCCCGGCAGAGCGCGGCCTCGGCCTTGCCGAGCACCAGGGGGACCAGGGCGGGCCGGGGATCGATCACGGGCAGGCCGAATTGCCGGGCCAGGGCAAAGGCCAGGGACGTGGCCCCGAGATTGGGCCAGGACGGGCCGCCGGTGGCCACCACCAGGCAGGGGGCGGAGAACAGGCCCCGGGAGGTCTCCGCCTGGAACGGACCGGGCCCGCGCACCGCGCTGATGGCGCAGTCCAGCACGATCCGCGCCCCGGCCGAGGCGCAGGCCGCCTCCAGGGCCTGGGAGAGGCGCTTGGCGCCCTGAACGCAGAACATCTGGCCAGGGGCCTTTTCCTCGAAGGTGAGCCCCAGGGAGCCGAACAGGTCCAGGGCGTCGCGGGGCGTGAACCGGGCCAGGGCCGAGGCGCAGAACCGGGGGTTGTCCGAGAAGTAGTCGGTGGGTCCGGCGGCCAGGTTGGTCAGGTTGCAGCGGCCGCCGCCCGAGGCGCGCAGCTTGCGCGCGGCGTCTCCGCCGTGCTCCAGCACGGTCACGTTCAGGCCCCGGCGGGCCGCCAGGAGGGCGAAGCAGAGGCCCGAGGCCCCGGCCCCGAGCACAAGGGCGTCCATGGGCGCGTGGTAGCGCGAATCGCCCCGGCCGGGAAGCCCCCTTCCCTCGCGCCGGGCTTTCTGCTATGCCCCTCACACCGGAGAGGATCGTTTTCACCCCTGCAAGGAGACGCCGCCATGATGATGTCCACGTTCTGGTTCTTCCTGGGTATCGCCCTGGTCATCGCCGCCCTGGTCATGATCAAGTGCTCCAGCCTGTCCGACAGCGAATAGTCCCGGCCCCCCGGGGCGTCTGAATTCATCATTTTTGCAGGCAAGGACGCGGGCCGCCATGGTCCGCGTCCGTGTTTGGCTCGAGGTCCCATGCGCATTGTGTCGTGGAACGTGAACGGCTACCGGGCCGTGCTCAAGAAGGGCTTCCTGGACTGGCTCGGCTCCTGCGGGGCCGACGCCGTGCTGCTCCAGGAGACCAAGGTGGAGCCGGAGCAGCTTTCTCCGGCCGAGCGCGAGCCCGAGGGCTGGACCGCGGTCTGGAACTGGTCCAAGAAGAAGCGCGGCTATTCGGGCACGGCCTGCTTCCTGCGCCGGAAGCCCGTGAGCCACTCCTTCGGCCTGCCCGGGGAGGAGTTCCGCGGCGAGGGCCGGACCATCCTCCTGGAGTTTCCCGGGTTCTGGCTGTTCAACATCTATTTCCCCAACGGCCAGATGGGCGAGGAGCGCCTGGACTTCAAGCTGCGCTTCTACGAGCACTTCCTGGAGCACGCCCAGGAGCTGCGCAAGACCAAGCCCGTGGTGGTGGGCGGGGACTTCAACACCGCGCACACCGAGATCGACCTGAAGAACGCCAAGGCCAATGAGAAGACCTCGGGCTTCCTGCCCGTGGAACGCGCCTGGCTGGACCGCTTCACGGCCCACGGCTACCTGGACACCTTCCGGATGTTCGAGCCCGGGCCCGGGCACTATTCCTGGTGGTCGTACCGCTACAACGCCCGCAAGAACAACGCGGGGTGGCGCATCGACTACTTCTTCGTGTCCGAGGAGCTGCGGGAGCGGGTGAAAGGGGCTTGGATCGAGCCCTCGGCAGAGGGTTCGGATCACTGTCCGGTCTGGCTCGATCTGGCGGAGTGATCCCGGAACAGAGGCGGCCCCGGCGCTCTCACGCCGGGGCCGGTGTATGCGGACGGCCCCCTGGGCCGTGTTCGGCTACCAGTTCTTGGCCGGACGGGGAGCGCGCTCCCGGGCCTCGTTGACCTTCAGGGCGCGGCCGCCGAAGTCCTTGCCGTCCAGGGCCTCGATGGCCGCGGCGGCGCCGGAGTCCTCCATCTGGACAAAGCCGAAGCCGCGGAACCGACCGGTCTCCCGGTCCATGACGAACTTCACGTTCTGCACCTCGCCGTGGGCCGCGAAAAGATCCCGAACCTGTTCTTCCGTGGCGCTGTAAGGCAGATTCCCGACGTAAATCGACTTCATGTGAAAACTCCTCTCAATGGGCCAAGACACTCCCTGCCGTTTTGGGCGTCTCCGTCGCCCGTTTCCCGAACGACAAGAAAACTTTTACTATTTGGGCACTATCCCAGCACAGAAAAAACAGCAAGGGGGGAGTGGACGCTTGCGGGCATTCAGCCGCGCTCGTCCACCAGCGTGCCGGAATCCTTAAGGGCCGCGGCTTCCCGGCTGTCGTCGCGCTCCAGCAGGTCCACCAGGCGGCGGCCGCGTTCCAGATTCATCTCGTCCAGGGGCGCGGGCGCGGGCAAGGTCTCCCGGGCCAAAAAGCGTTCCGGGTCCTCGTCCAGGTCCCGGGCGGCCATGGCCGCCCAGGACGTGAGCAGGCCGTCGGGCCCGCTGAGCAGGGCCTGGACGCCTTCCGGGTCCCGGCCCAGGGCCGTGTAGAAGGCTCCGGCGTCCAGCCAGAGGGTGTTCTCCGGGCCGCTTTCGCGCAGGCCCAGGCCCCGGAGCCCGGGCCGGTCCCGCAGGGGCTGGCGCCAGTCCCGGCCCAGGCCGGGCAGATAGTCCTGTTCCTGGCGCGTGAGCAGGTCCCGCAGGCCGTTGTAGGCCGTGACCACGTCGGACAGGCCCTGCTCCAGCCGGTCCAGGGACTCGGTGACCCGCAGGGGCAGGGTCTCGCCGAAGGTCTCCTGCAGGGTCATCCGCACGTGGCCCTGGTCCGCGTCGAAGATCCCGGGCTGGCGGGTCTGGGTGTCCCCGTCCACCACCATCTTTCCGTCCTTGCCGGGCCGGGCCGTGGCGTTCAGGCCCAGGGCCGCCACGAGGCCCTGGGAGGCCGCGTCCGCGCCGGACAGGGAGAGGTGCTCCCCGGGCGCGGTGAGCCCGGCGGTGATGTCCAGGCCCAGGCCCGTGGTCCGCAGCACCTGCCCATCCTCGGTGTACACCGTGCGCTCGCGCTCGGCGGTCCCGGCGGAAAAGCGCGTCTGCTCCATGTTGAGCCGGTTGGCCAGGCGTTCGAGCACGGCCCTCCAGGTGTCGCCCGCGGCCACGTCCACGGTCACCATGCCGCTGTCCGGGCCCATGGCCCAGTTCAGGGTGTAGGTCCCGGCGGCCAGGCCCGAGGCCGCGCCCGGGTCCAGGGTCTTGGAGGAAAAGGACGTGACCGTGGCCGTGAGGTCGCCGCGCAGGGTGTGCACGGCGATGCGCGCCGGTTCCGTGGACACGGGCACGGGGTCCAGGCCCAGGGCCTTGAGCAGGTGGCCCTGGGTGTCGCGCAGGGTCGGCTCGCCCGCGGTCAGGCCCGGGTTCAGGCCCACGACGAGGATCTGGCCCGTGGCCAGGCTCTGCTCCACGCGCTGGCCCGGGGAACTCTGGTACAGGCTCTGGGCCTGCACCGGGATGTCGGCGCTGTTCAGGGCCGCCATCACCTTGTCCAGGACCTGTTCGTTGGTCTCGGCGCCTGTCAGGGTCACGCTGAGTTTCTCGGTCTTGCCGCCCATGGCCAGCTCGAATCGGTACTCCCCGGCGTCCAGGGTGCTGCGGGACGTGGGGGCAAAGCCGCGCGAGACGAAGCGCTCAAAGGGCCGGGCCGTCTCGGGCAGGCTGGCCGTCACCTTGCCCTCCAGCCGGGGATCGAGCTCGATGCTCCGGCCGTGGACCAGGCCGCTGTCGGGCCAGGCAAAGGCGTTCAGGCTGCGGGCCAGGGCCTGGACCCGGGACTGGTAGGAGCGGGCCTGGGGCAGGGCGCTCTGGCGCAGGGAGGCCGGGCGAAAATCGCCGGAGAACTGGAGGTCGCGGGTTGCGGACGCGGGGGCAGAGGCGGTTGCCGCCTCAGGATTCCACGTGATCTTGATGGACTCGCTCACATCCGTCCCCGTACTCCACACGCTCCAGGCAGAGGCCCCGTGCCGGGGCCGTGGCCGCGGCGCGGGTTCTGTCCCCGGCTTCGAGGATTGTTCGGACGGATTCGGGAGCGGCTTTACCCCGGCCCACTGCCACCAGCAGGCCGACCATGTTGCGGACCATCTGTTTGAGGAAGCCGTCGGCCTCCACGCGCCAGACCACCTCGTGCTCGCAGAGCCCGGGGCAGCGCTCCAGGCGGGTCACGGTGCGCACCGTGCTCTTGACCGGGGTGCCCGCGTTCATGAAGCTCTTGAAGTCGTGGCGGCCCAGGAAGTGCGGGGCCGCGGCGTCCATGGCCGCCAGGTCCAGGGGCCCGCAGTTCCAGACGTAGCGGCGGCGCTGGGGATGGACAAAGGCCCGGGTGGTCCAGAGGGTGTAGGCGTAGGTCTTGGAGCGGGCCCCGAAGCGGGCGTGGAACTCGCGGGGGACCTGCTCCACGGCCAGCACGGCGATCGCCTCGGGCAAGAGGGCGTTGAGGGCGCGCTGCCAGGGCACGGAGAGCTTGTCGTCGGGGATGTCCAGGTGGGCCACCTGGCCCAGGGCGTGGACCCCGGTGTCGGTGCGGCCCGCTCCCTGGACCCGGACGGTATGGCCGAGGATCCGGGCCACGGCCGCCTCCAGGGCGCCCTGGAGGGTGCTGTCCTCGCGCTGGAGCTGCCAGCCTTTGAAATTGCCGCCGTCGTAGGCCAGGGTCAGCTTGAGCCGGACCATGCCTAGGGTTTGCCGGGCTGGGTGGGGTCGATGGGCGCGACCTGGAGCTTGGTCAGGGCCTCGGTCAGGGTGGCGGCGCGGTCGGCGCGCACGTTGGAGAGGATTTCGCCCGCGGTGCGGCCGCGCATCCCCGACAGGATTTTGACGGCCAGACCGTCGTCCAGGGTCTCGAGCACCGCGGCGGCCTGCTTGGACTTCATGTTGGAGTACACGTCCACCAGGTGCTTGAGCTTCTCGTCCTTGAGCACGTCGGCCTTGTCGAGCATCTCCTGGATGCGCTTCTCCAGGACCTTGAGCTCGGCCAGCTTGTCGTCCAGGTTCTTCTCCAGGGTGGCCAGGGAGCGCTCCTTGGAGGCCAGCTGTTCCTCGCGCTGCTTGAGGATCTTCCAGTCCGCGGGGCCGGCGGGCTGGGGCGTCTCGGCCGGGGCCTCTTTGGCCTTGTCCTTGGGGGCGTCCTTGGACTTGTCCTGGGCCAGGGCCGGGGCCGGAGCGAGCAGGGACAGGGCCGGTTTCCCGGCGGATTCCGGGCCCTTGGCGTCGAACAGGCCGAGGCCCGTCGCGCCCATGAGCCCGAGCTTGGCCAGGCCCAGGATGAGGACCAGGAGGAGGATCTTAGAAGGCCGGACGCTCATGACGAAGCGCCGCCATTTCATCGGCTTCCTTGTGCTCGCGGAGGGCTTGCTCTTCATGGTGCTTTCCGGCCTGCTGTTCCTTGAGTTTTTCGAGGAGCTTGCGGTCCTTGGAACGGGACACCGCATCCTGGCGGGCCTTCTGCAATTTCAAGGCCAGACGGGCCAGCTCGGCCCGGGCCGAGACGAGGTCCTGCTCCAGGGCCTGCCGGTATTGGCGCCAGAGCCAGAGGTCGTTGGTGTTCATGTCGCCCGCGTAGCCCTGGCGCAGGTGCTCCTCCAGGCGCAGCTCCAGCTCGCGCATGGCCTGCTCGCCCCGGGCGTGCTCGGCCAGCGCCCGGGCCAGGGCCAGCTTGGCCTGCTCCTCCAGCTGGATGCGATACTCCAGGACCTTTTCCAGGCGGAAGACGAAGGGCTTGGCCATGGGCGGCTAGGCCCGCTCCCCGGGCCGTCCGGCCAGGCCGCAGTAACCGCGGCCGCCCGGGGTCTCCGGGTTGTCCCAGCGCCACATCATGCACATGGCGCCCTGGCAGAAGCGCAGCTTGTCGTCGTGGGTGGTCAGGTGCGGACAGTACTTGAATTTGGCCTCGTCCTCGGGGAGCATCAGGGGGTTCCTCCGGGGGTTGGGGGCAGGGCGGCCACCTTGGCCTGGCCCTCGCGCTCGGCCAGGGCCTTGTCGATGGAACTCAGGTCCACCAGCACGGGCTTGCCGACCTTGGCCTTGAGGTATTCCAGGGCGAGCACGCCGATGCGCTGGGAGCGGTCCAGGACCTTGGAATAGCCGCCGTTCTCCCAGATCTTGCGGAACTCGCGCTTGTCCATGTTCGGGTAGTTGCGGGCCAGGTTCTCGAAGGCGTGGGCGTAGAGCCGGATCTTCTCGTCCAGGGCCTGGTCCGGCAGGGCGTTGATCTCGCGCATGGCCGCGGCGAAGCGGTCGGAGTCGGGCAGGGCGGCCGATTCCATGACCTTCTTGAAGCCCTTGAGGAAGCGCAGGTTGCCGTCATAGATGTGCCGGGGCATGATCACGTTGAGCCCGGCCCAGCCGCCGGAGAGCCACTTGAACAGCAGGCAGGTGGTCCGGGGCTCGCTGCCCTTGTGCTCGTAGAAGACCTGCACGGACGAGGAGTTGTACAGCGAGGTGCTCATCCAGCCGATGAGCCCGCGGTCCAGGCCGTTGATGCCGGAGTAGAAGTAGTTCCAGTTCTGGTCGTCCATGGGCACGCCCTTCTGGCCCTCGTCGGACTCCTTGGGCATGCGCGACACCGAGATGAGCACGGTGTCGCCGTTCTTGCGCAGGAGCGCCAGGAAGCGGTCCAGGTCGTAGCGGTAGTAGGCCCCGGTGTTGGAGTCCGGGGTGTTCACCTCATACTCCCTGCCCCAGAGGAGCGCGGGCGAGGACAGCTCGGACTTGGCCTGCTCCCAGAGGCCGCGCTCCTGGCGCAGGATGTCGCTCTCCGGGTACCAGCCCGTGAGCCGGAGCACCGAGGGGAAGATGACGTGGTTCGGGATGTCCTTGTTGTAGCCGTAGCGCAGGATGCGCTCCAGCGGCGCGTTCAGGTCCGCGCGCAGGCAGACGCCGTTGGCGCCTTCGCGCTTCTCGGGCTTGAGCGTCTGGGCGTCGAAGGCCGGGCCCGAGGCCATGGCCAGCAGGGGCTCCACCTTGGCCCAGTCCAGGGAGGCGCCGCGGTGGCCCGCCAGGGCCAGCAGGGCGCTGAGAGCCTCCTCCACGTCCCGGGGCAGGGCCTGGGAGAAGTTCTTGGCGTTCAGTCCGCCGTTGGCCTCCTGGGGCTCGGCGGAGCCGCTCACCAGGGAGTCCTGGGGCGCGCTGATGGCCGTGTCCGGCAGGCCGTTTCCGGCCGTGCCCGGAGCCGCTTCCTGGGCCCGCGCGGGCAGGGCGCAAAGGACCAGGGCCAGGAGAAGACCCGCGGCCAGGTGGAGGGGAAAGCGTTTGTCAAGCGAGGCGAATGGTGTCATAAGAACGGTTCCAGCGGTCATGTCTCGCCCGGCTTGGGCCGGGCTTGCCGTGAGGAAATATAGTAGGCCCCCGGGGGTCATTTTGCAAGTCGCGGACCGGAACCATACCCGGCTGCGCGGAGGCCTTGGCGCGAACCGGTTTTCATCCGGGACGACTTCATTGACCAGCCCCGCATCTGAGGCGGGGCATCCTTGTTGCGGGGCACCCGGGTGCACAACGACGCCATCATCACCCTTGAGAACATCTCCCAGGAGTTCGACGGGACNNGGCCCCAGCGGCTGCGGCAAGACCACCATCCTCCGGATCATCGCCGGGTTCGAGACCCCGACCACCGGCCGCGTGACCATCGGCGGCCGCGAGGCCACCGGCCTGCCGCCCCACCGCCGCAAGGTCAACACGGTGTTCCAGAGCTACGCCCTGTTCCCGCACATGACCGTGTTCCAGAACGTGGCCTTCGGCCTGCGCATGAGCCGCACGCCCAAGGACGAGCTGCACAGGCGCGTGGCCGAGATCCTGCGCATGGTCGAGCTGGAGGGCCTGGAGAACCGGCGGCCCCAGCAGCTTTCCGGCGGCCAGCAGCAGCGCGTGGCCATTGCCCGGGCCGCGGTGAACAAGCCCCTGGTCCTGCTCCTGGACGAGCCGCTCTCGGCCCTGGACGCCAAGCTGCGCCGCCAGATGCAGCGCGAGCTGAAGCACCTCCAGCGCCGCCTGGGCATCACCTTCGTCTTCGTGACCCACGACCAGGAGGAGGCCTTCTCCCTGTCCGACCGGGTGGTGGTCATGGACCAGGGCCGCATCGAGCAGGTGGGCACGCCCATCGAGGTCTACGAGGAGCCGGTGAACCTCAAGGTGGCCAAGTTCGTGGGCGAGACCAACATCCTGGACGCCGAGGTCCTGGGCCAGGATCTGACCTGCCCGGACGGCTCGCTCAAGGCCCGGGTGGAGGGCGAGGAGCGCTCCTGCCTGCTCAAGGCCAAGCGGCCCTTCCCCGAGGGCGCCCGGGTCAAGGTGGTGCTCCGGCCCGAGGACCTCATCGTGCACAGCCACCGGCCCTCGGCCGAGGCCGGGCTGAGCCTGGAAGGCGTGGTGGACGAGACCATCTACAAGGGCACCACCTACGACATCGCCATCACGCTCAAGACCGGCAAGAAGCTGCTGGTCACCGAGTTTTTCGACGAGGACGACGAGAAGATGATCGTGGCCGCGGGCCAGCCCGTGTTCGTCACCTGGATCAAGGGCTGGGAGGTGGTGCTCCCCGATGTCCCGTCCTAACCTGTTCAAGAGCCTGGCCATCGGCGGCACCACGGCCTGGCTGGCCCTGTTCGCCCTGCTGCCGTTCCTGCTCATCGTGGGCGTGAGCGTGCTCACCCGCGATCCGGCCTCGTTCGTGGCCCCGGACCTGTCCCTGGAGGGCTACCGGAGCATCGCGGACCCGGGCTTCCTGCAGATCTTCCTGGACTCCCTGTGGTGGGCCGCCGTCACGGCCGCGGCCTGCCTGGTCCTGGGCTATCCCTTCGCCTACGGCCTGGCCAAGCTGCGCACCAGGCGCAAGAACCTCTTTCTCCTGCTCATCATCATCCCGTTCTGGACCAACTCGCTCATCCGGACCTACGCCCTCATCTTCATCATCAAGTCCCAGGGCCTCTTGAACACCTCGCTCCTGCTCCTGGGCCTGATCAGCGAGCCCCTGGAGATCCTCTACACGGACACGGCCGTGCTCGTGGGCCTGATCTACACGCTCCTGCCGTTCATGATCCTGCCGCTCTACAGCTCCATCGAGAAGCTCGACCCCTGCCACCTGGAGGCGGCCAAGGACCTGGGCGCGGGCCGGCTGCGGGCCTTCTGGGAGGTGACCCTGCCGCTCACCTGGCCGGGCATCCTGGCCGGGACCATGCTCACCTTCCTGCCCGCGCTCGGCATGTTCTACGTGCCCGACGTGCTCGGCGGGGCCAAGAGCCTCCTGATCGGCAACTTCATCAAGAACCAGTTCCTCACGGCCCGCGACTGGCCCACGGGCTCGGCGGCCAGCGTGGTGCTCACGCTCATCATGGCGCTGCTCCTGGCCTTCTACAGCGGCAGCACCAAGGGGACGACCCCCCGCCAGGCGGAGGACCTCGGTGCTTAGACGCATCCGCCTGGCCTACATGGGCCTCATCTACCTCTTTTTGTACCTGCCCATCGTGGTGCTCATCGTCTTTTCCTTCAACGACTCCAAGTACGCCACGGGCTGGAAGGGCTTCTCCCTGCGCTGGTACGGCGACCTGCTCACCGACGCCCAGCTCCTGGACGCGGCCCTCAACTCGCTCACCGTGGCCGCGCTCTCGGCCACCATCGCCACGATCCTCGGGACCCTGGCGGCCTGGGCCCTGCACCGCTACGATTTCAAGGCCAAGAAGCTGTTCCAGAGCGCGCTCATCATCGTGATCATGTCCCCGGACATCGTCATGGGCGTGTCCCTGCTCATGCTCTTCGTGGCCCTGCACATGGACCCCGGGTTCGTGACCCTGCTCCTGGCCCACATCACCTTCTGCCTGCCCTTCGTGGCCGTGACCGTGGCCTCGCGCCTGGCCGGGTTCGACCGCCACGTGGTCGAGGCGGCCCAGGACCTGGGCGCGGACGAGTACGCCACCTTCCGCTGGGTCATCCTGCCCATGGTCATGCCCGCGGTGCTGGCGGGCTGGCTGCTGTCCTTCACGCTTTCCCTGGACGACGTGATCATCAGCTTCTTCGTCACGGGTCCGGGCTTCGAGATCCTGCCGCTGCGCATCTATTCCATGGTCAAACTGGGGGTGAAGCCCGTGGTCAACGCGCTGTGCGCGGTCATGGTCACGGCCACGGTCCTCGTGGTCTTCGCCTCCCAAATCCTGTTGAGGGAGAAGAAATGAAGAAGACTCTGCTGCTGGCTCTGGCCCTGGCTCTCCTTCTGGCCCTGCCCGCCTGGGCGGCCAAGAAGGAAGTGGTGGTCTACAACTGGACCGAGTACATGCCCGACGCGGTGCTCGCCAAGTTCACCAAGGAAACCGGGATCAAGGTGGTCTATTCCACCTTTGACAGCAACGAGGCCATGTACGCCAAGCTGAAACTGGTGGGAGCCAAGGGCTACGACGTGATCGTGCCCTCGGCCTACTTCGTGAAGAAGCTGCGCGACGAGAACCTGGTCCAGCCCCTGGACAAGGCCAAGCTGCCCAACCTGAAGAACCTGGACGCCGCCGTCCTGAACAAGCCCTACGACCCGGAGAACAAGTTCACGGTGCCCTACATGTGGGGCGGCGCGGGCATCCTGGTGGACACCTCCAAGATCGACCCCAAGACCGTGACCTCCTGGGCCGACCTCTGGAAGCCGGAGTACAAGAACCAGGTGCTCCTGCACGACGACGTGCGCGACGTGTTCGGCGCGGCCCTGCTGGTCCAGGGCAAGTCGCTCAACGAGACCGACGCCAAGAACATCGAGGCGGCCTACACTCTCCTGCTCAAGATCAAGCCCAACGTCCGGGTGTACAACTCCGAGAGCCCCAAGACGCCCTTCCTGAACAAGGAAGTGGGCATCGGCATGATCTGGAACGGCGAGGCCATCCGCGCCATCGAAGAGGACAAGAAGCTCGTGTTCATCTGGCCCAAGGAAGGCGGCATGTTCTGGACCGACTGCCTGGCCATTCCCAAGAACGCGCCCAACGCGGACAACGCCCATGCCTTCATCAACTTCCTCATGCGGCCGGACATCGCCAAGGCCATTGCCGAGGACGTGGGCTACTGCACGCCCAACAAGGAGGCCCTCAAGCAGCTGCCCAAGGAGCTGCGCGAGAACCCCACGGCCTATCCCCCGGCCGCGGTGATCAACGCCTCGGAGTTCCAGAACGACGTGGGCCAGGCCGCCCTGACCTACGAGAAGTACTGGGAGATGCTCAAGACCGGGAAGTAGCCTCCGGCGGCCGGGGGGCCATTGGCCCCCCGGTCCCCTTTTTCCGGCAACAAGATGGCCCGGGCCGCACATGCGGCCCGGGCCATCTTGTTGCCGCAAGGAACGGCCTTTCCGTCGCGGGGGTCTGGGGGGCGTCACGCCCCCCAGCCGCCGGAGGCTAGTCCTTCATCTCCAGCACGTCGCCGCGCAGCACGGCCTGTTTGCCGAACTTTTGGCGCACCTGGTCCACGGCCCGGTCGAGCCGGCTCTGTTTTCTCGGCGGTTCTGGGTCCAGGAGCGAGAGCTGGGTGGGGCCCTGGCCGAAGTGCGAGGCGGTCACGCCGATGAGCCGCACCCGCAGGGGCAGGTCCTCGGCGGCCAGGATGGCCCGGGCCGCGCGGTAGACGGCCAGGGTCTGGTCCGTGGCCGCGGCCAGGGTGCGCGAGCGGGTGATCTGGCGGAAGTCCGCGAACTTGATCTTCACCGTGACCGTGCGGGCTTTCACGCCCATCTGGCGCAGGTCCGCGGCCACGCGCTCGCTCTGCACGAGCAGCCAGCGGCGGAGGAAGTCGCGGTCCAGGGTGTCCTCCTCAAAGGTGTTCTCCGCGCCGCTGGACTTGGCCTCCCCGCCCGGCTCCACGGGCCGGGGGTCGATGCCCTGGGCCCGCTCCCAGAGCGTGGGGCCCCAGGACCCCAGGCGGGCCTCCCAGAACTCGGGGCCGAAGCGCAGCAGGCCCCCGGCCGTGCGCACGCCCAGGCCGCGCAGGGTTTCCAGGGTCTTGCCGCCCACGCCCGGGATCTTGCCCACGGGCAGGTCGCGCAGAAAGTCCCGCACCTGGTCCGGCTCGATGACCGTGAGCCCGTCGGGCTTGTTCAGGTCCGAGGCGATCTTGGCCAGAAAGCGCACCGGCGCCAGGCCCACGGAGCAGGTCAGGCCCGTGGCCGCGCGGACCTCGTCCTTGAGCGCGCGGGCCATGTCGCGCACCGGGCCGAACAGGTGCTCCAGGCCCGAGGCGTCGAGATAGGCCTCGTCGATGGAGGCCTGCTCCACCAGCGGCGAGAAGCGCTCCAGCACCGCCATGACCTGGCGGGAGATCTCGGAATAGCGGTGGAAGCGCGGGGGCACGAACACGGCCTGGGGGCAGAGCTTGCGGGCCTGGACCACGCTCATGGNNTTGTCCAGGATCTCCACGGACGCGAAAAAGGCGTCCATGTCCAGGTGCATGATCCAGGTCTGCATGGCGGCCGCCCCGGGCCTCACGGCACGTCGGATTCGCTCCAGCTCAGCTCTTCCACGCCCTCCAGGTCCTGGAGCCGGGTGACGATCTTGCCCCAGGCCGTGGTGTGGCGGGTGGTCAGGCGCAGGGTGTAGGTCACCTGGCGGGTGATCAGGTTCTGCCGGAAGTTGGTGAACAGCACGCTCACGTGCTCGTGCTCGGCCAGGATCTCCTTGATCTGCTTGAGGGGCTTGTTGTCGCAGCAGCAGGTCACGGAGAGCAGGGTGTACTCGTGGCGCGGCAGGAGGTGCTTGAAGCGCCGGAAGTTGTACAGCACCACGAGGCTCAATCCCGTGGCCAGCAGGGCCGGCAGGTACAGGCCCGCGCCCACGGCCAGGCCGATGCCCGTGACCAGCCAGAGCCCGGCGGCCGTGGTCAGGCCGCGCACCGTGCCCCGGCCCTTGAGGATGGCTCCGCCGCCGAGAAAGCCCATGCTGGCGATGGCGTAGGAGGCGATGCGCCCGGGGTCCAGGCGCACCGAGGACTCGGCCGTGAGGTGCGCGAACATGTCCTGGAGATGCACGGAGAGGAGCATCATGAGGCAGGAGCCCAGGCCCACCAGGAGCATGGTCCGGAACCCCGCGGACTGTCCGTGGGTCTCGCGCTCGAAGCCGATGAGGCCCCCCAGCACGGCGGCCAGAAGCAGCTTGGCGGCCATGAGCAGCGGGGGGAAGGTGATGGTCATGGCGCTCTCCTTGTGGGCGCCAGCCTAGCGCGGAGCCTGGCCGCCCGCAACAGGCTCATTTTCCGCGCCGGATGTTGTACACGGCCCGGCCCACGGCCAGGTGCTCGTCCGGCGCGCCCTCGGACCAGACAATGACCTGGGCGTTGCCCACGCGGTTGCCCAGCAGGCGCACCGTGCCCTCGGCGATGAGGGGCGCGGCCGGGGCCGGGCGCAGATAGTCCACGCCCAGGTCGATGGTGGCCAGGCGGTCGTCCAGGCGGCAGCGGGTCCAGACCGCGAACCCGCCGCAGAGGTCCGCCAGGGTGGAGAGGACCCCGCCGTGCAGGGCGGGCCGCCGCGTGTCGCCGACGAGCTCGGGCCTGAACGGCAGGCGCATGCGGGCCAGGCCCTCGGAGAATTCCAGCACCTGGATGCCCAGGAGCTTGTTGAAGGGGATGTCCTCTTCGGCGAGGCGTTTGAGCAGGGCGAAATCCATGGAGACCTCCGGGCCGCGGGCCGCGGCGGAAGTCAGCCTAGCCTCAAGCCGGGCAGCCCGCAACCGGGTTCAGGAGGCGGCGCAGGCCGCCACGAACGCGGCCGCGGCCTGGGGGCAGGAGCCGAAGTGCGGGTGCATGTAGGTGGCCAGGGTGGCGTCCCGGACATAACCCTCGTCCGGCAGGGGGCCCCGGCTGCCGGACAGGCGGAAGGCCGTGGCCGCGCCTTGGGGCGCCGGGTCCAGGCTGGAGTAGTGGAACTCGTGGCCGCGCAGGACCGTGCCCGCCGGGCCCAGGAGCGTGGGCCGGGTGGTGGTGGCCTCGCGGTAGCCCAGGGCGGCCCGCGTCCGGTGCATGCCCGCGGAGAAGGGGAAGAGCCCGCACATGGGGAAGCTCTGGCCGTCCACCGAGAGGCGCTCCAGAAGGTAGAGCAGGCCGCCGCATTCGGCCAGCACCGGCTTCCCAGACCGGGCCAGGGCCAGGACCTCCCGCCGCAGCCCCGCGTTCTGGGAGAGATCGAAGGCCGAAAGCTCGGGATAGCCGCCGGGCAGGTACAGCCCGTGCAGGTCCGGGGGCAGGCGCCTGTCCCGGACCGGCGAGAACTCCACCAGCTCGGCCCCGGCCGCGCGCAGGAGCCGCAGGTTCTCCTCGTAGACGAAGCAGAAGGCCGCGTCCCGGGCCAGGCCGATGCGCGCCCGCATGGGCGCGGGCTCCGGGTCCTCGGGCGGGGCCAGCTCCAGCCGGGGCAGCCGGGCCAGAAGTCCGTCCAGGTCCAGGTGGCGTTCGCAGGCCGCGGCCAGCCGGTCGATGCGCGTGAGCGGAGCGGGCGCGTCCTGGGCCGTGACCAGGCCCAGGTGCCGCGAGGGCATGGCCAGGTCCTGGTCCCGGGGCAGGCAGCCCAGGAGCGGAATCTCCGGGGCGAAGGCCGCCAGGGTGGCGGCCAGGGATTCGGCGTGGGAGGCCGAGCCCACCCGGTTGAGCACCAGCCCGGCGAAGCGCAGGGCCGGGTCGAACCGGGTGTAGCCCTGGACCACGGCGGCCAGGGAGCGGGACAGGGAGGCGGCGTCGATCACCAGGACCACGGGCAGGCCCAGGAGCGCGGCCAGGTCCGCGCTGGAGCCCTCGCCGTCCACGGGGGAGCGGCCGTCGAACAGGCCCATGGCCCCCTCGGCCAGGGCCAGGTCCGCGCCCGCGCAGGCCCGGCTGAAGAGGGCGCGCAGGACCAGTTCGGGGAGCATCCAGGTGTCCAGGTTGTGGGAGGGCCGTGCCGCGGCCAGGGCGTGCAGGCCGGGGTCGATGAAGTCCGGCCCGGACTTGAACGGGGCCACGCGCATCCCGCGCCGGGTCAGGGCGGCCATGATTCCCAGGGCCACGGAGGTCTTGCCGCAGCCGCTCTGGGTTCCGGCGATCAGGCAGCCAGGGATCGCGCTCATGGGGCCGGTGCCCGGCTCAGGCCAGGCCCTTCTTTTTCATGTGGTCCAGGAAGGTCCGGGCCTCGGCGAACCCGGGATTGAGCTCCAGGGCCTTGGCCAGGTGCGCGGTGGCGGCCTTGTTGTCGGCCTTCTCGAAGGCGGCCCGGGCCGCGTTGTAGTGGAGGTGCTCGTCGCTGGGCGACAGGGCCAGGGCCTTCTCGTAGTACTGCATGGCCTGGTCGTGCATCTTGGACTTGCGCAGGTTGATGCCGAACTCGTTGAACAGGTGCTTGTGCTCCTGGTCAAAGGCCGCCTCCAGGCCCACCACCTTCTCGAAGACCTCGTTGGCCTTGGACGTGTCGCCCCGGGACAGGTAGCACAGGCCGATGCCGAAGTTGGCCCGGACGTTCTCCTCGTCGATGGCCAGGGCCTTGCCGTACTCGAACTCGGCGGTGAAGGTCTCGCCGCGCTTGCGGAACTTCTCGCCCCGGGCCACGGCCACCTGGACCTCGCGGAGCTTGGGCAGCACGGTCTTCTGGTACATGCCCGGCTCGGGCATGTAGTTCTTGAGCAGGTCCTCGCGGCTGATGGTCGTCTTGGTGCCCACGGGCGTGCCGTTGGGGCCCAGGGCCTGCAGGACCATTTCGCCGTTCTCGTTCTCGGTGACGAAGAAGAAGGAACTCTGGGCCACCCGGCGGCTGGTGGTGCCGGCGCCGATCTTGACCATCTTTTGCAGGGAGAAGACCCCTGCGAAGGCTTCCTTGGGGGCGGTATCCTCGCTCATCGACTCTCCGCGCCGCTGCTTCAGGCGCGGGTCCAGCATACACGCAAAGGGGATTTCGGGAAAGGCCCGGGGGTCAGTTGGACTTGGTCCGGCAGGCCCCGCCGAGAAGCATGAGCCGCGCGTCTTCCTCCTCCATGGGGCGGTGGAACAGGAATCCCTGGGCGTAGCGGCAGCCGATGCGGGTGAGGAATTCCAGCTGCGAGGGGGTTTCCACGCCCTCGGCCACCACCTTGAGCCCCAGGGAGTTGCCCAGGGAGATGATGCTCCCGGCGATGGCCTGGGTGTCGGCGTCGCTGCCCACCGCGGCCACGAAGCTGCGGTCCACCTTGATCACGTCGATGGGGTAGCGCTGGAGGTAGCCCAGGGAGGAGTAGCCCGTGCCGAAGTCGTCGATGCACAGGTTCACGCCGAGCATCTTGAGCTTGCTCAGGATGTCGGTGGCCGTGGCGGCGTTGTCCACAAAGGCGTTCTCGGTGATCTCCAGGGTCAGGCAGGAGGGCGGCAGGCCCGAGTCCAGGAGCGCGGCCTCGACCTCGCCCACCAGGAGCGGGTTGCGGAAGTGTTTGCCCGAGACGTTCAGGTGCACGTGCAGGGGCTGGCCGCCCGGGGACGTGCCGTCGCCGTTCATCCAGGCGCGGATGGTCCGGCAGACCTTGTGCAGGACCCCGTAGTCGATGGGGTAGATGAGCCCGGCGTCCTCGGCCAGGGGGATGAACTCCGAGGGGTTCACCGGGCCGTGCAGGGCGTGGGTCCAGCGCAGCAGGGCCTCGAAGGCCACCACCTTGCGGTCCTCCAGGCGCACGATGGGCTGGTAGACCAGGCGCAGGTCGTGGCTCTCCACGGCCCGGCGCAGGTCGGTCTCCAGCTCCATGACCCGCAGGGCCTGCTCGTGCATCTTGCGGTTGAAGACCTTGAACCGCGACTTGCCCTGCTCCTTGGCCCGGTACATGGCCGTGTCCGCGTCGCGCAACAGCGTCTCGGGCCGGTCGTAGGACTCGGTGTGCAGGACGATGCCGATGCTCGCCGAGGAGAAGGCCTCGTGGCCGTGGAGCACGAAGGGCCGGGCCATCTCCTCCAGGATGCGGCGGGCGATGCGGATGGCGTCCCGGGGCGCGGCCAGCTCCTCCAGGAGGATGGCGAACTCGTCGCCGCCGAAGCGGGCCACGGTGTCCATGCCCCGGGCGCAGCCGGTGAGCGTCCGGGCCACGGCCCGCAGCAGCTCGTCGCCCGCGTCGTGGCCCAGGGAGTCGTTGATGACCTTGAACCGGTCCAGGTCCAGGTAGAGCAAGGCGAAGAGGTACTTCTCGTGGCGGCGGCGGCGCTCCATGGCCATCTTGAGGTGATCCAGGAACAGCGCCCGGTTGGGCAGGGCCGTGAGCGGGTCGTGGAAGGCCTGGTGCAGGAGCTGGGACTCGTACTCCTTGCGCAGGGTGATGTCTTCCACCGTGCCTTCGATGTACAGGGGCTTGCCCCGGGAATCCGGCACCAGCCGGGCGTTCTCCGAGATCCACACGACCCGGCCGGAGCGCCGCCGGATGCGCGACTCGAAGTCCGTGATCTCGCCGTGCTCCAGGGCCAGAGCCAGGAACTCGGCCCAGCGGCCCGGCTCCACGTAGCGCGTGCCCGCGCCGTCCTTGAGCTCGGTGAGCAGGTCCTCCACGTTGGAGTAGCCCAGGATGCGGGCCAGGGCCGGGTTGGCGCTGATGTAATGGCCGTCCGGGGAGATCTGGTAGATGCCCTCCAGGGCGTTCTCGAAGATCGAGCGGTACTTGCTCTCGGCCTTGCGCAGGGCCTCGGCCACGACCTTGCGCTCGGCCACCTCGATCTTGAGCTGGATGTTGGCCCGGGACAGTTCGCGGGTGCGCTCCTCGACCATCTGCTCCAGCTCGTCGTGGGCCTGGTGCAGGGCCTCGGCGCTGCGCCGGCGCTCGGTGATGTCGCGCACGATGCTCACCGTGCCCCACTGGCCCTTGAGGGCCACGGGCGCCACCGAGATCTCCACCGGCACGCTGGTGCCGTCCGGCCGCTGGATCACGGTCTCCAGGACGCCGCTGCCGCTGTGCAGCGGGGCGCTGCCCTGGGGCAGGATGAGGGCGGTGGTCTCCCGGCCCAGAAGCTCGTCCACGGCCCGGCCGTCGATCTCCTCGCCCTCCAGCCGGAAGAGCCGGGCCAGGGCCGGGTTGTGGCGCACCACCCGGCCGCGGGCGTCGAGCACGAGGAGCCCTCCGGCCATGTTGTGGAGCACGGCCTGGAGCGAGGACAGGGCTTCCTGGAGGTCGGCGGTGGCGTTGGCCACGGCGGCCTCCAGGCCGGAGATCAGCCCGGACACGTCGCGGGCCATGGAGCCCATGGCCCGGGCCAGGTCGCCCACCTCGTCCTTGGAGGAGATGTCCATCTCGGTGCTGAAGTCGTGGGCCGCCACCCGGCCGGCGTATTCCGTGAGCCGGGTCAGCGGCCGGGAGATGTTGCGCACGAACAGGAAGGCCACCAGGGTGCAGACCAGGAACAGGCCCAGGGTGATGATCTGCTGCTGGAGCACGGCCTGGCGGATGAATCCGCGGATGGCCCCGTTGTCCATGCCGATGTGCACGCTGCCGCCCAGGCCCTCCAGGAGATGGGTCATGACGTGCATGTATTCGCGGCCGTCGGCCGTGCGCACGTCGATGACCGCGGGGTGCTGGGGCCCGTGGGGGGTGGCGGCCGCGGCCCGGACCTGCTTGAGGACCTCGGGCGGGATCTCGGGCACGAAGGTGTGGGCCAGGACCTCGCCGTTCTCCCGGGCCACCACCACGTAGGCCACGCCCTCGATGCCGAGGTACTGGTCGATGCGCGACTGCACGGCCGAGGCGTCCCCGCGCAGGATGCTCAACAGGTCGGACTCGGCCACGCTGCGGGCCAGGGCCGTGGCCTTGCTGCGGTACTCCTCGGTGAGGTGGCGGCGGATGATCTGGCCGAAGGCCAGGCTCATGACCGTGGCGATGACCCCGAAGGCCAGGATCATGAACACCAGGGTCTTGCGGAACAGCCGGGAGCGCCTCACGACCCGCTCCATTCGGTCCAGTCCGTGAGCGGGACCAGCACCCCGCCGCGCACCGTGGTGAAATAGATCGAGTTCAGGGCCTGGTGCTGTCCGGAGCTGAAGTTCAGGGGCACGCCGATGCCCAGGTCGAAGTCCTTGAGGCTCTCCACGGCCGCGGGGATGTCCTGGCGGCGGGGATTGGCGGCGGGCATGCGCCGGACGACCTCGGCCAGGACCACGGCGTTCAGGAAGCCCTCCAGGCTCACCGAGCTGTAGCGGTTGGGCGCGTAGGGTTCGGCCAGCCCCTCCGGGGGCATCTGGGCGTAGCGGTCCATGAGCCGGCGGTACAGGGCCACGGCCGGCAGGGCCACGTCCTGGTAGCTCGGGACCACCTGGGAGCAGACCAGGCGGACGGTGTAGTCCTGGCCGCCGGGCCGCCGGGCCTGGAGCAGGAGCTTGACCATGTTGTCGGCGTCGGAAAAGGAGACGCAGGCGATGGGCGCGGTGAGCCCGGCGTCGCGGGCGTCGCGGATGAAGGCCGCGCAGGCCGCGTAGGTGCCGATGGTGATGATCGCCTCGGGCTTGGACGCGGCCAGGACCCGCACCTGGGGCCCGAAGTCGGCGTCGAAGCCCGCGCTCCGGGCGTAGGCCGCCTCGCCGGCCAGCTCCAGGTTGTAGGTCGTCAGCGCCCGGCGCACGCCGTCCCAGCCGCTGCGGCCGTAGGCGTCCTCCTGGAAGAGCACGGCCAGCCGGGTGCGGCCCGCGGCCACGAAGTGCTCCACCAGGGCCCTGGTCTCCTCGAAGTAGGAGGCCCGCAGGTTATAGACGTAGCGCCCGTAGGGCGGCTCGCGGTGCAGCCGGGCCCCGGTGAGCGGGAAGAGCAGGGTCACGTGCTCGTCCTGGAAGCGCTCCAGCAGGGGCAGCACCCGGCTCACCGTGGGCGTGCCGACGTAGGAGAACAGGGCGAAGACCTTGTCCTCGCGCACCAGGCGGATGGTGTTGCGCACCGCGGGTTCGGGATTGTAGCCGTCGTCCAGGGGCAGGATCTCGATGCGCCGGCCGTTGACCCCGCCCTGCTCGTTCACGTGCGAGAGGTAGGCCGTGATCCCCCGGTAGTACTCGATGCCCAGGCCGCGGTTGGGCCCGGTGAACGGGGCGGACATGCCGAAGACCAGCGGGGCCTGGGGCTCCCCGGCTGCGGCCAGGGCGTTCGGGAGCAGGGTGAGCAGGCAGAGACAGAGCGCGGCCGCGAGGCGCACGCTGGCGGCCACCCGGAACAATCCGGCAGCCGGCTGTCTCTTTCCTGAACCCATGGCGGTTTTCCCCTGCCTGCGGGTGGAAATCGGGAATTCCCGGGTACTGGCCCGTGTGTGCCAATTTTACCAGAGGAAATCAAGCCGGAATGAGGGTGCGTATCGGATGATCTGTCCGAATTATAATGCGTTCTGCGAATTTTGTATGTACACGCCTATTTCTTGCCGCAGGCCCAGAGGATCTGGCGGCACACGCCCATGAGCATGTCGTACTCGGCCCGCGAGGGCTCCAGCCGGGACAGGGCGCGCCGGGCCGGGAGCAAAAAGTAGTCCGTGTTCTGGTCCTTGAGATAGTCGATGGCCAGCAGGGCTTCGCGCAGGGCCTGGACCAGCGCCTCGCGCTCGCGGAGGCCCACGCCCTGGCGCTCTGCGGGCTGCCCGGCCGGGGCGGCCGCCTGGCGGCGGGCCTGGAAGCACTCGTGGAGCAGGACCATGACCGCCTGGGCCAGGTTGAGCGAGGTCCCGGCCGCGGCCGTGGGGATGGAGCAGAGCCCGTCCAGGAGCATGGTCTCGGCATTGGTCAGGCCGCGGTCCTCGGGGCCGAAGACCAGACCCAGGCGCT
>DFYP01000186.1 GCA_002382645.1 Desulfovibrio sp. UBA4079 | reverse complement strand
GGGCCTGGCGGAAGCCCTCGCGCGTGGCCGGGATGGTGAAGTCCGCGGCCGGGAAGTTGGCGAAGGCCGGGAGTTCGCCCTGGAGGCCCGCGAGCCCGGGCCGCTTGCGCCGGGGCCTGGCGGCCAGGGCCTCGGCCTCGCGCCGGGCCGTGACCGCCGGGTCCTCCAGGAGCCGGGCCAGGTCGGCCTGGTCCGCGAAGCTCTGGCGCAGGAAGGACTCGTTGGCCGTGTTCTCCAGGAGCCGGCGCACGAGATAGGCCATGCCCGGGATGAGGTCGCCGTAGGGGCAGTAGAGCCGCACGCGGCGGGCCACGTTGCGCAGGCCCTTGCGCACGGGCTCGGCCATGCCGTAGAGCACCTGGAATTCGTAGCGCTCCTCGGGCACGTTCAGGGCCTTGGCCGTTTCCAGCACCGCGGAGATGGTCCGCACGTTGTGCGAGGCGCAGGCGAAGTGGCAGATGTCCTGGTTCTCCAGGATGCGGCGGGCGATGCGCTCATAGGCCGCGTCGGTCTCGGCCTTGATGGTCTGCACCGGCACGTCCCAGTCGTTCTGCTTGGCCAGCACGGTCTCGTAGTCCCAGTACGCGCCCTTGACCAGGCGGATGGACACCGGGAGGTTTTCGGCCCGGGCCCAGGCCAGGAGGTCGGCCACGTCCTGCTCCGTGCTCTTGAGGTAGCACTGGAACACGATGCCCAGGTGCGGGTAGTGGCGGTGCTCCGGGGCCGCGCGCAGGCGCTTGTACAGCTCCACGGTCATCTCCTTGTAGCGGAGCTGCTCCATGTCGATGCACAGGAACCCGCCCATCTCCTGGACCAGGCGGTAGATGGGCTCGATGCGCTTCATGATTCCGGCCACCGAGCCCTCGATGTCCGCGGGCCTGGCCTGGGAGAAGAAGGCCGAGGGCTTCACGGCCACGTTGACCTTGGGCGCGTGGCCCCAGTCCAGGGAACCGTCGGCGTCCAGGGCCGCCCATTTTTCCTGCTCGTCCCGGAGGGCCCGGAGCACCTCGAGATAGCCCCGGAGATAGGCCTCGGCCTCGTCCTCGCTCATGGTGGCCTCGCCCAGGAGGTCGATGACAAAGGCGAAGCCGTCCTTGCGCAGCTTGCGGATGCCCTTGACCGCCTCGGACGCGGTCTCGCCGATGATGAACTGGCGGGCCATGCCCTCGATGTTCGAGCGGATGGTCTTGTGCAGGACCTTGGCCACCAGGCCTCCGGCGAAGCCGGTCTTGGACGCGCCCCACTTGAGCACGTCCGGGATGTCGCCCGAGTTCTCGCCGGCGAAGTATTCCTCGATGTGCCGGGACAGGGACCTGGAGGTGTTCAGGTAGGGCAGCACGTCCACGAAGCGGAACATCTGGACCTTGAAGGCCTCGTTCTTCATGGCCCAGTCCATGACCTTGCCGGTCCACCAGCCCTTGTTGAAGATGGACGGGGCCTCGCCCGCGATGCTCGCGAAGAATTCCTTGCCCCGGGCCAGGATGCGCGGCTCCAGGGCGGTCGTGTCCAGGGTCATGACCTCTACTCCTCGTCCGGCAGGGCGGCCAGGGGCAGCTGCCGGGATTCCTTGATGGTTGCCAGGACCACGGTGGTGCGGGTGTCGCGCACCCCGGGGATGGAGCCGAACTGCTGGAGGATGTGCTGGAGCCCTTGGGGGTCCTCGGCGCGGACCTTGACCAGGTAGGAGTCCTGGCCCGCGGTGTAGTGGACCTCCAGGACTCCGGGCACCTCGGCCAGGCGGCGGCCGGTCTCGGTGGAGCCCACGGCCTCGGCCACGTGCACCGCGGTGAAGGCCGTGAGCCGCTGGCCCAGGGCCTTGGGCTCGAGCAGGGCCTCGTAGCCCTGGATCACCCCGCGCTTCTCCAGCTTGCGGATACGCTCGAGCACGGCCGAGGGGGCCATGCCCACGCGCCGGGCGATCTCGGCATTGGCGATGCGGCCGTCACCCTGAATAATCGTCAAAATATCATGGTCTTTTTTGTCGATCATTCGTCAATACCTCTGTTTTAAGAATTTTGTTCTTGACCATGGATTTTGTCAAGAGCCCGCCTTTGCCTTTCCAGGTGGGATGGGCTAGAAGAGTCAGGCACGGCATTCTCCAACCCATTCACATCGCGGACTTTTCATGGACAAGACCGCCGCCCTGCGCATCGACTACAGCCCGCTGGCTCCGGACGGCCTGGTCCTGTCCTTTGCCGGGCGGCTGGATGTCTATGGCCTGGGCCGGTCCTGGGACGAGGTCCTGGCGCGGGCCGGGGCCAGGGAGGTGCGCCGGCTGGTGGCCGACCTCTCGGCCGTGCAGGGCCTGGACGGGGCGGGCATCGGGCTGTTGCTCAAGCTGCGCCTGGACAAGGAGGCCCAGGGCGGCGGGATGGAGCTGCGCGGCCTGCCGGAACGCTACCGGCGGCTTGTGGACCTCTACAACCCGGATCGGCTCAAATCCGCCCCGGCCGGGGCCTGGGGGGAGACCTCCTGGGTGGCGCGCGTGGGCCTGGCCGGCCTGGCCCTGGGCCGCGACCTGCGCCAGATGGTCGCCTTTGTGGGCGAATGCACCCTGGCGCTGTGCTTCGCCGCCCGCCATCCGCGCCGGGTGCGCTGGAAGGACACGCTGCTCACCTGCGAGCGGGCCGGGGCCGAGAGCCTGCCCATCGTCCTGCTCATCGGCTTCCTCATGGGCCTGATCATGGCCTTCCAGTCGGCCATGAGCCTGGAGCGCTTCGGGGCCCAGATCTTCGTGCCCAACATGCTCGGCCTGGTCATGTTCCGGGAGCTGGGCGGCCTGGTCACGGCCATCCTCCTGGCCGGACGCTCGGGCTCGGCCTTTGCCGCCGAGATCGGGACCATGAAGGTCAACGAGGAGGTCAACGCGCTGCTGACCATGGGCCTGGACCCGGTGCGCTTCCTGGTGGCCCCCAAGGTCCTGGCCGCCGCGGCCATGATGCCGATCATGGTCCTGTTCTTCAATTTCGCCAGCCTGGTGGGCGGGGCCGTGGTCATGCTCTCCCTGGAGTTTCCCATGGCCACCTACACCTCGCGGGTCTTCACCAACCTGGACATGACCGACTTCCTGGGCGGACTGTTCAAGGCCCTGATCTTCAGCCTGCTGGTGGCCGGAGTGGGCTGCCTGCGCGGGCTCCAGACCGGGACCGGGGCCGGGGCCGTGGGCCAGTCCACCACCAGCGCGGTGGTCTCGGGCATCATCCTCATCGCCGTGACCGACGGGGTTTTCGCCGTGTCCTTCTACTACCTGGGGATATGAGGGGGCGCCGTGACCGAGCCCGCCCTGGACATCGCCATCAGCGTGCGCAACCTGACCTGCGCCTATGGCCCCCGGGTCATTGTCCGGGACATCGGCTTTGACGTGCGCCGGGGCGAGATCTTCGTCATCCTGGGCGGCTCGGGCTGCGGCAAGAGCACGGTGCTCAAGCACCTCATCGGGCTCTACCGCCCGGCCTCGGGGAGCATCGCCTACGCCTTCCCGGACCGCGGCGGGACCCTGCGCATGGACCGCGAGGACGGCCAGGACCGCGAGGCCATCCTGCGGCGCATCGGGGTCATGTACCAGGGCGGGGCCCTGTTCGGCTCCATGACGCTCCTGGAGAACGTGCGCCTGCCCCTGGAGGAGTTCACCGACCTGCCGTCCGCGGCCCGCGACTTCGTGGCCCGCATGAAGCTCTCCCTGGTGGGCCTGGAGGACTTCTCCGGGCACATGCCCTCGGAGCTCTCCGGCGGCATGCAGAAGCGCGCGGCCATCGCCCGGGCCATGGCCCTGGACCCGGAGGTGCTCTTCCTGGACGAGCCCTCGGCGGGCCTGGACCCGATCACCTCCGCGGGCCTGGACGAGCTCATCCGCAGCCTGTCGCGCTCCCTGGGCGTGACCTTCGTGGTGGTCTCCCACGAGCTGCCGAGCATCTTCTCCATTGCCGACACCGTGATCATGCTGGACAAGAAGACCCAGGGCATCGTGGCCCAGGGCGATCCGCGCGAGCTGCGCGACTCTTCGGACAACCCCCTGGTGCGCCAGTTCTTCCTGCGGGAGGCCGCGGGCGCGGAGGTCACATGAGCGGCCGCATCAACACCTTCAAGCTGGGTCTGTTCCTGATCATCGGCAGCTCCCTGTTCGTGCTCATGGTGGTGGTCCTGGGGGCCGGGAGCTTCTTCAAGCGGGTCTATCACCTGGAGACCTACCTCAACGAGTCGGTCAACGGCCTGGAGGTGGGCTCGCCGGTGAAGTACCGGGGCGTGAAGGTGGGCACGGTGTCGAGCATCGGCTTCGTCGCGGACAAGTACGCCGACTTCTTCAACACCAAGTACCGCTATGTGCTCGTGGAGTGCGAGATCGAGCCCCGCCAGTTCGGCAACATCCCCAAGGAGGATCTGGCCCGGGCCCTGCGCGACGAGATCGAGCGGGGCCTGCGGGTGCGGCCCATCTCCCTGGGCCTCACCGGCCAGCTCTACCTGGGCATCGACTACGTGGACCCCAAGACCAATCCGCCCCTGGCCATCAGCTGGGAGCCGCAGTACCTCTACATCCCGGCCGCGCCGAGCACGCTCTCCAAGGTGGAGGAGGCCGTGGCGCGCCTGAGCGACACCCTGGGCGCCCTGAACAAGCAGGACCTGGAGGCGATCATCGGCGACGTGAAGGCCATCACCGCCAGCCTGTCCCAGTTCGTCAAGGGCGGGGACAAGCAGGGGGTGGGCAAGATGCTGGCCCGCAACATGGAGGAGCTGGGCAAGGCCATCGACCGGGTCAACGATCTGCTGGGCCGGCCCGAGTTCGACTCCTTCATCAGCAACGCCTCGCGCGCGGCCAAGGGCGTGGACAGGATCGTGGAGAGCGCCGGGGACAACGTGCTGGCCATCGCGGCTTCCATGCGCGAGGCCTCGGAGAGCATCAAGCGCACCAGCGAGACCATCGAGAAGACTCTGGCCAGCCCCGAGATGCAGGCCAGCCTGGCCGGGTTCGGCAAGACCCTCAAGAACGTCAACAGCTCGGCCGACGACATCCGCGCGGCTGCGGCCCGCCTGCATTCCCTGCTGGGCCGGGTCAACGCCCTGGTGGCCGGGCAGCAGGCCAACATCGAAGGCATCGTGGAGGACACCCGCGGCGTGCTGGAGAACCTTCGGGAACTCTCCGGCGAGGCCAAGCGCTATCCCGCGGGCATGATTTTCGGCCAACCCCCCGCCAAGGTGACCCCGGAGAATCCATGAACAGACGCGCGAAATTCCTGGCCCTGGCCGTGCTGGCCCTGGTGTTCACGGTCGGCTGCGTGGGCTCGGCGCTCAAGCGCCCCCCGGTGGAGAAGCGCTACTTCGACCTGGAGGTCCAGCGGACCGGGACCCAGGCCCCCAAGCCCGGCGCGCCGGTCCTGGCCGTGCGGCGGGTGCAGGTCTCGCCGCGCTACGAGGGCCGCGAACTGGTCTACCGCACGGGCCCGTCCGGGTTCGCCTCGGACTACTACAACCTGTTTTTCGTGCCCCCGTCCCAGATGCTCACCCAGGACCTGCGCCAGTGGCTGGACCGCTCCGGGCTGTTCGTCCGGGTCCTGGACGCGGGCAGCCTGGTGCGGCCGGACCTGACCCTGGAGGCCAACGCCGCGGTGTTCTGCGGGGACTATTCGGAGAAGCCCGGCAAGGCCGTGGTGGAGATGCAGTTCCTGCTGCTGGACGAGGGGGACCCGGGCATGGCCATGCTCTTCTCCCGCGACTACCGCCGCGAGGTGGCCGTGGCCGGGGCCGAGCCCAAGGACCTGGTGGCGGCCCTGCGCCAGGCCGTGAGCGCGATCTACGCGGACCTGGAAAAGGACCTGGGGGGCCTGTCGCTCAAGGCCCGGGACTAGCCTATTTCTGGAGCTTGATGGGCGTGTGGGAGCAGAGCGGCTCCTCGCGCAGATAGTGGCCGCGCATGGTCTGGGCCCGCGCCCGGCACCCGCCGCAGACCTTCTCGTACTCGCAGACCCCGCACTTGCCCTCATAGACCTTGGGATTGCGCAGGTTCAGGAACTGCGGTGAGGAGCGCCAGATCTCCGGGAACGGGGTCTTGCGCACGTCGCCGCAGAACAGGTCCAGGTAGCCGCAGGGCTGGACTATCCCCGCGTGGGAGATGAAGCAGAAGCCCACCCCGCCCAGGCAGCCGCGGCTCACGGCGTCCAGGCCGAAGGTCTCGAAGTTCACCGGCACGCCCTCGGCCTTGGCCCGCTGGCGCAGGATGCGGTGGTAGTGGGGCGCGCAGGTGGCCTTGAGCTGCATCTTGGTGGTCTTGCGGAAGTCGTAGAACCAGTTGAGCACGTCCTCGTATTCCTGGGCCGTGATGACCTGGGCCCCGAGTTCCGCGGCGCGGCCCGTGGGCACCAGGAGGAAGATGTGCCAGGCCGAGGCGCCCAGGTCCTCCGCCAGGTGGAAGATGTCCTTGAACTGGTGGAGGTTGTCCTTGGTCACCGTGGTGTTGATCTGGAACTCCAGGCCCACGGATTTCAAGTGCCCGATGCCCCGCAAAGAGGCCTCGAAGGCCCCGGGCACCCCGCGGAAGGCGTCGTGGCCCGCGGCGTCGGGCGCGTCGATGGAGATGGAGCAGCGTTCGATGCCCGCCTCCTTGATGCGCGCCGCGTTCTCGGCCGTGAGCAGGGTGCCGTTGGGCGCCAGCACGCACCGGAGGCCCTTGGACTTGGCGTAGGGGATGAGCTCGAACAGGTCGTGGCGCATGAGCGGCTCGCCGCCCGTGAAGATGATGATCGGGCTGCCGGCCTCGGGAAAGGTGTCGATGAGGGCCTTGGCCTCGGCCGTGGTCAATTCGCCCTCGTAGGGCTCGGGATGGGCCTCGGCGCGGCAGTGCTTGCAGGCCAGGTTGCAGGACCGGGTCACTTCCCAGGCGATGAGCCGCAGTTGCGGGACCCCGCCCTTGGCCGCGCCGTGCGGATGGCCGCCCGGATGCCCGGAATGCTCGAAGGGAACGCCCTTGGCGGCGTGTTCGCTCATGCTATTTGTCCAGCCAGCCGAGGGCGTCCTCGGCGTGATAGGTGAGGATGAGGTCGGCCCCGGCGCGCTTGAACGCGGTGAGGGTCTCCAGCACGATGCGGCGTTCGTCGATCCAGCCCTTGGCCGCGGCGGCCTTGACCATGCTGTACTCGCCGCTCACGTTGTAGACCGCGATGGGCAGGTCGAAGGAGTCGCGCAGGTCACGGACGATGTCGAGATACGGCAGGCCCGGCTTGACCATGAGGATGTCCGCGCCCTCGGCCGCGTCGGCCTCGGCCTCGCGCAGGGCCTCGCGCCGGTTGGCCGGGTCCATCTGGTGGGTCTTGCGGTCGCCGAAGGCCGGGGCGCTTTCGGCCGCGTCCCGGAACGGCCCGTAATAGGCCGAGGCGTATTTCACGGCATAGGACATGACCGGGGTGTCCCCGAAGCCGTTGTCGTCGAGCACGAAGCGGATGGCCGCCACGCGGCCGTCCATCATGTCCGAGGGGGCCACGATGTCGGCCCCGGCCCGGGCGTGGGACAGGGCGGCCCTGGCCAGCAGCTCCACCGTGGGATCGTTCAGGATCTCCTCGCCCTGCAAGAGCCCGCAGTGGCCGTGGGAGGTGTATTCGCAGAGACAGACGTCCGTGACCACCACGAGCTCGGGGAAGCGGTCCTTGAGCCGGCGCACGGCCTCCTGGACCACGCCCTCGTCGGCGTAGGCCTGGGAGCCCCGCTTGTCCTTCTTCTTGGGGATGCCGAACAGGAGCACGCTCTTGAGGCCCTTTTTCACGGCCGCGCCCACGGCCTTTTCCAGGGCCTTGGGGCCCAGCTGGAACTGGCCGGGCATGGAGCCGATGGGCTTCCTGAGGTTCGCGTCGCCCTCGACCACGAAGTAGGGCTGGATCAGGTCCTGGGGCCGGACCTCGTTCTCGCGGATCAGGTCGCGCAGGGCCGGGGTGCGGCGCAGGCGGCGGCCGCGGAACACGTCGAGCGGGGACATGGCGATCCTCCTATCCCTTGATCTCCTCGTCGGTGAGGTAGCAGGCCGGGTCCTGGGCCCAGATGTCGCCGTAATAGGCCTCGGCCCGGGCCCGGAAGTTGCCGCCGCAGATGTTCAGGAACCGGCAGGTGGCGCAGCGGCCTTTGACGTGCGGCTTCTTGTCCTTGAGCTTGTGCAGCAGCTCGATGTTCGGATCGTCCCAGATCTGGGAGAAGGGCCGCTCGAGCACGTTGCCGAAGGTGTGGTTGCGCCAGAACTGGTCGGCGTGCACCTGGCCGTCCCAGGAGATGCAGCCGATGCCCCGGCCCGTGCTGTTGCCCTCGTTCATCTGCAAGAGTTCCATGACCTCGGCGGCGCGCTTGGGGTCTTCCTTGAGCAGCCGGAAATAGACGTGGGGTCCGTCGGCGTGGTTGTCCACGGTGAGGACCTCCTTGGGCTTGCCCGCGTCGAACAGGGCCCGGGTCTCGTCCATGATCAGGTCCACCGCGGCGCGGGTCTCGGCGTGGTCCAGGTCCTCCTTGATCAGCTCCGAGCCGCGGCCGGAATAGACCAGGTGGTAGAAGCACACGCGGGGGATGTCCATCTCCTTGACGATCCGGAATATCTCCGGGATCTCCGCGGCGTTGCGCTTGTTGATGGTGAACCGCAGGCCCACCTTGAGGCCCTCGGCCTGGCAGTTCTCCACGCCCTGGAGGGCCTTCTTGAAGGCCCCGGGCACGGCCCGGAACAGGTCGTGCACCGCCTCGCCGCCGTCCAGGGAGATGCCCACGTAGGACAGGCCCACGCTCTTGAGCTCCCGGGCCTTGTCCTTGGTGATGAGCGTGCCGTTGGTGGAGATGACCGCGCGCATGCCCTTGCCCGTGGCGTACTGGGCCAGCTCCACCAGGTCCTTGCGCACCAAGGGCTCGCCGCCGGAGAAGAGCATCACCGGCGCGCCGAAGGCCGCCAGGTCGTCGATCATGGCCTTGGCCTGGGTGGTGCTGATCTGGTCCGTGCCCTCGGGGTCCACGGCCTTGGCGTAGCAGTGCACGCACTTCAGGTTGCAGCGCTTGGTCATGTTCCAGACCACCACGGGCTTCTTGTCCACGGAGAACTGGAGCAGGTGCGAGGGCAGTTTGCCGGACTGGCGGCCGTAGCGCAGGGCGTCGGAGGCTTCCACCGCGCCGCAATAGAGCTTGGAAATTCCGATCATGATGGTGTGTCGTCCTTGGATGGCGTTCAGAAAACGCCCTTTGAGGTAGCACAAAAGCCCCCAGCCGCAAAGCCGAAAAAAAGTGGGGCCCCAGGGGCCCCACAGAGGTAAGGATTCGATGCCGAGAGTCAAGCGCTAGCTGGCCAGGCGCACCTCCACCCGGCGGTTGCGCTGCTTGCCCGCGGGGGTGTCGTTGGGGGCGATGGGCCGGGTCTTGCCGAAGCTCTGGGTGGCCACCAGGCTGGCGGGAATCTGGAACTTTTTGGTCAGGTAGGCCCTGACCGCGTCGGCCCGGGCCTGGCCCAGCTTCATGTTGTAGTCCGCGCCGGCGTCCGAGTCGGTGTGCCCGGCGATGAGGAACTTGCGGCCCTTGAGCGGGGGATTGGTCAGGGCCTTGCCCAGCTCGTCCAGCAGGGGATAGGACTCCGGCCGGATCACGGCCTTGTCCACGTCGAAATGGATCATCAGGTTCACGCCCGGTCCGGCCGCGCCGTCCGGGGTGGCCATGGCCTGCTGCATGGCCTTGGCCGTGCCGGGTTCGGCGGCCAGGTCCTGTTCCTTGGCCGCGGCCGGGAAGGGCGCCTGGTTCGGGGCCGGGGTCCGCTCGGTGAGCCCGCGCACGATGTCCGCGCTGGTCTCGGCGAACACCGAGTCCGGCGGGGGCAGCCAGGAGGCCAGGGGCACGGCCATGTCCTGGGCGATGGAGGCGACCATGGCCTGCATGGGCGAGGGAGGCAGGCGGGTGCGCGTGGACCAGAGGATCCAGTCCTCCACCAGGTGCGACTCGATGTGCGCGGCCTGGTCCATGGAGAAGATGAGCTGGCCCGTGGCGGTCTCGTAGATGTTCAGGCGGATGGAGATGCCCGAGTCGTCGAGGTTCCCGCCGTCGTAGTAGTAGCTGACCACGCCCGTGACCACCACGTCGGCGCCGCGCGCCCGGCCTTGGGCCACGGCCTTTTCCGCGGTGCGGAAGACGAGTTCCTCGTCATAGACCAGCACCGGGAAGAGCCGCTGGGAGTTCCAGGTCTGGACCATGACCCGGCCCAGGGAGCGGCCGATGACCTTCTGGTCGATGGTCTGCTGGGAGACCCACAGCGGGTAGAACAGGGCCTTGACCGGGGCGTAGGTGCGCTCCCTGGGCTGCACCGCCACCAGGAGCGGGGTGCGCTGGATGGGCGCGTCGCGGTAGATCCGGGTCTGGTCCGTGACGGCCATGTCCACGTGCCCGCAGGCCGCGGTCAGGGCGCTCAGGGCCAGGAGCAGAGCCAAAACGAGGTGTTTCATGGCGCCGGCTTGGGTTAGGGTTCTCGCCGCCTGGCCGCCAAGGACATGACGGCCGGGTCTTTCGCGAGCAAACCCAGCAAGAAGCGTACCGGCGGGGACTACTGGAGCAGGCGCGTGGGGGTCGGAGCGGCCTGGATGCTCTCCAGGAGCTGTTCGCGGGACTGGAGCAGGCCCTGGCGCAGGAGGATGCGCTTGCCCGGGGGCAGGCGCTTGAAGTCCGGGAGGCGGGCCAGGGAGTCCAGGCGGCCGGTCTCGTCCAGGATGGCCTGGATGCGGGCCAGGGGGCCCTCCTGGTCCGGGCAGACGCGGGCCGCCACCAGGGCCATTTCGCGGATCTCCCGGGTCAGGGCCAGGATGTTCCGGGGGTCGGCCTCGGCCGCCAGCTTGCGCCAGGTGCGCCAGTCCCGCCAGCGCTTGGCCAGCAGTTCGAAGAAGCGGGGCAGGGCGGTCATTTTCCCGCCGTGGGCACGGTGGCCGCCACGTAATACATGAAGCCCATGACCGCCAGGACGATGCCGATGAACAGGGCAAAGGCCCCCAGGGTGGCCCAGAGCGAGGCTCCGTGCAGCCGCCGGGCCCCGATGACGGTGAGCGACAGGCTCCAGAAGTAGCCCAGCAGCGGCCCCACCACGGGGATGCAGGAGAGGATCAGCGGGGCGTTGGAATAGGCCAGGACCCGGAAGGTGCCCTCGAAGCCCTTGGAGCCGGAGCGGAACAGGATGAGGCAGAAGTGGAAGATGGCCGTTTCCAGGAACAGGAACACGGACAGGAACAGCGGGCCCAGGACCACGGCCGCGGCCAGGGCCAGGCCCAGGCCGTACTGGGCGGTTTCCGGGGATTCGCCCAGGGCTCCGGTCATGCTCCAGAGGAGCTGGAACACGATCTGGAATTCGCCCAGGAGCACGGCGAAGGCCAGGGGACGGCCCAGGCCGCGCAGGGGCATGGCCTCGAAGAACAGCTGGGGGTTGAACAGGATCCGGCGCAGGGTCTGGTACAGGCCCGGAAAGAAGCCGAACTGGTCCAGCCGCTCGAAGGGCACGTCCACCTGGGGCTGGTCCGGGTCCGCGGCGAACGGGTTGTCCGCAGGGGCCTGGCCCGGGCGCTCTTCCGGGGCCGCGGCGCCCAGGCGGTCCCAGATGTCGCCCTCGGGCAGGAGCTGGTCCGGGGCGGGCGGCGGCGGGGCCGGGATTTCCTGGTCCGGCGCGGCCTCCTCGGGCGGCAGTTCGCGGAAGCGGAACTTGTGCTTGCACTTGGGGCAGGTGGCCACTTGGGCGCGGGCCGGTATCTTGTCCTCGGGAAGCTCCCGGGCGAACTGGCATTGGGGACAGGTCACGAGCATGCTGATCCTCGCGTGGAAGTCTCGGGCGCGGCGGCCCTTCAACGGCAAAGCCTAGTCGTTTTCCATCGTGGAATCAAGATGATGGCAGGAGCAGGCCGCGCACGGACAGGCCCCGGGGCGCGGGCTCCAGCAGGTTGCAGGGCAGATGGGGATAGTCCGCGCTCAGGGTGTGGCGCACCCCGTTGCCGGCCTGGTCAAAGACCGCCAGCTTGGCCCGGATGGCCTCGGGCCGCTTGCGCAGGTGGGTGTGGTGGCGCAGGGCCAGGTCCAGGGCCAGGGCCTCGGGCCCGTCCAGGCCGGTGAGCCGTTCGTGCACCGGGTTGACGAAGGCCAGGCCCGGATCGCGGCGGAACAGGCGCAGCTGGAAGTCCGGCCAGAGGCCCAGGCCCATGCGGCAACGGTTCTGGTCCGGGTAGAAGGTCAGGCGCGGGAAGTGCCAGCCCGCGGCCTCCTGCTGGCCGCAGAGCCCGGGAATCCGGGCCCAGTCGTCCGGAAGCAGGGTCTCGTCGGCGTCCAGGTAGAGCACCCAGTCCCCCTGGCAGAGCGCGAGCATGGCGTTGCGCTGGGCCGAGAAGTCGCCCCCCAGGGGCCGGGCGGCCTGGCGCAGGGGCGCGGCGCAGGTCCAGGCCCGCTCCGGCACCCGCTCCGCGTCCCAGACCACGGCCAGCTCCGTGAGCCAGGCCGGAAACTGGGCAAAGTAGCGGTCCAGGTCCGGCTCCTCCGGGTTGAGGATGGCCGCGGCCGAGAGGGCCGGGGCCCGGGCCGGGTCCAGGGCCGGGACCTCCAGGGGGCTGGCCGCGGCCAGGGTGCGCTGGAGTGCGGCCAGC
>DFYP01000207.1:17137-70123 GCA_002382645.1 Desulfovibrio sp. UBA4079 | reverse complement strand
GGGCCACGGGTTTGCTGCGCGCCGGGTTCGTGGCCGCGCCCTCGCGCTCGGTGAACGAGTTCCTGCGCCGCGAGGTGCTCGGCGCGCACGGCGGGGACCCCCAGGCCCTGATTTTTGCCGTGGCCCTGTTCGGGGCCCGGGCCGGGGACCGTTTCTCCATGCGGCTCCTGGCTCCGGACGGCGCGGTGCTGGCCCAGATCGAGCGGGAGATGGACCGCACCTTGGCCCAGGCCATGGAATATCTCGGCAAGCGGCGCTCGGGGCCCTGGCCCGCGGGTCTCTACCGCGGCGAATACGTGCTGTACCGCACCGGCCCCTCGGGCCAGACCGAAGTGCTGCGCGCCGAGGCCAGCGTCACCCTGCCCTGAGGAGCACGCCATGCCCTCTCTGCCGCTTTTTTTCGGACCCCGCTGGGACTGGCTCCAGCTGGAGGTGACCAGCCGCTGCAACGCGGCCTGCGGCTATTGCCCGCGCACGGTGTACCGCGAGTCCTGGCGCTCCCGGGACATGGACTGGGACACGTTCCAGCGGCTCGTGCCGGAGTTCCGCCGGACCAGCATGGTCCATCTCCAAGGCTGGGGCGAGCCCCTGCTCCATCCGCGCTTCTTCGACATGCTGGCGGCGGTCAAGCGCGCCGGGGTCTGGGCCGGGACCACGAGCAACGGCCTGCTCATCGACGAGGATACGGCCGCCCGCCTGGCGGCCTCGGGCCTGGACATGCTGGCCGTTTCCCTGGCCGGAACCGGCGAGGACCACGACCGCGCTCGGGCCGGGGCGGGCCTGGAGGCCACCCTGGCGGCGCTGCGGCGCGTGGACCAGGCCAAACAGCGCCTGGGCTCGGCCACCCCGGCCCTGCACGTGGCCTTCATGCTCCTGCGCTCCGGGCTGCCCGGCCTGCGGCGGCTGCCGGGTCTGCTGGCCGGGACCGGCGTGGGGCAGGTGGTGGTGAGCAGCCTGGACTACGTCTGCTCCGAGGAACTGGCCGGCGAGGTCCTGACTCCCGCCCAGGTCCTGGAGGCCGAGGACAACCTCCGGAAGACGGCCCAGGAGGCCGCTGCCCAGGGCCTGGCCCTGAGCTGGCTCCTGCCCCGGGAACAGGCCGGGTCAGCGGAATTTTGCAGCGAGAACGTGGACCGGGCCCTGGTGGTGGCCGTGGATGGGGCCGTGCACCCCTGCGTCAGCGCGAGCCTGGCCGCCAACCGTGGCGCGGCCGCGTCGGCAGAGGCGCTGGTGTTCGGTTCCGTGCGCGAAAAAACCCTGTCCGATATCTGGGTCTCCAAGGAATACAAGGCCTTTCGCAAGTCCTTCGGCTCCGGGGACAGGCCCTTGGTCTGCCGCTCCTGCCCCAAGCTGCGCGTGGCCTGAATCCGGCCGAAAGCGCGCGGCCCGTCAGCCGGACCGGGCGGCCAGCCGCCTGCGGATGAGCACCTTGATGCCCTCCATGGACAGGAACACCACGCCGCTGAAGACGAAGATCATGGTCAGGTCGGAGAGCCGGGGCAGGAGGATGCCGAAGGCCTCGCGGACCACCTCGAACTGGATGAGCCCCACCACGAGCAGGACCTCCCAGGCGATGGCCGCCAGCAGCCACTTGTGCGGCGGGGCCGCGAAGATGCTGTAGCGCATGGAGCGGAAGTTCAGGGCAATGACCAGCTCCACGATGGTGAACAGGAAGAACATCTCGGTGCGGGCGTGGGCGATGTCGAACAGGTCGTGGAAGAACAGGAACAGGAAGAAGGGGATCTCGATGCCGATGGCCAGGGCCACGAAGGCCTTCACGTCCCAGGAGAACACGCTCTCCTGGGGATCGCGGGGCGGCCGCTCCATGATGTCCGGGTCCGGCGGGGCCACGCCCAGGGCCAGGGCGGGCAGGCCGTCCGTGGCCAGGTTGATGTACAGGATGGCCGCGGGCAGGAGCGGCAGGTATTCCGGGCCCAGGACCAGCACCGCGCCGCCGATGACGGCCACCTCGGTGATGTTGCAGCGCAGCAGATAGGTCAGGTATTTCTTGATGTTGTCGTAGATCCAGCGGCCCAGCTCGATGGCCGTGACAATGGAGGCGAAGTTGTCGTCCGCGAGCACCATGTCGGCGGCCTCCTTGGCCACCTCGGTGCCGGAGAGGCCCATGGCCACGCCGATGTCCGCGTGCTTCAGGGCCGGGGCGTCGTTGACCCCGTCGCCGGTCATGGCCACCACCTCGCCCAGGGACTTCCAGGCCTTGACGATCTTGAGCTTGTCCAGGGGCGAGACTCGGGCATAGACCGTGATCTGGCGGACCACGGCGGCCAGCTCCCGGTCATCCATCCGCTCCAGATCCTCGCCGTCGAGCACCCGGTCGCCCTCCCGGAAGATGCCGGTTTCCCGGGCCACGGCCACGGCCGTGAGCCGGTGGTCGCCGGTGATCATCACCGGCGTGATCCCCACCCTGCGGCAGACCGCCACGGCCGCCACAGCCTCGGGCCGCGGCGGGTCCATCATCCCGGCCAGGCCCAGGAAGACCATGTCGCGCTCGGTCTCCTCCTCGCTGCAGGCGTCCCCCGCCACCTGGCGGCAGGCCAGGCCGAGCACCCGCAGGGCGTCCTGGGCCATGGCCGCGTTGGCCGTGAGGATCTCGGCGCGGAGCGCGTCGTCCAGGGGCACGGTCCGGCCGTTCTGGAGCACGCCGGCGCAGCGCTCCAGAACCGTCTCGGGCGCGCCCTTCATGAAGGCCATGCGCCGGCCGTCCTCCAGGGCGTGGAGCGTGGTCATGCGCTTGCGCTCGGAGCTGAACGGCAGCTCCTCCAGGCGCGGGTTCTCCAGGCGGGTCCGGGCCCTGGGCAGACCGGCCTTGACCGCGGCCACCACCAGGGCGGCCTCGGTGGGGTCGCCCTGGATGCGCCAGGCCCCGTCCCGCTCCTCCAGGTCCGCGTCGTTGCAGAGCAGCCCGGCCAGGAGCAGACGGCGCAGGGCCTCGGAATCCGCAGCCCCGCTGAGCGCGCCCTCCGGGGCGTAGCCCGCGCCGCCGATCTCCACCGGGCCGTCGGCCGTGACGATGCGGCGCACGGTCATCTCGCCGCGGGTCAGGGTGCCGGTCTTGTCCGAGCAGATGACCGTGGTGCAGCCCAGGGTCTCCACCGCGGGCATCTTGCGCACCAGGGCGTTCTTGCGGGCCATCTGGCGCATGCCGATGGCCAGGGCCCCGGTGACGATGGCAGCCAGGGCCTCGGGCACCGCGGCCACTGCCAGGGAAATGGCGAACATGACCACGGTGACGATGAACTGGAGGTCGATCTTGCCGTCAAGGGCCTGGCGCAGGATGCTCACCCCGGCCACCAGGCCGCAGATGCCCAGGGCCAGGAGCCCCAGCCACTTGCCGATCTCCTCGGTGCGCTTTTCCAGGGGCGTCTTCTCGGTCGCCACGGCGGCCACTTCCCGGGCGATGGCCCCGAAGGCCGTGTGCATGCCCGTTTCCACCACCAGGGCGCGGCCCCGGCCGTAGGTCACGCTGGTGCCGGTGAAGGCCATGTTCCTGCGGTCGGCCAGGCGCGCGGCTTCGGGCAGGGCGGCCGGGTTCTTGCCCACGGGCGCGGACTCGCCGGTGAGCGCGGCCTCGTCGCAGCGCAGGGAGTGGGACTCCAGCACCCGGGCGTCGGCGGGCACCTTGTCCCCGGCCTCCAGGAGCAGGATGTCGCCGGGCACCAGGTCCGTGGAGGGGACCTCCTTCTCAACGCCGTCGCGCAGGGCCGTGATGCTCGGCGAGAGCATGTTCTTGAGGGCCTCCAGGGCCTTTTCCGCGCGGAACTCCTGGAGAAAGCCCAGGATCGCGCAGAAGACCACGATGAGGCCGATGATGGCCGCGTCCACCACCTCGCCCACCAGGGCCGAGAGCGCGATGGCCGCGAGGAGGATGAGCATGAGGACGTTCTTGAACTGCCCGAGGAACAGGGCCAGGGCCGAGGCGCGGTCCTCCCGGGCCAGTTCGTTGGGTCCGAAGCGCTCCAGGCGCTCCGCGGCCTCCGCGCCGGACAGGCCGCGGCCCGGGTCCACGGAGAGTCTGGCCAGGGCGGCGCCGGCGTCCAGGGAATGCCAGGGGGCAGGAGTCATGTCTGGAAAATAGCCGGGATGACGGGGGCCGTCCAGCAGGGAGGCGGAACGTTTTGGGGGGCGCCGACGATTGCCGGCGCCCCCCGTGGCGTCTCATGGGTTTCTTGCAGCCGTTCTGCACACCCGGACCGCGCCGGTCAGTGCACCCCAGGGAAGAAGGTGAAGCTGATCCAGATGAACACGAACAGCAGGACCACACCGAGCCCGATGCTCACGGAGATGAGCTTCTTCTCCACGGGGAGAAGGGGCTCGTACTCCATCTGGTGCATCTCCTGCTTGAGTCTCTGTTCCTCTTCAGCCGACATCTTGTGCTGTTCAGCCATAAGTCCTCCTTGTCCAGGCCATCAGGTCCGGGCCGTCAGCCCACGACCAGCGGCGGCTTGATGCCGTGGAAGAAGATGTAGGAGATGAGCAGGCCCACCCAGACGATGAACCCGAACAGGCAGAGGAGATAGACCGCCGCCAGCTTGCCGATGCCTTCCGCCCAGAGCTTGCGGAAGTTGGAGATCACTCCGATGGTGAAGAAGGTCATGACAAAGAACAGGACGCGGAAGGCGTCCATCTGGCTGGTGGCCCCCTTGGCCGCCTTGAGGGCTTCAGGCGAGCTCAGGCTGAAGGCCAGCAGGAGCACGAACGTGAGCATGTAACCGAGGACGAACTTGGGGAAGCGTTCCCAGATCTCCACGGCCTTGACCTCGCCGCGGCATTCGATCTTGGAACACCAGATGATGGCCAGGACAAAGGCCCAGATGCCGATGAAGAAGTCGATGAAGATCTTGCTGGTGGTGGCCGGCATCATGATCCAGCCTTCCTGGTAGTGGATGCCCTCCATGGCCAGGGCCTTGGCCCGCACCAGGGCGTCCACGATGGCGCCGCTGGCGATGGCCGCGCCGTCGGTCTTCACCGCCAGTCCCATCCAGTCGCCGGCCACCATGGGCTCGGTCCAGAGCAGGGCCTGGGCGATGAACGGCAGGAGCAGGAGCTCCACCACGGCGAAGATGACCACCAGCGACGAGACCATGATCGGGACCACCGGCCGGGCGCGGATGGCCGCTCCCGTGGCGATGGCCGCGGACACGCCGCAGATGGAGATGCCCGAGGCCAGGGGCACGGCCCATTCCCTGTTGAATTTGAACACGGTGCGGGCCACCAGATAGACCACGGCCCAGTCGATGAGGTAGACCTCGACGCTGGCGCACAGGCCCCGGAACAGGATGGCCGAGGCCAGGCTCATGGATTCGGCGGCCTTGGCCCCCAGGCCCGCGCCCAGGATGACGATGGCGGTCTTGATGTACAGCTCGGGCCGCGTGGCCTCGCCCATGAACGCCGCCAGTTTCGGGAAGAAGTTGCCGATCACCAGGCCGGCCAGCAGGGCCACGATGAACCCGGCCTCGCCGGTGAGGTTCAGCGACCAGTTGATGCCGTACTTCGCGAGCACGTCCGGGGTGGCCGCGATGTAGGCGTAGTGTCCCGTGAACCAGCAGCCATAGCTGATCCAGAACACCAGGGTGAAGCCGGCCGCGAACTTCTTGATGTCCGCGCGCATGCAGCGCGCCGCGATGAGCATGAGCCCCAGCATGAAGAGATAGGTGAGGATGAGCGAAACAATGCTCGGCATCTCCTTGAAGGCGCCGGACACCGGGACGACGGCCTTGGCCGCGTCGATCCAGACGTTCACCTTGGCGCCCCAGCCCAGGACGTTCACCCCAGCAAACGCGCCCAGGCCCAAGACAAAGATGCCCAAACCGATCCAGAGAGCTAACCAGTCCTCGCCAATTGGTCTTTTCTGCTCCTCCATCCCTGCGACCTCCTTGACGTTTGTTCATAAACGCATGGTGGCAAGCAAGAACCGATTGAGACCATTTTCAGGCGATGCTCGGCTTCGACTCCTGTATCGACGCGGGGAGGCCGCACATGCGCCCGCCTCGCAACATGGCGGCGCGTGCACGGCGCCCGAGAAGGATTCACGTATGTGTCTTCCGGTCGAGCCGGAAGAAACTTTTTTCCGATATCAGCGCTATAGACCCCTGTATGCATCAGGTCAAGGGCGTCCGGCGAATGGGTTGGAACAATGATCAGCGGGCTTCAGGCCCGGGATGGGGCTCAGGACCGGACCAGGCCTTCCCGGACGGCCAGGTCCTCGGCGCGCTGCTTGAGGGCCAGGTTCATGGCCCGGTAGGCGCCCATGACCTCGCCCTGGAGCATGCGGATGAACACCGGCACGAGCATGCCGCCGAAGGTCTCGCCGTGGACGAAGCGGGTGCGGTGCGGGGAGAGGGGCTCCATGATGAAGAAGTGCTCGACGTCCATGAGGATGGGCGCCAGCAGGCTGCCCACCCAGCGCAGTTCGTAGTCCTGCTCCACCTGGACCAGGGTGGCCGAGGCCTTCATGGCGATGCCCGAGGGCGTGGTGAAGGAGAGCCTGAGGCGGCTGCCCACGCGCAGTTCGCCCTCGGCCTCGCGGATGAACGGGTTCCACTCCGGATAGAAGGGGAAGTCCGTGAGCACGCGCCAGACCTGGGAGGGGGAGGCCAGGATTTCGTTCTCGCTGATGAGCGCGCGGGGCATGGCGTGGGCTCCTGTGGCCGGTTCAGGCCACCAGAATCAGGGTTTGCTTGGTGAGGCCGCGCAGCACCGCGGCCGAGACGCTGCCCAACAGGAGCCGCCGGAGGCCGCCCTGGCCCCTGCGGCCCATGACCACGGCGTCGAAGCCGCCGCGGACCACCTCGTCCAGGAGGTCCTGGGCCGGGCCCCGGCGGCGCGCCACCACCGCCAGGGGCGTGTCCTCGTCCAGGCCGGTCAGCTCCTTGGCCTCGCGCCACTGCTTTTCGGCCTCCCGGGGGCCGTTTTCCAGCACGTGCAGGAAGGTCAGGTCCCCGGGCCAGGCCCGGGACACGTAGCGCAGGACCAGGAGCGAGGCCGGGGAGAAGTCGAAGGGCACCAGCACGCGGCCCTGGCCCGGGTTCTCCCCGAGCAGGCCGGTGATCCGGTCGCGGCGCAGGAGCACACGCTCGCGCCAGGCCTCGCCCTCCTGGCGGCAGAGCAGGACCACGCCGAAGTTTCCGGCCTCGGCCTCGCGGAGCACGAGGTCATCGGCCGCCCCGCGCAAGGTGCGGTCCTCGAAGCGCAGGCGCTCCGGCTCCAGGCCATGGCCGCGCCACTGCTCCTGGCACCAGCGGCGCAGGTCGTCGCGGGCCTGGGCCAGGGCCACGTCCCCGCCCTCGGGATGCAGGAAGAGGACCGTGGCCGCGTCGTGGACCCGGGCCGGGACCCGTCCGCTCCAGAGCTCCCGCAGCCGCCCGGCGTCCCCGGCCGAGGCCAGGACGATGAGCGTCTTGTAGGTCTGGCGGCCCTGCAGGGCGTATTCCAGGTCCACGCGCTTCTGTTCCTTGGGCGGCCGGCGCACGCAGTTCAGGCCCTGGTCCCGCACGATGCGCCGCAGACAGGCGTAGCAGTCGATGCAGGCGTTGACCTTCGCGCCGGTTTGGGCCTTGCGCAGCCAGTCGGGGTCGGCCAGCAGGGGGCGGCCCAGGCCGATGAGATCGGCCTCCCCGGCCTGGAGGATGCGCTCGGCCAGGGGCGGGGTCAGGATTTTTCCGGCCGTGACCACGGGCAGGCCGACGCGGGCCTTGAGGGCCGCGCATTCCTGGCGGAGATAGCCGGGCCGGGCCGTGAGCCTGCGGATCGCGGGATTGAATATGGAGTTGTAGGTCCCGGCCGAGGCCGAGACATAGGCCGCGCCCTCCTGTTCCAGCAGGGCCGCGAACTCCAGGGCCTCGGGCAGGTCCACGCCGTCCGGGGTCCACTCGCGCACCAGCAGGCGGAAGCCCACGGGATAACCCGGGGGCACGGCCGACCGTACCGCCCGGAAGACATCCAGGGGAAAGGCCGCCCGCTTGGCCAGGGGCAGGGAGCCGCCGGTGGCCGGGCGGTTGGTGTAGGCTGAAAGGAACTGGGTCAGGAGGTAGCCGGTGGCCCCGTGCAGCTCGACCATGTCGAAGCCCGCGGCCACGGCCCGGGCCGCGGCCTGGGCAAAGGCCCGGATCACGTCCTGGCGCTGTTCGCGGCTCATGCCCGCCTGCCAGGAGGCGGCCTTGCGCATGACCATCCAGGTCAGGCCGAAGCGCTCCTCCAGGGGGAAGCTCTCCATGAAGGCCTTGAGCGAGGTCATGTCGAAGGCCAGGTGGGTGGCGTCCATGGGCGCGGGCATGAGCGGGGCCTCGGTGCGGGCGAAGCGTCCGGCGTGGTTCAGCTGGGCGCAGGACACGGCCCCGGCGTCGCGCAGGACACGGGCCAGGCGGGCCAGGCCCGGCACGAATTCGTCCTTGTCCAGGCGCAGGTTGTTGGGCGCGGTGACCCCGTCCGGGGCCACGGCCACGTTGCCCACCACCACCAGGCCCGCGCCGCTGCCGGCCAGGCGCCAGTAGTGTTCCAGCAGGAGCGGGCTGACATGCCCGTCGGTGTAGGCGTAGCCGGTGAACAGCGGCAGGGCGGCCAGGCGGTTTTTGAGGGTCTGCCCGGCCAGCCGGTAGGGCTGGAAGAGAAGCGCGTGCTGGTCCAAGGCGTGCGTGCTGTCCGCCATCGGCCGTCCTTTTGGGTGCGTGTCCCTGTGTAGCAGGCGGGCCGCCGCCGGGTCTAGTCCCGTGTCCCGCGCGGCATTGCGCCCCGGAGCGCGCGATGCTAGGCTCTCGCTGCCGATAATAATGGCCTGCCCCCGGAATCTGTGCAATCTCGGCAGGGGGACGTTCAGGAGCCGTGAACGCATGAAACAGGACAGACCAAGCACCTATTACGCCTCGGCCCAGCGGGCGGACGCCGAGACCATCCGCCGCCAGGCGCGGGTCTTTCTGGGCACCCACTGCGCCAAGCTCATGCACGCCGTGCCCACCATGCTCCTGGTGCTCAACGGCCAGCGTCAGGCCATCTTCGCCAACAAGGCCTGCCAGGACTTCTTCGTGGAGAGCGGCGCGGGCCAGGCCGAGGGCCTTCTGGGCCTGCGGCCCGGCGAGATATTCTCCTGCATCCATGCCGGCGAGACCGACGGCGGCTGCGGCACCACGGAATACTGCATCAATTGCGGCGCGGTCCGGGCCGTGCTCATGGGCCTGTCCGGAAGCAGCGCGGAGATGCACTGCCGGATGCTGCGCAGCTACCAGGGCGGGACCCAGGCCCTGGACCTGGCCGTGGCCGTGGACCCCTACGACCTGAACGGCGAACAGTTCGCGGTGCTCGCCATCAAGGACGAGAGCCACGAGATCCGGCGCAATGTGCTCGAGCGCATATTCTTCCACGACCTGCTCAACGTGGCCGGCGGGGTGCGCGGGCTCACCGAAGTCCTGCGCGGCCGGGTGCCCGACACCCTGCGTCCGGACGTGGACCTGCTCTACACCTCCCTGGACTACCTGGTGGATGAGATCATGGCCCAGAAGGATCTCATGGCCGCGGAGAACAACGAGCTCCAGCCCCGGCCCGTGGACCGCGACGCCCTGGACTTCCTGCGCGACGCCGTGGAGGCCCATAAGGGAGGCCCGGCGGCCCGGGGAGTCCGGCTGGTCCTGGCGGAGGGCGCCGAGGACTTCCGCCTGCGCGTGGACCCCATGATCCTGCGCCGGGTGCTCGGGAACATGATCAAGAACGCCGTGGAGGCCTCGCGCAACGGCCAGACCGTGACCCTGGACTGCCGGGTGGAGGACGGCCGGGGCATGTTCTCGGTGCACAACGAGGCGGTCATGGCCCGCAAGGTCCAGCTCCAGATCTTCAACCGCTCCTTCTCCACCAAGGGCCCGGGCCGGGGGCTCGGGACCTACAGCATCCTGTTGCTCACGGAACGCTACCTGGAGGGCCAGGCGAGCTTCTCCTCGGCCCTGGAGACCGGGACCGTGTTCCGCATCCATCTGCCGCTGGCCTGAGGCTGATCCGGCAACAAACCGCAATCACGGAGGAAACCCTCGCATGTTCGAGCCCAAGGAATGCATCCTGTACAGCGGCGCCGCCAGCGGGACCGAGGCGGAATTCGGCGCGCTCGCCGAGCGCTACGGCCTGCAGGAGGTCAACTTCAGCTTCGACGGGCACCAGCCCGCCCGCACCCGGGGCCTGCGCGTGCTGACCACCGAGGAGCTGGGCCTCAAGGACGTGAGCCTGGCCTACGTCTCCAAGCTCATGAACCGCGGCTTCAGCAGCGCGCCCAAGTTCCGGGCCGTGCTCCAGAGCATCTGCTGGCAGGTGGCCAGCGGCCACGAGGTCTTCGTGGTCGGAACCATCCTGGCCGACGGCACGGTCAAGGGCGGCACGGGCTGGGGCGNNAGACCGAGTGGCAGGCCGCGGTGAACCCGGTCATCGGCCACCGCCATTTCAGCGGCACGGGCACCCGCTTTCTCACCGACGACGGCCGCGCGGCCATCGCCGGGCTGTTCGCCCGCAGCTTCAAGAAGCCCTAGCCGGGCCCTGCCGAGGCACGAAAAAAGACCCGGGGAGCGGCGCTCCCCGGGTCTTTTGCGTTCGGAGTCCTAGTCCGCCAGGCCGCGCAGCCGCAGGCCGTGGAGCAGGCCGAAGCAGCCCGCCAGCATCATGTCCCCGCCCGGGGCCGGGAAGCTCACGGGGTAGGGCTTGAGCAGCTCCCGCCGGGGGCCCAGCACGTAGGTGGGCGAGAAGTCCCCGGCGGCCCCGGGCAGGTCCAGGCAGAGGCAGCCGTGGCCGCCCGTGTCGAAGGCCTCCTCAAAGGGCAGGGTCCCGAGCCGGAAGCGCTCCAGCTGGCCCCAGAGGGCCGGGGCGTCGAGCAGGCCGGTGTGGTGCTCGTAGACGCCCAGGATGCGGCCCTGGAACAGGAGAAAGGCCACGGTGTGGCCGTTGCCCACATTGACGACGCGGATGCCCCGCTCCCGGGACTGGGCCGAGATGTCCTCCTCGAACAGGGCCCCGAGCACGGCCGCGGCCCCGGTGTCGGCCACGAAGCCGCCGTTGATGCAGGCCTGGAGGTCCAGGAGCCGGGTCATCTCCGGCGGCGGCGCGGCGAAGACCAGGTCCTCGGGCCGGCCGTGGGACTCCAGGAGCAGGCGCTCCCAGAACTGGAACCGGCCCCGGCGGTTGCTGCCCGGGCCGCCGGGGTGGAAGCCGTGGTCCTGGGCCGCGGCCACGATCCGGTCCGGCCAGGCCAGACCGGCGGCGTCCAGGAGCCGTTGCCAGAACCTCGGGTCGAAGTCCGTGAGTTCCAGGGCCGCATGGTCCGGGGGGCATTCCTCGCAGAGGACCACGCCCATCTTTTCGATGCGGGTCAGGTCGTCGCCCAGGGAATAGGCCGCGTTGCGCGTGGCCGCGGCGCGCAGCCCGAGCTTGAGGTGCGCGTCCAGGGCCCGGCCGAAACCGCCGCCCATGTTCCGGCCGTGGAGCCAGATGTGGCGGCCCGCGGCGCTCAGGGCCTGGAGCCTGGCGGCCACGGCCTTGGCCGGGGAGGGCAGCACGAACTTGGGGCAGTTCTCCAGGACCGTCCCGGGCCGGTGCAGGAGCACGTCCTGCGTGCCGCTGCCGATGTCCAGAAAGAGCGTGGTCTGGGTCATGGTTCCTCGCGGGTCTCAGTGCAGGCGGCTGCCCAGGGGCGCGTCGCGTTCGGGTTCCCCCAGGACCACCCGGCCCTCGGCGTCGTCCACCCCGAGCACGAGCACCTCGCTCATGAAGTCGGCCACCTGGCGGGGCGGGAAGTTGACCACGGCCAGCACGAGTCTGCCGGTGAGGTCCTCGGGCCGGTAGAGCGCGGTGATCTGGGCGCTGGATTTCTTCACGCCCAGTTCCGGGCCGAAGTCGATCCAGAGCCGGTAGGCCGGTTTGCGGGCCGCGGGAAAGGTCTCGGCCCGGAGCACCAGGCCCACCCGGATGTCCACCCGCAGAAAATCCTCGAAGCTGATGCGTTCCATGGGCGCTCCTTGTGTGCCGGGGAATCTATACCCGCCGTTCCCCGGAGGCAACCCGCCGGCCGTCCTTGACCGCGCCGCGCTCTTGCTTCACACAGGGGCATGGGCGGAATCCTCCTGACGCTGCTTCTGCTGGTGCTTCTGGTGCCGTGCCTGAGCTACGCGCTCTTCCTGGCGGAGAGCCGCCGCAGCGGGCATCTGGAGGTCCTGCGCCGGGAGTTCGGCGGCGCGGCGCGGCCCGTGCTCCGGGGGTTCGCCTCGGCCCTGGCCGAGATAACCCTGCTCCTGGCCACCTATCCCCTGGGCTTCCTGCCCTGCTGGCAGCGCCGGTCCCGGGCCCCGGCCGTGCTCCTGGTCCACGGGCTGTACCACAACCACGCGGCCTGGGTCCTGTTCCGCCGCCGCCTGCTGCGGGCCGGGTTCAGCCACCTGCGCTCGGTCTGCTACAATTCCTTCGGCCCGGCCTTCCCGGACCTGGTGGAGCGGGTGGTCCAGGCCGTTCTGGCCCTCTCGGCCGAGCAGCCGGACCACAGGGTGGCCCTTGTGGGCCACAGCCTGGGCGGCCTGCTCCTGCGGGCCGCGGTCTGCGACCCGCGCCTGGCGGGCAAGGCCTCCTGCCTGCTCACCCTGGGCACGCCGCACCACGGCAGCACCCTGGCCCGCCTGGCCCTGGGCCGCCTGGGCCGCAGCCTGCGGCCGGAGAGCGGATTGTTCGCGGAACTGGAGAGGCTGCGCGAGCCCTTGGGCCTGCCGCGGCTGGCTCTGGTCTCGCCCGTGGACAACATGGTCCTGCCGGCCGCCAACCTGCTGCCGCCTCCGGGCTGGGAGCGTGCCCAGGTGCCGCCCATGGGCCACGTGGCCATGCTCTACCGCCCCGAGCCCGCCCGTCTGGCCGCGGACTTCCTGCGAAAACACGCTGTCTAGGAATCAGAGCTCGATCATGGCGCCCAGCTCCACGGTGCGCGAGGGCGGGATGCCGAAGAAGGTGGTCGGCCGTCCCGCGTTGCGCGACATGAAGGAGAACAGGCGCTTGCGCCATTCGGCCATGGGGGCCTTGCCCGAGGGCAGGATGGTCTCGCGGCCCAGGAAGAAGGTGGTGCTGGCCGGGTCGGCCTGCACGCCCTGGGCTCTCGCCAGGCGCAGCACGTCCGGCACGTGCGGGGTCTCCATGAAGCCGTACTGCGCCACCACCCGATAGAAGCCCTGCTCCAGGACCGTGACCTCCACCCGCGCGGACTCCGGCACCGTGGGCGACTGGGCCGAGCGGATGGTCAGCAGGAGCACGGTTTCGTGCAGGATCTTGTTGTGCTTGAAGTGGTGCAGCAGGGTCAGCGGGGTGCCCTGGTCGTTCAGGGTCATGAACACGGCCGTGCCCGGCACGCGGTGGGGCTTGAACGTGCCCACGTCGCCGATGAAGATCTCGATGGGCAGGCGGGTGGTCAGGGACTGGGCCGCCAGCTCGGCGCGGCCGCGCTTCCAGGTGCTCATGAGCACGCTGATGGCCAGGGCGATGGCGATGGTGATCCAGCCGCCGTCGGCCAGCTTGAGCAGGTTGGCCCCCAGGTAGGAGGCGTCGAAGACCAGGAACAGGGCCACGAGGATTCCGGCGCGGAAGGGCGACCAGCGCCAGGTCCGGGTGATGACCAGGAAATAGGCGATGGAGGTGATGGTCATGGTGGCGGTCACGGCGATGCCGTACGCGCCCGCCAGGCGCGAGGACTCCCGGAAGAACAGCACGAGGCCCAGGCAGCCGAGCATCAGGGCCTGGTTCACCAGCGGGATGTAGATCTGTCCGCGCTCCTGGCCCGAGGTGTGCACGATGTGCATGCGCGGGCAGTAGCCCAGCTGGATGGCCTGCTGGGTCAGGGAGAAGGCCCCGGAGATCATGGCCTGGGAGGCGATGATCGTGGCCACGGTGGCCAGGGCCACCAGGGGGTAGAGCAGGAACTCGGGGACCATCTGGAAAAACGGGTTGTCGGCCGTGCTGGGGTCGGCCAGGAGCAGCGCGCCCTGGCCGAAGTAGTTCAGCAGCAGCGCGGGCAGCACCAGGCCGTTCCAGGAGAGCCGGATGGCCCGGCGGCCGAAGTGGCCCATGTCGGCGTAGAGCGCCTCGCCGCCGGTGATGCACAGGACCACCGAGCCGAGCACGACCATGCCGTGCAGGCCGTTGTCCCGGAAGAAGGCCGCGGCGTAGAGCGGGTTCACGGCCCAGAGGATGCGCGGGTCGTTCCAGATGTGGATCAGGCCCAGGGACGCCAGGGCCAGAAACCAGAAGATCATGACCGGGCCGAACAGCGCGCCGATGCGGCCGGTGCCGTGCTTCTGCATGAGGAAGAGCCCGATGAGGATGGCGCAGGTCACGGGCAGGATGGCCGGCTCCAGGGCCGTGGTGGCCACGGACAGGCCCTCCACGGCCGAGAGCACGGACACCGCCGGGGTGATGATGCCGTCGCCGTAGAGCAGGGCCGAGCCGAAGACCGCGGCCATGATGATGGCCGTCCGCGCCTTGCGGCCCAGGTCGTCGCCCGGGGAGCCGCGCAGCGGCAGCAGGGCCAGCAGGGCGAAGATGCCGCCCTCGCCGTGGTTGTCGGCGCGCAGGATGAAGGACACGTACTTGACCCCCACCACCATGAGCAGGGACCAGAAGATGAGCGAGAGCACGCCCAGGACGTTGGCCTCGGTCAGGGCGATGGCGTGCAGGCCGTGGAANNGCCCCCAGGGCCAGGGCCGTGAGCCGGGAATGGTGCGCGTCGTCAGCCATGGGTCTTGAAGGTGGTGGGCCAGGGCATGGTTTTCTGCGTGCCTGGGCTTTTCAGCACGATCTCGCAGGGTGAGAGGATCTGCTGGGCCAGCTTGGCCATGTGCCGGCCCTCGGTGACCGAGAGGTGCTTGAAGCGCACCCCGGCCAGGAGGCCGCCCTCGGGGTCCGGGTCCGGCGCGGTCCAGCGGACCTCGGTGTCCAGGGCCATGCGGCCGCTGTCCGGAAAGAGCATCTCGAAGCGCAGGGGCTTGCCCGGGGACAGGGCCAGGCCCTTGATGGCCAGCAGCGCGCCGCCGCCGGAAATGTCCAGGAGCACGGCTCGTTCCGCGCCGCAGACCTCCACGGCCAGGCCGTGTTCAGGCCGGATCGGGGCCCGCACGTGCATCCGGATGATGGCCTGGTGCCAGGCCCCGCGGGGCGGGGTCAGGCCCAGGGCGGGCACGAGGCCGCCCCGGCTTCCGGGGTAGCCGGGAAAGAGCTTGATCACCTTGGCGTCGTAGCCCAGGGGCAGGGCGCAGGCCGAACCGCCGGGCGGCGCGGGCGGGAACAGGGCCACCTCCAGCGTCTTGCCGATCATGCTCTGGGGCAGGGCCGGATCGGGCTGGCCCACCACGAGCATGTCCGGCCGCTGTTCCAGGACCACGGACTTGCGGGCGTCCACCTTGTCGCTTCTCACGTCCAGGGAGACCACCAGGAATATCCTGTCGCCGGAGCGCAAGCGCTGGGGAGACTTCACGCCGGGCGCGGCCATGGGTCAGGGCTTGGCCGGGGCGGCCTGCCCGCCCAGGATCTGGGTCTCCGGGATGACCACGGCGGGCGGGGGCGGCGGCCCTGCCGGGGCCGCGCCGGTGGTCTTCTCGTCGCGGTAGATCAGGATGCTGATGCGCCGGTTGCGGGGATCGTCGGGATTGCCCTTGATCAGGGGCTGGGTGGAGGCGTATCCGGCCACGCGCACGAGCCGTTCCGTGGGCACGCCGAAGTGCTCCAGGAGCAGGCGAGCCGAAGAGGCCCGGGCCGTGGAGAGCTCCCAGTTGGTGTAGCGGGAGTCGGAATAGCCCAGGGAGTCGGTGTGGCCTTCCACGGCGAACTTGTTGGGCAGCTCCTTGAGCCGGTCGGCCACCAGGGCCAGGGCTCGTTGGCCCTCGGGGGTGAAGGAGAAGCTGCCTTTCTCGAAGATCGGGCGGCCGTCCTTGTGGATGATCTGGACCCGCACGCCGCCCTCGAAGTTGTCCACCAGGACCTGGTCCTTGAGGTCCGAGAGCTTCTCCTCGATGGCCTTGCGCAGGCCCGAGACCATCTCCTCCTGGGCCCGCTCCACGTCCGAGGCCTCCACCGGAGGCAGGGGCTTGGTGTCCGCGCCCCGTTCGATCTTCATCGGGATGGGCTGGCCGGCCTCCTCCATGAACAGGGGCCGCTTGCCGCCCTTGTCGAACAGGCTGAACTCCTTGAAGTAGCCCGCCAGCTGTTCCTTCTTCTCCTGGGGCGTTGTGTTGATGAGCCACATGAGCAGGAAGAAGGCCATCATCGCGGTGACGAAGTCGGCGTAGGCCACCTTCCAGCTGCCGCCATGGGCGCCGCCGGCGACCTTGTTGATCTTCTTGATGATGATGGTCTTGTTTTCAGCCATGGCTCAAAGACCCGCGGAGTCCCGGTGGGGAGGGGGATCAGCCGCCCTGCTTGCGGGCGGCCTTGAGGATTTCCTCGACCTCCTCGAAGGTGGGACGCTCGCCGCTGGGGATGGCCCGGCGGGCGGCTTCCAGGGCCATGGGCGGGGGCCAGCCCAGGGCGAAGGCGATCATGGCCGCGCGCACGACCCGCAGCTGGGCGTCGGCGATATGGGCCTTGTTCTCCATGTTGGCGGCCAGCGGGCCCAGGAAGCCGTAACAGGCCAGAATACCCAGGAAGGTGCCCACCAGGGCCGCGCCGATGCTGTGGCCCAGGACCTCGGGCGGCTCGCTGATCTTGCCCATGGTCAGGACCACGCCGAGCACCGCGGCCACGATACCCATGCCGGGCAGGGAGTCGGCGGTGCGGTTCAGCGCGTGGGGGGGATGCATGGCGTGGGCGTGGTGGGATTCGATGTCGATGTCCATGAGCGCTTCCAGCTCATGGGGTTCCATGCCCGCGGCCATGAAGGTCTTGAAGTTGTCGCAGATGAAGTCGCGGACCTCGTGGTTTTTGACGACCTTGGGGTAGCGGCTGAAGATGGTGCTCTTGTCCGGGGCGTTGACGTGGGTTTCGATGGCGATGACGCCCTCGCGGCGGGCCATGCCCAGGAGGTCGTAGAGGACCATGAGGATTTCCACATAGTCCTTTTTGTCCGGGTCCTTGCCTGTGAGGACCTTGAGCACGCCCTTGAAGACGTCGAGGACGACCGGGAGCGGGGCCGAGATGAGCAGGGCGCCGAGGGCCGCGCCGCCGATGATGACCAGCTCGGCGGGCTGGAAGAGCACGCTTAAGTTGCCGTGCTCCATGAGGTAGCCGCCGATGACGCCGCCCAGGACCACGACCATGCCGATGATGGCGAACATTGCCTCAATCCACCCCTGTCGTTGCCGATCGCATGGAAAAGCTCCGTGCGCAGCCGGAACCGTTTCTTCCCCCATCGGCTGCGTCGGGCACGGTCTTTAATATTATGGATATGGGACCTGAAAGGCAACAAGAAAGAAGATAACGATGCCAACTCGTTGCAGAAGGCGTTTTGGCGCGGCGGGGCCCCGGGTCTAGCCCCCCAGAACTTCGAGAATTTTGGCCTTGAGCGCGTCGGGCTTGAAGGGTTTGGTGATGAAGGCCGTGACGCCGGCCTTCTGGGCCAGGGTCCGCTGGGAGGACTCGGATTCCGTGGTGACCATGATCACCGGCACGTTCTCGTAGCCCTCGGTGGCCCGCAGCTTCTCCACCAGCTCCATGCCGTCCATGACCGGCATGTTCATGTCCGTGATGACCAGCTCCACGGGCTCGCCGGCCTCCACGAAGGCGAAGGCCTCCTGGCCGTTGGCCCCGGTGAGCGGCTCGAAGCCCAGGTCGGTGAGGATGCTCCGGTGCAGGGCGAGCATGGAGCGGGAGTCGTCCGCGGCCAGGGCCTTGCGCACGGCGGCCACGTTCTGGGGCAGGCGGGCCAGGTCCTCCTCGGCGCGGTCCCCGCCGATCTCCTCGAGCGTGTCGCGGAAGGCCTCGAGGATCTCCGGGTCCCGGGAGGTGGCCAGGGCGTCGATCAGGGCCGCGGCCGCGCCCTCGAACTCGTAGAGCGCGTCGAACAGCCGCACGGCCTTGGAGTTGATCACGGCCCGGGCCAGGCGGTCGCTCTGGTCGTTGGCCTTGGTCAAGAGCGCGGTGAGGGCCTTGATCACGCCCGGGCTCACGTGCAGCTCCAGGCCCGTGACCACGGCCATGAGGATGAGCTCGTCGGTCTCCTTGAGCCCGTCCATCAGGCAGATGAGCCCCTTCATGGTGCCGATGCGGCCCAGGGCCTCGTATACGGCGTAGCGCACGTTGGCGTCGCCGGCCAGGCCCTTGTCCAGGCCGCCCACGAGCACGTCGGCGCCCTTCCTGTGGCCGATGAATCCCAGGAGGTTGGCGGCCAGGATCTTCTCGTCCGTGCCGCCGGTCTCGAACACGCGGGCCAGGAGCGGCAGCGCGGGCTCGCCGGTGTGCACCAGGGTGTCGGTGATGATCCGGCGCACCGTGGGGTTCTTGTGGTGCAGCTTCTCCACCAGGAAGGCGATGGTCTCCTCGGTGCCCAGGAGGGCCAGGGCCTCCACGGCCTTCCAGGTGGTCAGCTCGCAGCGCTCGTAGTTCTCGTCGGTCTCATTGCCTTCGACCATGGCCATGAGCGTGGGGGCCGAGGCGGCGTCGCCCAGGCGGCCGAGCATCTCCACGCACAGGGCCGAGGTGAAGGCGTCCGGGCTCTGACTGTGCTTGCGGAACAAGGGCAGGGCGTCCGGGGCCTCGATGCGCGAGAGCGCCGAGAGGATCTCCTGGATCTGGTCCGGGTCGGTCTCGGCCTCGCCCAGGCTGGTGAGCATGGGGCCGGCCGAGGTGAAGCCGTACTCGCCGATGGCCCGGATGCACAGGATCCGGTAGCCGGCGTTGCCCGAGGCCAGGCCCTCCACGGCCTTGGCCTCGTTGCCCGAAAGCACGGCGTTCAGGGCGTTGACCACCATGAAGTCGATGGAGGTGTCGCCCACGGGCCGCCGGAACAGGTCCATGAGCCCGGGCAGGTTGGCAATATCCTTGTTGGATCCGATCTCGTTGAGGATCGTGACCTGTTCCAGGAAGTCCTTGTCGCGAAAACCGTCGAGCATGGCCATGGTCTCTGTACCCCGCCGGGTTGTCGGTTCTCTCTGGCCGTGCGGCTCACTCGAAACAGAATTCGATGGTGAAGCCCCCGTGGTCGGTCTCGAAGGGGATGGCCATGATCGGGTTCTTGGCCATGTGCGAGATGGTGTGGCCGTCGCCCATGATGACCGAGGGGGTGGAGCCCTGGAACACGAGTCCCTTTTCGGCCAGCCCGGCGCGGGCCTGGCCTGAAACCATGTTGGTGATCTCGCCCACGGCGTCTTTCACGTCGTTCATGATGTCGCTGATGTCGTCGCCGAGCATGTTCTTGACGATGGCCACGGCGCAGCCCTTGGAGAAGGAGATGGAGACGCTGCCGTTCTTATCCCCGGTCAGTCCCACCAGGCCGGTGACGTCGCCCTGGGCCACGCTGTTCTTCTTGACGAAGGGCTTGCCGGGCCGGGGCGTGATGAAGGCCATGGTCGAGATGACGCTGATGGCGGCCTTGATGAAGGGTTTGGCCAGTTCGACATCCATGCGGTGTTCCTCCGGGTCCGCGCGGGAAAAGCCCCGCAGTCTGGGCACAATGTATGTCCCCCCGGTGTTTCCGGTCAAGCGGGAGGCGGAAAATATAACACCCCCGGCGTCGAGCCGCCGTTGCGCAGGCTCGGCAATGCGGATAACAGGGCCACAGGAAAGAACACATGCAGGAACACCAGGACCAGCCCCTCGCCGCCGTGCTCCCGGCCCTGTTCTTCGTGACCGGCCTCTTTCTCCTGAACTTCCTCTCGCGCACGAGCCTGGCCCCCCTCCTGCCCGCGGTGGAGGCGGACCTGGGCCTGGGCCACGCCGGGTCCGGCCGGCTCTACCTCCTGGTGGGCGGCGGCAACGCCCTGGGGCTTCTCTGCAACAGCTTCATCTCCAGCCTGCTGAACCACCGCCGGACCGTGGCCCTCTCGGCCCTGGCCGCAGGCCTGGCCCTGCTGGCCGCGGCCGCCTCCACGGACATGCTCCTGTTCCGGCTGGCCCTGTTCGGCCTGGGCCTGGCCACGGGCCTCTACCTGCCCTCGGGCATCGCCACGGTCACGGCCCTGGCCCGGCCCCAGGACTGGGGCAAGGCCCTGGCCGTGCACGAGATCGCGCCCAACCTGAGCTACACCCTGGCCCCGCTCCTGGCCGAGGCCGTGCTCCAGGCCTTTTCCTGGCGGGCCGTGCTCGTGCTCCTGGGCCTGCTCCAGCTGGCCGCGGGCGCGCTCTTCCTCCTGCGCCGCCTGGGCCCGGACCAGCACGGGCATCCCCCGTCCGCAGCGGCCCTGCGGCGGCTCTTGACCCGCCCGGCCTTCTGGGCCACGGCCTGCGCCTTCGGCCTGGCCATCGGGGCCAGCTTCGGGGTCTACACCATGTCCACGCTCTACCTGGTGACCAGCGGCATGGCCCGGACCCGGGCCAACGAGTTCTTGAGCCTGGCCCGTTTCGCGGCCCTGTTCGCGGCGCTCATCGCGGGCTGGCTCACGGACCGCCTGGGGGCCTTCTTCACCCTGCGCGGCTATTTCCTGGGCGTGGGCCTGGCCCTGCTGGCCCTGGGCCTGGCCCCGGCCTGGGCCCTGCCCGGCCTGCTCGTGCTCCAGGCCCTGCTTTCGGTGCTTTTCTTCCCGGCCTGTTTCGCCGCCCTGGCCCAGGTCTTCCCCCGGGAGCTGCGCAGCCTGGCCGTGTCCCTGGCCGTGCCCCTGGGCATGCTCACGGGCCTGGGCGGCGTGCCTGTGGCCCTGGGGGCCTGCGGCGACGCCGGGCTGTTCGGCCTGGGCTTCGGCCTGCTGGGCCTGGCGCTCCTGGCCGGCCTGGCCCTGCCGCCGGTGTTCCGGGCCGCGGCCGGCCTTGATGCCCCGGGGAAAAGCGCGTAGTCCAAGCCCATTCCGGGGGCGAGACCATGTTGCAAAGCGTTCTGGGCCTGTTCGTGCTGGTGGGCCTGTGCTGGCTCTTGAGCGAGAACCGCAAGGCCACGCGGCTGCGGCCCGTGATCACCGGGCTGGCCCTCCAGTTTGCCGTGGCCCTGCTGCTGTTCAAACTGCCCGCCAGCCGTCAGGTCTTCATCTGGCTCAACCGGGCCGTCACGGCCGTGGAGGGGGCCACCCGCCAGGGCACCTCCTTCGTCTTCGGCTACCTGGGCGGCGCGCCGCTGCCCTTTGCCGAGAGCTACCCGGGCTCGTCCTTCATCTTCGCCTTCCAGGCCATTCCCCTGGTTCTGGTGGTCAGCGCCCTGTCCTCGCTGCTGTTCCACTGGCGCATCCTGCCGGTGGTGGTGCGGTTCTTCTCCCTGATCCTGGAGAAGACCATGCGCATCGGCGGGGCCCTGGGCCTGTCCGTGGCCGCCAACATCTTCGTGGGCATGGTCGAGGCCCCGCTGGTCATCCGGCCCTATCTGGCGCGCATGAGCCGCAGCGAGCTGTTCACCTGCATGACCAGCGGCATGGCGGGCATCGCCGGCACGGTCTTCATCCTCTACGCCAGCATCCTGCGCCAGGTCATTCCGGACGCCCTGGGGCACCTCCTGGTGGCCTCGATCATCAGCGCCCCGGCCTCGATCCTGGTCTCCCAGCTCATGGTCCCGGAGACCGGCGAGGTCACCCTGGGCAAGGTGGACCCGCCGCGCACGGCCATGAGCAGCATGGACGCCGTGGCCCAGGGCACTGCCGACGGCATCAGCCTGTACCTGAACATCCTGGCCATGCTCGTGGTGCTCATCGCCCTGGTGGCCCTGGCCAATTCGGCGCTGGGCCTCTTGCCGGACGTGGGCGGGGCGGTCCTTTCGCTGGAGCGGCTGGCGGGCTGGATCCTGTCGCCCCTGGCCTGGCTCCTGGGCGTGCCCTGGGCCGAGGCCCAGGTGGCCGGATCGCTGCTCGGCGTCAAGGTCGTGCTCAACGAGCTTTTGGCCTACCTCAACCTGGCGGCCCTGGAGCCCGGAGCCCTCTCCGAGCGCAGCCGCCTCATCCTGGTCTATGCCATGTGCGGCTTCGCCAACTTCGGCAGCCTGGGCATCATGATCGGCGGCATGCGGGCCATGGTGCCGGAGCGCAGCCGCGAGGTGGCCGAGCTGGGCCTGCGCACCATTGTCTCGGGATTCCTGTCCTCGTGCATGACCGGCGCCGTGGTCGGCGTGCTGATCTAGGAGGAACCATGGCTTTCGTCATCCATCCCATCGTCATGGGCAGCAAGCTTTTCGACAAGGGCATGATGACCTACCAGCAGGGCTACGGCACGCCCTACGTCATCCCGATCTACTGCTGGTACCTGGAGGGCGGGGACAAGAAGATCCTCGTGGACACCGGCGAGATGCGGCCGATCCAGTCCGAGGAGCGGGAAAAGGCCCTGGGCGGGCGCATCTACACCTTTGAGCAGGGCCTGGCCCTGTACGGCCTCAAGCCCGAGGACATCGACATCGTCATCCACACCCACCTGCACAACGACCACTGCGAGAACGACGCCCTCTGCGTGAACGCCAAGATCTACGTCCACGAGGCCGAGCTCAAGGCCGTGCACAACCCGCATCCCCTGGATTTCCGCTACCTGGAGGACTACATCCTGGACGTGGAGGAACAGGGCCAGATCGTGCCCGTGACCGGGGACATGGAGATCGTGCCCGGCGTGCGCGTGGTGCACACCCCGGCGCACACCGCGGGCGGGCTCACCGTGCTCGTGGACACGGCCAAGGGTGTCGCGGCCATCACCGGATTCTGCGTGATCATGGAGAACCTGGAGCCGCCCAAGGCCGTGCGGGCCATGGAGATGGAGGTCATCCCCCCGGGCACCTGCACCAGCCCCCAGGAGGCCTACGACACGCTGGTCAAGGTCAAGGGCCTGGCCGACATCCTCCTGCCCCTGCACGAGCCGCGGTTCGCATCCATGCCGTCCATCCCGGAGTAGGCCATGGCTGAAATCCTGGCGGGCATCGCCCCGATCTTCGCCCTGATCCTGGCCGGGCACGGGCTCAAGCGCCTGAACTTCCCCGGCGAGGCCTTCTGGCCCGACCTGGAGCGGTTGACCTACTACGTGCTTTTCCCGGCCCTGCTGGTGGACAGCCTCTCGGCCAAGGACCTGGGCGGCCTGCCCGTGGCCCTGCCGGCCCTGGCCCTGGTCCTGGCGGTCTGCGCCGCGGCAGGGCTGCTCTTTCTGACGCGGCCCTGGCTGGGGCTCACCGGCCCGGCCTTCACCTCGGTGCTCCAGGGCGCCATCCGGCCCAACACCTACGTGGGCCTGTCCGCGGCCGCGGCCCTGCTGGGAGTCGAGGGCCTGGCCCGCGCGGCCGTGGCCCTGGTGGTGCTCATCCCCCTGGTGAACACCCTGGCCGTGGTGGCGCTCAACCGCTTCGGCGAGGGGGACTCGCGGCCCGGCGTCCTGGGCGTGCTCCGCGAGCTGGCCAAGAACCCGCTGATCCTCTCCTGCCTGGCAGGGCTCGTGCTCAACGGCCTGGGCCAGCGCCTGCCCTTCGGGCTGTCCGAAGTGGCCGCCATCCTGGGCCGGGCCGCCCTGCCCCTGGGCCTCCTGGCCGTGGGCGCGGGACTGCGCTTCCAACTGGCCCAGACCCGGCCCCTGGCCCTGGCCTCGGTCCTGCACCTGGTCTTCCTGCCGGTCCTGGCCGCGGGAGCCTGCTCCCTGCTCGGCGTGGACCCGGTGTCCCGGCTGGTGGTGGTGCTGTTCACGGCCGTGCCGGCCTCGGCCTCGTCCTACATCCTGGCCCGCCAGATGGGCGGGGACGCGGACCTCATGGCCGCGGTGATCACCATTCAGACCGCGCTCTCGGCCCTGAGCCTGCCCCTGGCAGCGGCCTGGCTCGGCTGATCCCGGCCTTGCCTTTCTTGTCCACATCCGGCACAAGGCCTGACATCCGACGAAATCCCGCAAGGAGCGTGACATGGCAGAAGACTTCCGCAAGCTGTTGAAGGAAGCCAACCGCAGCGACGACTGGGGGCGGTTCTTCGAGGACATCGTGGTTCATGGCCTGATCGCCTTCACGCCCCAGGCCAGTTCCGTGCACGCCAGCACCCCCGAGGAGACCCTCGACGACCTGAACGCCTATGAGGCCTGGGAAGTGCGCCTGAGCCAGCTCGGCAAGCGCTCCCTGACCCAAAAGGGCTTTGGAGCCTGGGACGAGCTCTCCAAGAAGCCCTGGGCCTCCCTGTTCAAGATGCACGAGCTGGACGGCATCGTGGAGGCCGAGTTCGTGCCCACGGCCGTGGTCCAGCAGATCTACGAGGACCTGCTGACCTGGAAGAAGGAGCCCTGGAAGGACGAGGACTAGCCCCGGAGCGGGCCGAAATCGCGTTTTTCGGCCGAGCGATCTTCCGCGCAATACGCAAAGCCGTATTGCGCGGAGGCCCTGTCAACCAAAGACGAGCGTCAGGACCACGACCACCAGCAAGGCCGGCAGCAGGTTGGAGAGCTTCACGCGCTTGATGTCCAGCAGCGTGAGGCCGATGCCCAGGATGAGCACTCCGCCGGTGGAGGTGAGCTGGGCGATGAGCTGCGGGCTGAAATGCTGCTGGAAGAACCCGGCGAAGAGCGTCAGCCCGCCCTGATAGAGCAGCACCGGGATGAACGAGAAGAGCACGCCCAGGCCGTAGGTCGAGGCCAGGGCCACGGAGGCGAAGCCGTCCAGGATGGACTTGGTGTAGAGCACCGTGGGATCGCCGCGGATGCCCTCGTCAAAGGACCCGATGATGGCCATGGCCCCGATGCAGAAAATGAGCGAGGCCGTGATCAGCCCGTCGGTGAAGCCCGTGTCCTTGGAGCGCACCAGGGCCTTGAAGCGCGTGGCCAGCCGTTCGAAAAGCCCCTCCAGGTCGAGCAGTTCGCCGAGTAGCCCGCCCAGAAGCACGCTGAAGATCAGAATCAGGATGTTGTCCACCTTGAGGGCCATCTGCACGCCGATGAGCAGGACGCAGAGCCCCAGGCCCTGGAACACGATGGTCCGGACGCGCTCGGGAAAGCGGCCGTGCAGGAGTGCGCCGATGAGGCTGCCGGCGATGATGGCCGCGGCGTTGACCAGGGAACCGGTGGGGAGCATGGACATTTCCTTGTTGTTGCAGGCGACGCGGCGGGGATAACAGGTCCGGGAGGCGCTGGCAAGGCGCGGGCCATTGACACCGCCCGCCGCGCTCCCCTATGAATGAAACCCCTGTGCCGGGGTGGCGGAATTGGTAGACGCAGCGGACTCAAAATCCGCCGGGTTCACGCCCTTGGGGGTTCGAGTCCCCCCCCCGGTACCAAGGAATGACAAGGCCTCGCAGCGAAAACCGCGAGGCCTTTTTCTTTTGCTAAAAAAGCAGGGGGGACAATGGGGGGACATTTAGAATCGGCAGATTCGGTATCGCCTGGGCGGTGTCCAAAACTCCACAGATGCGAAGTGTTTGGTTTGGCAGGGGCAAATCCTCGTCAGCCAAAGTTCAGTCCGAAGCCGAACCATGGGGAAAAGTGGACCCGAATTCGCTAGATCCCAGGGCTAGTTGATCTGACGGCAACCTAGATGCGAGTGGAGCATGAGCTAGTGTCCCTTTATTTCGACTGCCAAACTGTTCAAGCTTGTTCATCTCTTGACTTTGCAGATGAGGATGGTATGCATTTTGATAAGAGTGCTTGGTCAGCTAAGAGGAGTTCCGTGATGAGAAAGGCAAAGATAATTATTCTTGAAGGGACTTGGTGGAAGAAGCATGAGCAGCCGTTAGTTCTTCAGTATTTTAATGCATTGGCGATCAGTTACAAAGAGATAGATGTCAGCCACAGAACTATTAGAAATGCTGAAGATATTGACTATTATATTTCAAAAATTTCTCCATCGCAGAGAGTAATGTTGTATTTTGCATGTCATGGAAGTGACATGAACTTGATGCCATCCGGGAATAAATCAAAGATTGAATTTGAGCGACTTCTTGAGTCATTTTCAAAGGCAAAAAGCGGCGCGATTTCTTTTATCCATTTTGGATGCTGTGAAATGTCTAAGACAGGTGATCGTCGGGTTTATGAGAGAATAATGGAATTAACCAAGGCAGAATGGGTTTCTGGCTATGGAAAAGAGGTGGATTGGCTTGCATCAACGCTTCTTGATTTGGCTGTTGTTATGGAATTTTTTGTCCCAAGAAACCTCGAAGAAGATCGCCGTAAAGCGCCGTACGACTGTTTAGAGAAGAGATTTAATGAAATGTATGGGAACCTCGCCCGCAAATTGGAGTTTAGTGCTGTCTGGAATACAAGTAATGGTAATATATTGTTGCCTAAACATTTGCATAGAGCAAAGTAGGCCAACGATTCATCATCCATCAATGCAACCTTGTAGTCATGGGGTTGTTATAAATATTTAAAGATTTTTTAATTTCTTCTGTCACGTTCAATCGTACTTCCACAGGTTCCAATATTTCTACTTCGCCGCCAAAGGACAGCACCCAGGAAACGACTTCGCTGCGGCTTTGCGCGGTGAATTCCAGAACAGCGCTGCCGTCCGCGTGCTCATGGAATGCCTGGTCATCGCTCCACTTCCGCTCGCGGACATACCGAGCGGCGGACTCGGACAAGGCGACTTTGACCCGATACGGCTCACATTCAGGGAACCCAAAATATTCCGGCGAGGACCACGGCTCAAAATCATGAGTCAGCCTGGTCGGTTCGGCCTTCTCCATGCGGTGTACGGCAAGGACCATCCTGTGTTTCTGCCTTGGCTTGCCACGCGGGTCCACGGACCATCCCTCCGCATACAATGCCTCGCGATAGGCCGTGAGACGCATGGGGGCGAAGTAGTGAACCTTTGCGGCATCGGCGTTGAAGCTCTTGTAACGGACCTCGCATACCGCCTTTCGCGAGATGGCGGCCAGGAGGGTTTCGATGCTCGCCTCAAAGGGCGTGTAGTCGATACCCCCCTTGACCATGATTCCCCCGAGGCAATCGAGGGCGGTCGAGCGCTCCTCCATGTTCGGCAGCAAAACCGTGGCCTTGGCCACAACCTCGTCGAGTTTCTTGAGGATCGGCTTGGGGAGAAGGTGGCGGACCAGGTCCCTGCAAAGCAGAAGCTTGCTGATGTCATCGGGGTCCAACGCCACCTGCGGTTTCGTTCGTGGCGTTTTCACCCTGAACCATCGCCGGTTGCCCTCTTTCCCTGTCTCCAGGGAAATCCCCATGCCTCTTTCCAGCTGCTCCATCATGCGCAGCACCGTCTGTTTGGAACAGTCCAGTTCAGCGGCCAATTCCGATAAGAAGTAGCGCTTGCCCGTGAAAAGCAGCAAGCTATACAAACTGACGGCTTTCTGGGCCGGGCTGGCATATGGATCCTGCTTGGCAGGCATGTTCCCCTCACTTTCGGGATGGACGGTTGAAGCCGATGGGGTTTGTCCGGTTCCGGCTTGCCTTGATTTGAGACTCCTCCAGCAGGGCCTGGACAAGGGTCTCATGCGTTATTTCATTTTGGGGATAAAACGAAAATCGGTCACGCACAATCTTGAAATCCCCGGGAGCAAGGTTGAAACAATGGCAAAGGGGATTCAGCACGCCCTTCGTTGACCTGCCATGAACGAGAGGCGCCAACATGCGCCGGTAGAATACGACGTTGCCGTCACTCGTGAGGTAATCGAAGCCGATTTTTTGGTTGAAGCGGCGTATGGAAGCGGAATCCAGTTGCTCCATCCTGTTGGTGGTGCAGATAAGGAGCCCGCGAAAACGCTCCATTTGGGTCAGGAACTCGTTGACTGCGGTCACTTCCCAGGACCGGACGGCCAGGCTCCGGTCGAAAATGAAGCTGTCCGCTTCATCGATCAGGAGCACGGCTTCATCTTTTTCCGCAGACCGGAAGGCCTCTGCGATGCGTCGTTCCGTCATGCCGAGGTAGGGGTCGAGCAGTTCACTGGCGCGTCTGGTGACCAGCTCACGCTCCAGCCGCTGCGCAACGTGCTTGGCTAATTCGGTTTTCCCGGTCCCAGGGGGGCCGTAGAACAGCAAATTCATGTTGGCGTGCGGAGCCTTTTTGTCCCGCAGGCTGCGATCGAAGCGCTCCAGCCTGGTCATGAGGCCGTCAAGGTCGCAGCCCACGTTGATCCCTTCCAGCGAATAGTTGCGGTCCAGGGTGCGTACGGCCTCTGCCGGCGCGCCGTCGTTGGCGAGCGTCAGCCCCGCCTTCAGCGACAATTCCACTGCCCTCCGGAATTGAGCCGGCTGGCGGTTTTTGGATTCCAGCGCCTTCTTCACGGCCAAGTCGACATACCCCGCGGACAGCTTAAATCTTTGGGCGAATTCTTCGGTCTGGTCCGGAGCAAGGAAGCCAGTGGCCTTGTTTTTCTTGAGCACGTTCCTCCAGAGCCGGACCCTCTGCTTGATGCCCAGCGACTGGAACTGAACACTGTAGGCGAAACGCCTGCGCACGGATTGTTCGATTCCATCGATGCTGTTGGTGATCCAGACCATGCGTACGCCAGGCCGCTCCAGGAGTTCATTGAGCCATCCCTTGTCCTGGCCCTGCCCCAGAATAAGAAACGACATTACGGTATTGAGGAGGTTGTCGGCCTCGTCCACCACGACAAGCCCGGTGGATCCATTCGCGGTGATGTTCAGGCACGCCTCGATTCCGGTACGCCGGGTGTCCTGGTCGCTGTCCTTTGGCAAGGCAACGCTGTAGGCCTGTAACCCCAGCTTCCGGGCCAGAGAGCGGGTGAAACTGCTTTTTCCGGTTCCGGGGGCGCCGTAAAGCAGAATATGGGTGGGAGTCGATCCGGGGCTGCCGAGCAGGGAACAGACGTGCCCTATTTCCGCCGGGTCCAGGGCGTAATCGGCCAAAGCCAGGGTGTCCCCCTTCTGCACCGAGAACAACTCGCGAGTCAGGTCGTCCGCATCACCGTTTTCAAGAAACGCGATATAGTTGGAACTCAAGCTGAGGCACGAATCGGTACGCATAATGTCCAACTTTACAAGTTTGCCGGACATAATCCGTCGGAGTTCGGCCATGCTGATCCCCAGAGTGTGACACAGCTTGTTTCGCCCGAGTGTCTGCGTGGCTCCGAACTCGTCCTCGAAGTAGCGGTCCCAGGAATGGACTTTGTCTATGCAGTAGAGCAGCAGGCAGAGTTCGCTTTCGTGGGCGGACAGGCCGAGAAGTTTCCTGAACTGGTCCAGGCAGCGTTCCAAATCGCTCCCCCCCTGGTGCGGTTCCTGCGCCAGGTACTCGGAGAGCGCCAGGCGCGCATGCGTGGCGAGTACCCGCAGCAGGCTCTGCGGCGCAAAGTCCGCCACAGCGTCCAACGCTTCAGTTGCGGCACTGGGGCATTCATCGATTTCGGCCAAGGCATCTTTGAGGTGTTCCCGCTTCAGCGGGCCAAGTGTCCTCCCCTTGCTGCCTGCAAGCCACTGGCGAACGCTGTCCGCGAGTTCGTCCAAAGGCCGCCCCAGGGTCCACTCCAGGACTTCGAACAGCTCCCCGACCACCGAGTCCTGGAAATCCAGGCAACGGATCAACCATTCTGCGCACTTCTTGCGCATGAAAAGAATGTCGCTGGAAGGTTTTAAGGTAAAGATTGGAGCGGGATATGAATGGAGACCCTTCATAACTTTCCCCTTGTTTTTCAAGGAGAATAGGGCTGGTATATTCCATATTTCGGAATGATTTTGCGAGGCGAAAATACTGAATTAATCTGTGCGGATCTGGTCGTAGGTGAGAAGGACGAGTGTTTTTTCAGGATGGTCGAGCGCGTTGCCGGGCCTCACATTATCAGCGTGGCCCAGCTGGTTGCCGCCTTCTCCAGTCCCCTGATTCAATCACCACCCCGCTGTCATGGGAAATGGCATAAACCCAAGCCAGGATGGTTGCATTCCTGGTCCGCACCCGGATCAGGACCCGCCTGTACAGGGAATGCGGCTGACCGTAGCCGCGGAATCCTTCCAAACGATCCAGCAGGGACAGGGCGGCTCCGCGGTCGGAGAATTCAAACAGCTCACCATGGACCCGCCGTTTGCCGCCCGGGAGGAACCCTGGAAACGCCTCCAGATCGGTGAGCATCCCATGGGCATCGGCCTCGCCGAGGAACCGTGCGCCGAGCGAGCGCATCGTCCCGTGCAGGGCTTCCCCGCGCATGAGCGTGCCATAGCAGAACAACGGCACCCCCTGGGCATCGTCGGTTCTTTGCGCGGCGGCTGCGAGATGGCTCACCGAATGGCCGTAATCCTGCAGCCCGGCGGCCACGGCGTCGAGATAGCCGGGATCGGGAGGGACATGCTCGTTCAACCGGGCGCTCGGCAGATTGTAGGCTACTGCCGGGACCGCCGAACCGTCAGGCAGGAGTATCTCAATGGTCTCGCGCCGGTAGACCGCCGGAGCGCCTTCCTTGAGGTCCAGCACTGCCAGGTCGGTTTCCGATACACTGAAGAGAGCCCCTGGAAGCACATGGCCCACCCGCTTGCGCCATCCAAGAACACCCCCGCCCCGGCGTGACGAATGCAAGGGAAACACCGGCTCAGCATCGGGCAGGAATGCAGGGGTTCCCTTCCGGGGCAAAGGGTTGGGGCAATCCTCCGACAGGCACCATTGGCGCAGATCGTCAGCATTCAGGTTTGACCCGTATGAGAAGTAGAGCAAACGCGCAGCGCTCATCGTTCATTTCCAGGGGCAGGATGCATGCGTTGCAATGCGGCATCCAGCCTCTCCCGATTGACCAGCCCCTCGACCCATCGCAGCGGCAATCCGCTCCCGCCGAATCTGGCGCCAAGCAGGGCTCCTGCCACTGCGCCGTTGGTGTCTGCATCGCCGCCGCTGTTGATGATCGGCAGCAGGCCATCGGCAAAACTTTCGGCATGCCAGGCCGCCCAGAGTCCGGCGGCCATGGTGCGCATGGTGTACCCCTGGCCAGGGCCATGGCCGAGGGAAAGATCGCCAAGCCCTGCATACAGGGTCTTCAGGCAGTAACCTCGGCCAGGGTCATGCCCGATGAACTTGATGGCCCGGCCCTTTCCGCGTTCGCCGCACAAGGCCATCTCGATCCAGCTGCGCGTTTCCTCACCAGCCGTTTCATCGAGCCTGAGCGCTCTGCCGCAGACCATGGCCCGTTCGCAGGCGCCTGGGATGTCGTCATCTCCGCGCACGAGGCAGGCTGCGACGAAGGAGATCACCAGGCAGGACCAGGCGCATCGGGGGTCTGCGTGCGTCAGTTCGCAAACGGCTCGCACTGTGCGCGCCGCGGCCTGAAGGTCTCTTTCCCATGGGAGGATCGCCAGGCTCGCCGTGCGCATGACGGCCCCGTTGGGGGCGGAGCGCCGACCCCGCTGCTCCCACAGCTGGCGGGCTGTTTCGTGGGGGGCCTCCAGAAAACGTCCATGGGTCAACACCATGAACGTCAGGTTCCCGATCCCGCGCCCATCCCGGGTCAGCCATTGCCGAAACCGGCGGGCCATGTCGCCGAGGTCGACATCGTCTTCGGCAACCCCGGAATCGAGAAGGCTTTCCAGGACGGCCAGGAATTGCTCCGTATCGTCAGTCCATTCTCCGGGTTCCCACACTCTGGCATGGGATGAACGCCGGATCTGCTCGTACTCGCTCAGCCCCTCGGGATAAATCCGGCGCATGTCGTGTTCGGAGTGGAACTCACCGCCAACTCCCAGGGCATCGCCTATGGCTTGGCCGTAGACCAGGCCCTGCAGGCGTTCCGCGATGATTGGACTCACGTTCTCCCTCCGTGTTTTGGGCGATTCATTCTCCGCGGCTCCATTCCAGGACGAAACGGCGCTGGTCGGGGGTCTCCGGCGAAGGGTCGTAACCTTTGGGGTCATGCCGCCTCAAATACTGGACGATCTTGAGCAAATCGACGCCCTCGGCAACGCCGTGGCGTGCCAGCCAGCATCCGACCGCCATGCCGGTCCGGCCTTTGCCGCCCCAGCAATGGATAAAAACCGGATGCTCCTTGCTCAAGGATTCGTCGAGGCGGTCGAGGATCGCCTTCATTTGGTCTTTTGTGGGGACGCCTTGGTCTTGTATGGGGTGGCGGTGCCAGGATGCAGCCACCCCCTGATCGCGAGCGAGCTTCAGATAGAGGGGCGTGTACGGGACAAAGCGGTTGCCGCTCCAATCCCGCTCATCCTCTTCCATGAGACAGATGATGGAGCGGATTCCGCAGGCCACGAGCTGGCCTATCTTCAGCTCGGCTTCGGCTGGATCAAGGCTTCCTGGATAACAGCCGGCGAGGAACTTGCCGGGGATGACCCAATAAGCCCGGGGATAGGGGATATTTTCCACCCCATGACATGAGTTTCGCATGGGCAGAGAATAGGTGCGAGTTATTCCAGATATGAGAATAAGCTCAGCTAGGATTTTGGTGAGTTATTTTCTTAATTTTATTAGCCAGATCCTTTTTATTTTCTAAAAGGTAATCAACATCCATTTTGATTTGTTCCGCAAGTTCTTTTCTTTCCATATTTGGGTTTATTGCACAGCTCCTATGCAAGAAGAGCTGTTTATTTTTTTTATCTTTGAATTCTCCAAATCCATATTCATTTATACGCTTTGAATTTCTCCTGGGCACGGGTAAACCATCAAACCAAATTTTTTCTAGAGAGTATGCCACACAGCCTCTCGTAAGCATGGGCTCTATTACGAAGTGTCTGTAGTTTAATCCATTTACCTGTGTTCCAATTTTAATTCCATTGATTTCGATATAAACGTCAATTATCGGTTCACCTTTAATAAAATCTGTACTGGTCTTAACCTTGCCATCATTATATTGCTCAAGCAAACTGGATCTTAACTTTTCAAATTGCCTTTTTGCTATAAAATCATAAAGCTTAATTTCTTTTAATGCGACACGCTCATCATTGGTACATAAAAATGTATCTTCACGATTAAAATTTTCCAATATACTTTGGAGTCCTTTAACTAGTTCAATGTAGTCACTTAAATATCTTTCTTTGCAGTCATCTTTATTTAATAAATTATCCTCAATATATTTTATAAAATCAGAATACAGCAATGTATTCCATATCGATTGTCTTCCATGATTGGAATAGTCAAGCGTAAGTAATATAAAAATACAGTCGCAGTTAAATTCTTTAGCTCTATCTTCGTATTTTACTAACTGATCAACGGAAGGGTATGATTTTACTTTATTTTCTATTATAATATTAGTTTCTATACTATTTATTTTGCATTGAAACACTATATCAAAATTATTAAGTTCACGGTGTATACTTTCAAACTCAAGTTTATCATCATCATTAATTTTTCCTTTACTTTTTAAAAAATCTTCAATGAATGATTGAATTTTATTTTCTTCATAAAGCCATGCAATGAAATTGCTGTGAAACAATTCTTTTGAAGCCAAAGAAAAATAGTACATTGGATTTTTTTTAAGACTCTTGCATAATTCTTCAAAATCATTATTCATGACAAACCTTCTTTTTGTTTTATTCTGGCACGCTCTAATTCTTAAGATATATTAAAATATTAATTTAATAACGCACCATTATTAGTACAATAAAAAAGGCATATTTTTTGAGCAGTCGAGAATGTTTTTGTCTAATCAAAGTGTTGCTATCTTCCCTACCAAAGAAAAGTGGATCAAGGTCTCAACCACATTTCTTCCCGTGGCCTTCTCCCAAGCCTCGCGGTATATGGCCAATTGGCCCGCGTAGCCGCAGGCCTTGGCCTCAAGTCGGTCGGCATCCCCATCCACCGTCTTATGGTCGACGAGCACATCGCCGTTCTCAAGGCGAATGATCATGTCGATGAAGCCCTTGCCGCGCTGCATACCACATCGCATGGCGATGGGCCATTCCCTGATGATCTCGAACACTTCTCCGTACCGTTCGCGCAAGAAGCGGTAGAGCCGGCCGCTCATCTCCAGCATGGCTTCAGGCTTGAGGGATTCCACACCCCACGCGGCGCAAATTTCCCCGGCGCGTGTGAGTCTCTTCCCTCGCTCGAGTTCTGGCCTGTCCACGGCCAGGAAGGCATGAACCATGCTGCCGAACTTCGCGGAATCGTCGACTTTGCCGACTTCAAGCCTCGGCCCCAATGAGATGATCTTGAAAGAAGGCTCAGCACTTCCCTTGGCTTGGCTCGGCGTGAAGCGGGCTGGCGGGTAGGTCGGAAGACTGGACGGGCGTACCGGGCAAAAGACCTTTTGGGAACAGTCCCTGTCTGCCTCCGGCATAGGCTGAAAGACCTTCGTCAGCATGGGAAATTGATCCCCGCCGACTAGTATCATCCCCTTTCCTTCTGCACTGGGCAGGGACAAGATGGGTTCCCCTGTCTCGTCCAGGCAGCCGTCCAGCCAGGCGGTCATTCCCGAGTTGCCCGGGCAGCGGGCCGCGAAAACCAGATGATCCCTCGCCCTCGTCATGCCCACGTAAAGGAGGCGCAGCAGCTCACGCCGCTCTGCATCGGACATCTGGCGGCCCACGATGGAGGTTTCGACGGCATCGCTGAATCCGTCGACCTTCTTCTGAGTTCCGAATGGCCACGGCCAATAGCGTATCCATCGCCCCGCCAGAGGGCTCGTCAAGTTCAGAGGTCCATTCGAGGTCACTGCTCCCACGCCGAAAGGATTGCCCTTTGGCTCGGTGTTCAGTCCGGTGAGCACCACCAGCGGCCACTCCAGCCCTTTCGCCCTGTGGTAGGTGAGAACCTGCACGGCCTCCCGACCCTGCCCCTCGGCCTGGGCATCCTGTTCTTCCTTCGCCAGATCTTCGAAATACGCGACCAGTCCAGCCGGGGAACAGGCGGAGCGCGCCGACCGGCATTGGTCCTCGTATTTGGTGGCAAACCCCAACAGGGCATCCAGGTTTCCCAGCCGTACGTCCTCGTCGCCCCAGCGCAGGACAGCACGGTCAGCGTCAACGCATTCCATGGCTAATGAGAGGCTTTCCGAAGGCGTCAAGCGGATCAAATTCTTGCGCGCATCATCCAGCCGGGCAATGGCCTTCAGGCTCGCCTTAACAGCGTCCATGCCCTTTCCAGCCGCCTGCCGCAGAAACTCGGCCGGGTCGGGATTCAGGAGCCTTGCCATCTCGGCGACAGCCAAACTGTCCGACTCGTCGATCAGATAGCGGTAGGCGGCAAGGGCCAGCACGGACTCCGGCCGGGACAGGAGGCCTGTCCTGGACATGGCGACGCGGATCCCGAACTTTTCGAGGGTGGTGGCCAAATTCCGGCAATCGGCATTGCTGCGGCAGAGAACAGCTATGTCGCCGGCCTCAAGGGGACGTTCCTGGCCTGTGCCTTTGTCCAGCACCGGGGAGTCGGCGGCCTGGTGTAGCAGGTGGGAGATTCCCGCCACGAGGGCTGCTGTTTCATCGCCGTTGTTTTTCGCCTCCAGGCGGAAACACTTCAGGTGCCCCTGCGGAGAGACTGAGGCCCGGGAACCCGGCGATGGCGTCAGACGCACCCGATCTTCCGGGATGCCAACCGGAGCGAAGGCCTTGGCGAAGAACTCGCTGCAGAAGCGCACGAGTTCCGGCTGGGAACGCCAGCTGTGCGGCAACACCTCGGGCTTCCCGAGCGACTGCACCACCGCTTCCATGAGCGTTGGATCGGTTCCCCGGAAGCCATAGATCGCCTGTTTCTGGTCTCCCACCCAGACCGAACGGCGCGTAAGCGATGCCAGCTTGAGAAAAAGCGCGAGCTGGATCGGGCTGGTATCCTGGAACTCGTCCACCAGGACAAGATCAAGGCGTTCATGCAATGCCTTGGCGACATCGGGCTGGTCCAGCAACTCCAGAGTCGATGCCTCCTGGTCCACGAAATCGATGAGCCCCAGGTCGCGCTTGTAGTCGGCGTAGAACGACAGGGCCTCGGCCGCGCAGGCGAAAGTACCCTGAATGAGATATTCCAGGTCAGCGTGGAGTCTCGGGTGAACCAGCACCTGCCCCGCCAGTTCGCGCAGGCCCTCCAACGCATCGTCGCTTCGCTTCCCTGCCGTAACCTTTGAGAGACGGATCCAATCCGCCCACGTCTGCGGAATTCCCTCGCGGTTCCTGCGCAAGACAGCCAAAAGCTTGTCGCGGGCTTGAATCGTCGTCTTGGTGCTGTCGCCTGCCTTGGGAATCCTGGCCGTTGCCTGCCGCAATTCCCTGGCCAGTTCCGCATCCAGGTTTTCTCCTTCACTTGGCGGGAGCGGCTCCGGCAGCATTTGCCGGAACTCATTCCAGGAACGTTGGGCGCAGCCGTTGAGTTGATCCGGGGCGATTCCGTTCAACCTCGCTGCCTTTGCTACGGCCAGGATAGTCTTGTCCCATTCTTCCACTTCCAGGGCTCGGAGCGGCTGCGCAAGTTTCGTGAACCACCGCTCCATGACAGGCGAGGCGGCTATGCGAAAGGTGGCCTCGTCGCGCCCCTCGGGAAGCACATCCAGGGTAGGTGAGAGCCCGGCCTCAAGGGCGAAGTCCTTGAGCAGGCTGCCGCATACCGCATTCACCGTGCCGATGTAGCCGTCCAGCATGCGCAACGCGTCTTCGGTTCTGCCCGCCTTGAGGAGGCGGGCTCGAACGCGGGCGGTCAGCTCCTGGGCGGCCTTCTTCGTGAACGTGGTGGCCAGGACGGCTTCAGGCCGTACCCCCTGGGAGAGACTTTCCACCAAAACCTCGGTCAGCCGGTAAGTCTTGCCGGAACCAGCGCTGGCGCTGATCAAAGCGATTTCAGGATTCATAACGCACTCCGCAGATCGCGCCGTAATCGCAGAACGTGCATTTGGGCTTGATGCGGAAGCCCCCACCGGCTTCGTCGCCCTCGCGCGGGATCTCCGCAGCGATGTTACCCCCTGCGATTTCCGCAAGCCTTTTTTCATAGGCGGCGTGGGCATCCTCCCATACCTTGCGAAGATTCACGTCCACTGTTTCCTCGGCCGGCAAAGCGGGATCGGGAGGAGCGATCAATTCATTTTGCGCAAGCATGAAATAGGCGGCCCGGGCCGGGACCTCGTCCCTTGCGAGCATCCAGCAGTACGCAGCCAGTTGCAACGCCAGGCCTTCCTTCATCTCCTCTCGCCGATACTTGCTTCTCGAGGACCACTTCAGATCCCAGACCATGGGATGCCCGGATTTGTCTCGCAGCAAAAGATCCATGACGCCGCCAAAAAGCTGCCCTTTCTCATCCACGCGTTCGATCTCTCGTTCGCTCCCGTCAACGGAAAGCCCAAGCCGTTGCAGGCGCTCAAAAAGACCCAGGACCGCCAGTCCGAAACGTCTCCGCAGTTCGAGCCGGTCGCCCCCCATGCCGGGAAGCAGGAACGGGGCGGCGAGTTTTTCAAGATTCGCGTCGAAAAGCTCCAGGGCGCGCTTGGCGGCATCCTCTGGCGGTAGTTGGACGCCTTCTGTGAGGAGTATGTTGATGAGGGCGTGGCAGAAGTTGCCCTTCAGCCTGTTCCCTTCAGGCAGGTCAAGAATCTTCCCGGGCCGTATGCGCAACCGATAATTGAGCACCCATGACAGGGGGCAGGCGATGAGCTTCTCCATGCCCGAGGGAGATTCCTTCTCGCGGCGCGGTACGCTGCCGGGCGGCACCCCCCAGGAGTCTTTGGCGGCAGGGAGACCCACAATTTCAACTTCGTCGACCGGGATATCTCTTCCCAGGAGATGGGCAGTGGGGCGCCTGCGCAGTTGACTCGCTTCCAATGCCAGGCGTGGCAGATGGAAAGACTCGTCGAGGCCCAGGCCGGCGGCGATGTCCTCCCAGAAGGGATGAGGCCCCGCGGTCTCTCCCCGGTCACGCCTCGGCATGACGAGCACCAGACGGGATCGCGCATGCAGAACCGGCAACTTCCAGGCCGACACCTCAAGACGGCGGCGGGCGAGATGATCGTCCAGGACCACCCCTGCGGCCCTCAATGCCCCCGATTCGGCCTGGGTCCAGGGAGGGAGCGGAACGGCCGATTCATCGGAACAGAAGTTCCACCAGACAATGGTGTCGATATGATCCCTGATCTGTCCGGGGTGCGATACATTCCACCAGGGAGAAGCCTCGGCCCCGCTCCCGGTTGACGCCCCGGCGCCGACCACCGAATCGAGCATGCGGTCAAGTTGAGCCTTTGGGATCAAGGACATGCCACTATCCTGCACAGCTTCGGCGAGTTCCTTGGCCAGACTCGCGGCTGTCGGCAGGATTTCGACTGCCTCTGGAAGCATGCCGCGGCCAGCCCACTGCACGATCCGCAGGCAGAGATTCTGAATGGCATATGCGGTCATGCCATCTGACGGCGCTTTTCTGTTTCCTTCAGTCCAGAATGCCAGGTCATCCAACAGCTGACGGCCATCCTCTCGGCCGGCAGCCCACTGTTTGCAGCGGTCCAGGGCTTGGTTCCATGCCGCGCTACCGATGCCCGGCGACTGCTCCAATGCGCGCACCAGCCATCTTGCCATGGCAGGGTGTACTGGACAAAGCGGAGCGGTCAGGAATTCCAGCATTCGTTGGGGGTCGAATGGCGCCCAACGGGTAGCAACGGCCAGGGGCAGCAGCTGTAACGCCGCGCGCCACGGGGACCGTTCTCCTCCCCCCTGCCTGGGCTGGCCATGGCGGTGCAAGGCATTGTCCAACACGCCGCCATTGGCCTGCACCAAGAACAGGATGTCTTTGTCGGAGGCATCGGCAGCGCCGAGCCAGGCGGCCAATGCCTCTGCGGCTTCGCCGATGGTTTGGGAACGCAGGCAGGTCAAAGACCCATCAAAGGCCAGCGGTCTGGATTTCGGTCCAGGCGCCAACAAGGCGTTTTGAAGCAAGCCTAAATCACCTGCCGCAATCGGTGCATCCAGGAGCGGAGTCTGCTCCACACGCACATTTTGGTCGCGTAACAGGGCAAAGAGCCGGGTGAATGCAGATGGCCAATTCTGTTCAGGTTCCTGCAGGCGTATTTCGGCGATGTCGTCAAAGCCGTATTTGCGCCCCCATTCGAATATTCTGTCCAGGCGTTCGGCAAGACCCGGCGCGAGTCCCAGATGCTCCTCCAGGCGTGCCAAGTCTGCCAACCGAGGGGATCCGCCGGGATCAACGCCGTTCCAGCCTGAAAGCCGCAATTCGTCTCGAAGCGCCAGGATGTGTTTAGCGGTGGCCCAGTTGTCGGCTGCAAACGAACGGGCATAAAATGGAGTGCCCAATCCGCATAATTCGCCCATTGATCGGCGGCATTGTGCTATTCTGCGAGCTTGATTTTCCGCTGCCCCGGGAAGGCCGAGTCTTGTTTCCAGCAGGCCGACCATTCCGAGAGGGCCGGTCGCTAGGGCGCCCTCAGCCGCATCCGCTGTTCCCAGGGCATCTGGGTACACACCTGAATCAAAGTGATAACCGAGCGTGATCCGCATGAACACCGCTCCCATGTGTCACGGGGTAGTCTCGGCAAGAAATTCTGCCGCAGCAATGAATTTCAGGCTGCCGCTATACCGTTTTTCTCTCTTGACTCTTCGCGGCTTCAGCGTCAATCGCTTTCCATTTATTTTTTATTCCAACTTGTTTTGGGCGTCGCCGATTCGATCCAGCGCAGGACGCTGTTCCATGAATCAGGACCTGGTTCCGCATTATCGCATAGTGCAAAATCCTGGATGTGACACTTGAACATATCAACCCGTATCGCCAATGTAGCCCGTTCTGGCGCCACCATCCTGTATACCGCAAACTCCCCGGAAAAGATGCCTGGCGCCAACCACAGAACGCAATGGCGCATGAGTTCCCCTTCTTTTTTGAGTTCCGTAAGTGTGGTGATGGGCTCTATCGACCCATCCCCCTGGAGTGGCGGTTCAGGGAAGAATTCACCGAACTCCAATCGCAGGCGTTTTTCCATTTCACCTCGGCCGTTAAACTTTTGCACGATTCGATCATGCCTTTTGATCAAGGCCTCCACACTGGCGCATCTGCGCAACCGATCCCATGCATCCGCAGTGCCTAGTTCCCGCTCCATGGCGAGACAGTCGGTTACGATTCCCCTGACGAACTGCACACGATGTTCTTCGCAATCCCTTTCCCGGAGCATCCGTTGAAAAAATGCGCAGGAAACCAATTGGGGACAGCCGACAAGAGGAATAAGCGCCGCAAGGTTCACGCGCGGAACGTCCCGCAGCGCACCGAGAAGATTATGGCCAGCCAAGACTAGAAGAACGGAATACTCGTCGAAGTCATACCGCTCACCTCGAATTTTGCGCAGACACCGCTCGCTCACATTCTGATTCGGGAACAGCCGTCCAACGATGTCTCGCCGGCGTTGATCGGCGAGATGAGCTGCTTCCACAAGATCGATTTCTCCCCAGCCAACGCTTTTGGCCAGCGCCCAAAACAGGGCCAGATTATCCGAAGCGATGTCCGTCGCCCGAGGGTTACGGCGCAGAAGGCGCAGGGCCGTGAATTGCATCCAGCCCAGCCGGGAAGCGATCTCCGATGCCTGCCGCGGGATATGCCCATAGAAAACATCCAAGCATTGTTCCTGCCGTTCATTGCCATCGCTGGGCTGCCTGGGGAAAAAGAGAAACCCCGGATCGTAATGCCAACTCAACCACTGCCCATGCTGCCACTTGTGACATGAAAAGTTGGAACGCCAGGGAGTGAAACGGAATATCCCGTCCATTGTCTTCAGATGGAGGCAGTGCCTGTCCCGCTTGTGGGGGATGACCATCGAAGCCGTGACGAACATGCGGCGCCTCCTTCTTTCGTCCTCGCTCCCCAAATAAATAGCATGCCGCCTGTTCCACAACCCGGAACAGGCGGCATGGCGGGCGCACAGTTTTAGATCCAATCGTGAAGTATCGCGGCTCGGGCTGGATGGCGCATCTTGCGCAAGGCCTTGGCCTCAATCTGCCTGATCCGCTCGCGGGTGACGTGCAAGATTTCGCCGATCTCTTCAAGGGTATGTTCGTCTCCTCCATCCAGGGCGAATCTTTTACGCAGGACAAACTCCTCGCGGGGAGTCAATCCGGTAATGACCCGTGTGATCTCTTCGCGAAGGCGATAACGCACGACCTCCTCGGCAGGAGCGGCGGCCTTCTTGTCCTCTATGAAATCGCCCAGGCTCGAATCTTCCTCGTCGCCGATGGGCGTCTCCAGGGAGATGGGCTCCTTGGCGATCTTGAGGACCTTCTTCACCTTCTCGATGGGATAGTCCATGCGGGCCGCGATTTCCTCGGGCGAGGGGTCGCGCCCCAGCTCCTGCACCAGGTAGCGCGAGGTGCGGATGAGCTTGTTGATGGTCTCGATCATGTGCACCGGGATGCGGATGGTGCGGGCCTGGTCCGCGATGGCGCGGGTGATGGCCTGCCGGATCCACCAGGTGGCGTAGGTCGAGAACTTGTAGCCGCGCTGGTACTCGAACTTGTCCACGGCCTTCATCAGGCCGATGTTGCCCTCCTGGATCAGGTCCAGGAACTGGAGGCCGCGGTTGGTGTACTTCTTGGCGATGGAGACCACCAGGCGCAGGTTGGCCCGGATGAGCTCCTGCTTGGCCCGCATGGCCGCCTGGTTGCCCCGGGTGATGCGCCAGAGCACCTCCTCCAGGTCGTTCACCGTGTGGCAGCATTTGTCCTGGAGCCGGGTCATGATCTCGAGCTTGCCCGAGAGCATTTCCTTGAAGGAGAAGAACTCCTCCACGGTCATGTTCAGGGTGTCGGCGGCCACCACCGGGTTCACGTCCCGGGCGTCCACCTGGCGGAAGAGGATCTCGATGTCGGCCTTGGTCTTGCCCACGGAGAGCACGTAGGCCGAGAGGTCGCGCTGGCAGTTGTGCATCTGGCGCACATAGTCGCCCACGGTCTCGATGATCCGGTCGATGAGGGTCTTCTCCAGCTTGATGTCGCGCAGCCGCTGGACCACCTCCTCCTTGAAGCCGAGGATTTCCTTCTGGACCCCGGCCACCCGGCGGGTGAGCTCGGCGCAGGCGTCGAGCTTGTCGTAGACCTTCTTCTTTTTCTTGAAGATGCTCTTGATCTCGTCCAGGAGGAAGATGACCCGCTGGCGCTGGTTCATCTCATCCTCGGAAGGGTCATCCTCCTCGATGGTCTTGACCACGTCCTTGAGCTTGATCTTGCCGTTCTTGAGGTCCTCGCCCACCTGGATCAGCTCCTCCAGGGCCACGGGAACCTCGACCAGCGAGTAGAGAACCTCCATCTCGCCGTTCTCGATCTTCTTGGCGATGACCACCTCGCCCTCGCGGTCCAAGAGCGGCACCGCGCCCATCTCGCGCAGGTACATGCGGACCGGGTCGGTGCTGCGCGAGGAATAGTCCGAGGCGTCCTCGTCGTCGCCCACCAGCTCGATGTCCATCTCGTCGGACTCGGCCTCCGAGGGCTCGGCGGTCATCTTCTTGCCGCTCTCCTCGGTGTCCACGATGACGATGTTCATCTGGTCGAAGATGCTGTGGACCTCTTCCAGCTGATCCGGGGAACTGATCTCCGAGGGCAGGGCCTTGCTGACCTCTTCAAAGGTCAGGAAGCCGTTTTTCTTGCCCTTGGCTATCAGGGACTTGATCTGCTGGATGTCCTTAATGTTGTTCATCATCCCTCCCTAGAAACTCGTTCAGGGCCTGCAAATGCTCTGAGGCCTGGCGCTCGTCCCCGGTCCGCAGGGCTTCGCGCAGGGCTTCCTTGAGCTGCTGACGGGCCTGGCGCTCGTGGCCGTTGGCCACACGTTCGCAGATGTGCAGCCACTCGTCGCGCAGCTCTTCGCCGGAGAGGATGCGCTCCACGCGCTCCTGCCGGCAGCGAGCCCAAAATTTCTTTTCGTCATCCGTGAGCCAGGGCAAAAGGTCCTGCCCGCCATGAAGCTTGATCTTTTCCCACAAATCCCGGGCCCAGGCCGTGACCAGAACCCGTTCGAATCCCCGGTCCGCCAGATCCTGGACATATTCCGGATACTGGATGGGGAAACGCAAAAAATACCGGTCGTCCTTGTCGTCCCGGCCCACGGGCCGCACCGCGGCGAGCGGCTTGCGCTCCCGGGCCGTGTCCCGGCCGCCCTGCCCCGCTCCCAGGGCTTGGCGCAGCTCGGTCTCGGCCACGCCCAGGCCGGCAACCAGGCGCGGCAGATAATAGGCCCGCAGCCCGTCGTCAGCCAGTTTCTCGAAAAACCCCTTGGCCCAGCCCATGGTTTCCCGGGGCGCGAAGTTCTCGCGCAGGGTGTCCATACAGAAGGCCAGTCCTTCCTTGGCCGCCTTGAGGCATTTCTCGAAGCCTTCGGTCCCCTCCTTCTGGAGCACGGAGTCCACATCCTCGCCCTCGGGCAGGAGCACCACCCGGCAGGCCACACCGGAAAGCAGAATCATCTCGCTGGACTTGAGCGCGGCCTTGCGGCCCGCGTTGTCGCCATCAAAAACCAGGTCCACCCGCGAACAAAAGCCCGCAAGACGGCGCACCTGCTCCCCGGTGAGGGCCGTGCCCAGCACCCCGCAGGCGTCGGTGTAGCCGAACTGGTGCAGGGAAAGCACGTCCATGTAGCCTTCGGTGAGCAGGGCCCGCTTGCTGCGGGTCATGGTGGACCGGGCCTGGTACAATCCGTAGAGGTGCTCCCCCTTTTTGTAGATCGGCGTGTCACTGCTGTTGAGATATTTGGGTTCTCCTTCACTAATGATTCTGCCGCCAAAGGCAATAACCCGGCCCGACAAATTCTGGATGGGAAAGATGAGCCTTCCACGGAACCTGTCGTAAATATTACCTTTTTCATTTTTCGACAACAACCCGGCAAGGACCCCCTGGTCCGGGGTGTGGCCCTTGCCCTGGAGAAAGGTGTCCAGGCCGTGCCAGTCGTCCGGGGAATAGCCCAGGCCGAAGGCCTCCACGATGCGCGGCTCGATGCCCCGGCGCTTGAGGTATTCGCGGGCCGGGCGGCCCTCCTGGCGGCCCAGGTTGTGCCGGAAGAAGTCCCGGGCCTGGTCGTGCATGTCCAGGAAGACCTTTTTCCGGCGCTGCTGCTCGCGGGCCTCGGGATCGTCGCGTTCCGCGCCCAGTTCCACCCCGGCCTCGGCGGCCAGCTGCTCCAGGGCCTCGCGGAACTCCAATCCGTTGATCCGCTTGTAGAAATCTATCACGTCGCCAGAGGCCTGGCAGCCGAAGCAGTAGAAGAAGCCCTCCTCGTCGTTCACCGACATGGACGGCTTGGTCTCCTGGTGGAACGGGCAGGCGCCCATGAACCGGCCGGACACGGGGCGCAGGTCCACGTAGCGGCGGACCACGTCCGAGAGCACGAGCTTGGCTTTCACGGCCTGGATGGCTTGGGAGTTCACGCCGGCCCCGCTACTTGAGGGTCACTTCGGTCATGCCGTCGCCGCCCCGGTCCTCGGGGGCCAGGGCAAAGGCGTCCACCGCCGGAAACTGCCGCAGAAATTCGTGCACCTCGCGGCGCAGGGCCCCGGTGCCCCGGCCGTGGATGATCTCGGCCCGCCCTGCTCCGCGCAGCAGGCAGTCGTCCAGAAAACGCTCCAGCTCGCGCAGGGCCTCGTCGGCGCGCTGGCCGCGCAGATCCAGGCTGCGGGTCAGGCCCTCCACAGCGGGACCGCTGTCCCGGGTTGCCGCCGGGGCCTTGGCCGGGGCCGCGCCCTGCGCCGGGCCCAGATCGGCCTCCTTGACCCAGAGGGCCACGCCGTCCAGGTCGATCTTCACCTGGCGCTTGCGCTCGTCCTTGTCCAGGACCACGCCGCTGCGGCCCCAGGCCCGGTATTCCACGGCCTGGCCCGGCCGCAGGTCGTCCCAACCAAAGGCCGGAGCAGCCGCCTCGGCAGCCAGGGAACCCACGCCTTCCAGGCCCTCCCGGGCCTCGGCCAGCTTCTTGAGGGCCTGCTTGCGGCCGATCTTCTCGTTCTTCCACTCGTGGAGCACGGTCTGGGCCTGGGCCTTGATCTCGTCCACCAGGGCCCGGCGCTCCTTGTCGAAGCGGGCCTCCAGGGAGGCGCGCTTGGCCCGCAGCCGCTCGCGCTCCTCGGAAAGAGCGGCCAGCTCTTTTTCCCGGGTCACGGCCTGGGCGTTGAGCCGGTCCAGCACGGCCGTGGTGTCCGAGCCGTCCAGGAGCAGATACTGCTGGGCCTTGGCCAGGATGGCCTCGGGCAAACCGTGCTCCCGGGCCACGTCCAGGGCGATGCTCGCGCCCACCTGGTCGTAGGCCAGGCGGAACAGCGGCTTCTTGGTGCCTGGGTCGAAGAGCACGCTGGCCGCGCGCACGCCCGCGGCGGCCAGGGCGTGGGCCTTCAATGCCGGGAAGTGCGTGGCCACCAGCACCGAGGCCCCGCGTTCCAAAAGATTGTCCAGCACGGACTGGGCCAGGGCCGCGCCCTGGGTGGGGTCCGTGCCCGCGCCGAACTCGTCCAGGAGAAACAGCGTGTCCTGGTCCACCCGCTCCCAGACCCGGGACAGGTAGCGCACCTGGGCCGTGAACGTGCTCACGTGGTCCTCCAGGCTCTGCTCGTCGCCCAGGACCACGAAGATCTGCTTCCACAGGGGCAGGCTGCTGCCGATGCCCACGGGCACGGGCAGGCCGGAAAAGGCCATCAGGGCGATGAGCCCCAGGGTCTTGAGGCAGACGGTCTTGCCGCCCGCGTTGCCGCCGCTGATGACCAGGGCCCGCTGGCCGGGCTGGAGCTTGATATCCAGGGGCACCACCCCGCCCTTGTCCAGGGCCAGGAGCGGATGGCGGGCCTCCATGAGCCGCGGGGGCAGGCCCGGCTCCAGGTCCAGGGTCCGGCCGCCCAGGGCCTGGGCCAGGGCGGTCTTGGCCAGGAGCACGTCCAGGGCCACCAGGGCCCGGGAGGCGTCGGCCACGGCCTCGCGCTCCTGGCGCACGATGCCGGTCAGGAACTCCAGGACCTTGCGCTCCTCGCGGCGTTCCTCCTGCTTGAGTTCCTGGAGCTGGTTGTTCAGCTCCACCAGGAACATGGGCTCGAAATAGCAGGTCTCGCCGGTCTGGGAGTAGTCGTGGATGATGCCCTGGAAGCGGCCCTTGAAATTCGCCTTGAGCGGCAGGACGTAGCGGTCCGAGGAGATGGTCATGAACTCGTCCTGGAGGAACCGGGCCAGGTCCTCGCCCAGGATGAAATCCTTGACCTTCTTGGTGCAGCGCTGGTGGATGCCGCGGATCTCGCCGCGCACGGCCATCAGCCCGGGCGAGCTTTCGTCGCGCAGGCGGCCCTCGTCGTCCAGACAGCGCCGCACGGCCGACCAGGCCGTGGCGGGCCACGGCGCGCGGGCCACGGCCTCCATGAGCTCGTCCCAGCCGCGCTGGTCAAAGCCCTGCAGGGCCTCGCGGGCGGCCTTGGCCTGCTCCAGGGTCTTGAGCAGGGCAAACAGGGCGTCCTGGTCCAGCACGGCCGCGGGCCGCTCCGTGGCGGCCGCCAGGCCGTCCAGGGGCTCGAAGGGGCTCAGGGAGAAGCCGGTCTCCTTGCGCCACTCCACGGCCTGCTCCAGGAGCCGGTTCTGAAGACGCACCGAAGCCTCATCGCGCAGGGGCGCGATGGCGAGGCAGGCGTCTTCCCCGGCCTTGGACACCGCGCGATCCGCGAGGACCCGCAGCACCTTGGGGAATTCCAGCAACTGGAATGTTCTGGATTCCATGAATTCGCGTCGGTCAGGACGAGAGCCGCGCCCGGACCAGTTCACTGGCCTTCTTGCCGTCCACCTGTCCCTTGTGGGCCTCAAGCACGGCCTGCATGACGCGGCCCATGTCCTTGAGGCTTGTGGCCCCGAGTTCGCGGACCACGGCATCGATGGCGGCGGTCAGCTCCGCCTCGGTCAGGGCCTGGGGCAGATAGCCCACCAGCATTTCCAGCTCGCGGGCTTCCTTGTCGGCCAGATCGGGACGGTTGCCGCTGGTGAACTGTTCGATGGATTCGCGGCGTTGCTTGACCTGTTTGGCAATGACATCAAGGATCTCTCCGTCATCCAGAGGACGGAGCAGTTCCACCTGACGGTTCTTGATGGCTGTCTTGAGCATCCTCAAGACAGCCACCCGAACCGTTTCCTTGGCCTTGTAGGCGGTGACGAAGTCGGTTTCGATTCGTGCCTGTAGGGCCATTACATCATTTTCATTTTGCGGAGTTTCTTGACGAGCCGCTTCTTGGCGGCGGCCTTCTTCTTCTTGCGCTGGACGCTGGGCTTTTCGTAGTGCTGACGCTTTTTCAGCTCGGAGAGGATGCCAGCCTTCTCGACCTGCTTCTTGAAGCGGCGCAGGGCCACATCGAAGTTGTCGGAGTCGTCGAGAACAATACCGGGCATGGAGACATCACCTCCCTGGAGGCCCCCGGAAAATACCGGGCGGCGATATTTGCAAAAGATTCAACTACGCCTTCGTCAGACAGAAGGCAAGGCAAATATTCCGGAGGAATGGAGAGAGGATGCCTCGGGCCCGCTCCAGCGGCGGGCAATGCGAAGCGGCCCGCCCGGGAAGGTCCGGACGGGCCGTGTCACTTACTCAGACGGAAGCCGCGCGAAAACCCTAGTGATGGTGGCTTACGCCGCCGTCCCGGGAATCCCACCAGGCTTTCAGAATGCAGTACCCCATGCCGATGCCGATGACGGCCAGCACGATGTACAGCACACCGAAGAACACGGCATGGTCGGCCTGCCACCAGGGAAGATCCATGGGCAGAGGGCTGTGAACAGTTTCACCGTGGAGCATAATGGATCCCTACCTTACTTGACGGCGTCCTTGAGCAGCTTGCCGGGGCGGAACTTCACGATCTTGGTGGCCGGAATCTTGATGGTGGCGCCCGTGCGGGGGTTGCGGCCCACGCGGGACTTGCGCTGCTCGACCAGGAAGGTGCCGAAACCGGTCAGGGTCAGCTTCTTCTCTTTGACCAGGGTACCCTCCACGGTCTCCAGGAAAGCGTTCAGGGCGCGCTCGGCGTTCGCCTTGGTCAGATTGGCCTTCTCCGCGATTTTGACAACCAGCTCAGCCTTAGTCATCAGTCCTTCCTCCTCAATAAGGTTTTCGACGATCACGACATCGTCAAGGAATGGCCGCTCACTTTCGAAGGCAATGAAATCAGCGCTTTTACTTGCTCCGGGTTGTACTGCAAACCGGGGTTCCTGTCCAGACGCTTTAAATTCTCACGTCGCGCCCGGGAAGGCCCGGTAATGCTCACCTTCAGTTTTCGCATCACTTGAAAACAAGATTTTCCAGGCGAAGTCAAGTGAAAAAGTGAAATTTCATGAACGTCGCCAAGTCCAGAAAGTGCTGTGGGGACAGGTTTTCCGGCCTGCTGGAGGGGGCCAGGCCATGCTCCTCGAACCACTGTCCCACACCTGATTCCCATTGAGATTTCAATATGTTGGACATCTGTTTTCGACGCAACTGGAAGCAGCGATGCAAAAGAGCGGAAAGAGCCCGGGACTGGTCCATTTCCGGACGTCCGGCCCGGGGCCGGAACAGGACCACGGCCGAATCCACCTTGGGCCGGGGGCGGAAAACATTGGGGCTGACCTTGAAGAGATAGTCCGTGTCCGCGAAGGTCCGCACCCAGGCCGTGAGCGCGCCGTAGGCCCGGGTGCCGGGTTCGCCCGTAAGCCGCAGGGCCACTTCGTGCTGGACCATGAACACGGCCCGGCCGTAGTCCGCGGCCCGGGACACGAACTCCCAGATGAGCGGCGAGGCCACGTTGTAGGGCAGGTTGCCCCCTATCTTATAGGAGGGGGAGTCCACGGACTCCCAGGGGTATTCCAGGGCGTCGCCCAGGAGCACCTCCACCCCGGGCCAGCGCTCGGTGAGCGCCGGGGCCAGGTCGCGGTCCTTTTCCAGGGCCAGGAACCGGGCCGGGTGCGCGGCCGCGATCCACTCCGTGAGCGCCCCGCGGCCCGGGCCGATCTCCAGGACCGTGTCCTGCGGACCGATCTCCAGGGCCGCCACGATGCGGCGCGCGGTGTTGGGATCGCACAAAAAATTCTGGCCCAGGCTTCTTTTGGCGAACGGCATTCCCTCCCCTAGCCCAGGCGGAGAAAACCCGCAACGCGGGGCGTTGACAAGATTTTGGAGGAGGCCGTACAAGGTCGCATCCTGGCACAAGGAGGCCCTCATGGACCTGCGACGCTACATCCGTGACATCCCCAACTATCCCAAGGAAGGCATCCTGTTCTTCGACATCACCCCGCTTTTGGCGGAGCCCAAGGCCTTCCAGCACACCATCGACGCCATGGCCGAGCGCTTCCAGCACAAGGGCGCCACCAAGATCCTGGCCGCCGAGGCCCGCGGGTTCATCTTCGGCGCGCCCCTGGCCTACCGCCTGGGCATCGGCTTCGTGCCCGTGCGCAAGCCCGGCAAGCTGCCCTACAAGACCACCTCCGTGACCTATGACCTGGAATACGGCACGGACACCCTGTGCATGCACGAGGACGCCATAGCCCCGGGCGAGCCGGTGCTGCTCATCGACGACCTGCTGGCCACCGGCGGGACCACCGGCGGCATGCTCAAGCTCGTGGAGGTCGCGGGCGGCAAGGTCGTGGGCATCGGCTACGTGGTGGAGCTGGGCTTTCTGGACGGCCCGGCCAAGCTCCTGGGCCACACCCACGAATACCTGATCAAACTGTAATCCAGAGAGAACCACCCCCCTATGCTCAAGATCGGCGTTATCGGCGGCAGCGGCCTGGACAACGCGGACGTCCTCCAGGAGAGTTCTGCGGCGCATGTCCTCCAGGACATGCGCGACATCGAGATATCCACCCCCTACGGTGCGCCCAGCTCCAGCCTGCGGGTCCTCCACCTGTTCGACAAAGAGGTCTACCTCCTGGCCCGGCACGGGCGGGACCATACCATTCCTCCCAGCCAGGTGAACTTCCGGGCCAACGTCCAGGCGCTCAAGGACCGGGGATGCGCCTGCATCCTGGCCACCACGGCCGTAGGCTCCCTGCGCCGGCGCATCGAACGCGGGCACCTGGTGGTCCTGGATCAGTTCATCGACTTCACCAAACACCGCATCAGCACCTTCCACGAGCATTTCAAGCCCCACAGCCCGGCCCACACGCCCATGGCCGACCCCTTCCACAAGGGCTTGCGGGGACGGCTCCTGGAGGGCTGCAAGGACCTGGGCTTCCCGCACCACGAGCGCGGCACCGTGGTGACCATCGAAGGCCCGCGCTTCTCCACCCGGGCGGAATCGCACATGTTCCGGGCCTGGGGCGCGGACGTGATCAACATGAGCATCGCGCCCGAATGCGCCCTGGCCAACGAGGCCGGCCTGCCTTACGCCGCCGTGGCCATGAGCACGGACTACGACTGCTGGAAAGAGGACGAGACCCCGGTGACCTGGGAAGAGGTCCTGCGGATCTTTACGGACAACGCCCAGAAGGTCACGAACCTGCTGCTGCATGTGATCCAGGGCCTCACGCCCGAGGTGCTGGCAGCCCCCGCGCCGCAAGGCACTTGACAAGATCCGGTTCAAGGGCATATTGAGCGCGTTTCTTGGCGCTGACGATTACGATCAACCCCGCCGCCGGCCGCATGGACCAGCGCGGCGTGTGCAAGGAGGAGCGTTCATGGCCAACGGCAACGTGAAAGCCGGCTCGTTCGAGGGCGCGGTGAAGACCCCCGAGGGTCTGTCCTTCAAAGGCGTCATCCTGCAGCCGGTCATCGACAAGTGCGAGGGCTGTGAGCGCATGGTGGCCTTCGAAGACGAAAAGTTCTGCCCCAGCTACCCGCAGCCGGCCCGCAAGTGGGCCCTCGGGGTGTGCAACTTCGCCACCCACGTGCGCGCCCAGGTGGACACCCAGGGCAAGGTCAAGATCAACCCCCTCAAGGCGTCCAAGCGCGCCGCCAGGGGCCGCTAGCCCGAGTCCGGAATCATGGGCGGGGGCAACCCCGCCCTTTTTTTTCCTCACAGCCTGCCGGGCCGCGGCCCGAGACTCCGGCCGCGCCCCATGGGAGCGGACCATGCAGGACCTCTTCGCCTTCCTGGAATCCCAGTCCGACTACGTGGTCAACCTCCAGCGCCGCCTCACGGCCATCCCGGCCGTGGGCCCCAAGAACGGCGGCCCGGGCGAAGAGGCCAAGGCGGAGTTCACCCGCGAACATCTGCGCGGCCTGGGCCTCACCGACATCCGCGACTTTCCGGCCCCGGACCCCTCGGTGCCCTGCGGTTTCCGGCCGAACATCGCGGCCCTGATCCCGGGACGGGACACTGCGCGCACCTTCTGGGTCATCTCCCACCTGGACATCGTGCCGCCCGGCGACCTGGCCCTGTGGAACAGCGATCCCTACGAGCTGGTGCAGAACGACGACCTGCTCATCGGCCGGGGCGTGGAGGACAACCAGCAGGGCCTGGTCTCCTCCCTGCTCCTGGCCCGCTATCTTCTGGAAAAAAAGACCATCCCGCCCATGAACTACGGCCTGCTGTTCGTCTCCGATGAGGAGACCGGCAGCGTGTTCGGCCTGGACCACGTGCTCCGCGAGCACCCCGAGGTCTTCGGCAAGAACGACCTGTTCCTCATCCCGGACTTCGGCCAGCCCGATTCGGGCATGGTCGAGGTGGCCGAAAAAAGCATGTTCTGGCTCCAGGTCACGGTGAACGGCCGCCAGTGCCACGCCTCCACCCCGGAAAAGGGCGTCAACACCCTGGTGGCCGCAGCGGACCTGATCCTGCGCGTCCGCGGCCTGTACCGGGAATTCGCCGACGCCGACCCGCTCTTCGATCCGCCGGTGTCCACCTTCGAGCCCACCAAGAAAGAGGCCAACGTGGGCAACATCAACACCCTGCCCGGCCGGGACGTGTTCTACGTGGACATGCGCGTGCTGCCGCACTACTCCCTGGACACGGTGCTCGGCCGCATCCAGGACCTGGGCCGGGAGGTGGAGCGCGAGCACGGGGTGAGCATCGCCTACGCCACGGTGCAGCGCGAGCAGGCCGCCCCGCCCACGCCCCCGGACGCCGAGATCGTGGCCAAGACCATGGCGGCCATCCGCCGGGTCTATGGCGGCGAACCCAAGCCCGTGGGGGTCGGCGGCGGCACCGTGGCCGCGTTCCTGCGCCGCCGCGGACACCAGGCCGTGGTCTGGGCCACGCTGAACCACTTCGCCCACCAGCCCAACGAGCAGTCGAGCATCAAAAACACCGTCAACGACGCCAAGGTGATGGGCCTGGTGCTCCTGGGCTGATGCGGGACCATTCATGCGCCGTCCCCCGCCCTCCCTCTTCGACCTGGTGGTGGTCGGCGCCGGCCACGCCGGGTGCGAGGCGGCCATGGCCGCGGCCCGGCTGGGCCTGGCCACCCTGCTCCTGACCGTCAACGCCGAGCGCATCGGGCACCTTTCCTGCAACCCGGCCATCGGCGGCCTGGCCAAGGGCCACATGGTCCGGGAGATCGACGCCCTGGGCGGCCACATGGGCCGGTGGGCCGACAAGGCGGGCATCCAGTTCCGCATCCTGAACACCCGCAAGGGCCCGGCCGTGCGGGCCACCAGGGCCCAGATCGACCGCGACGCCTACCTGCGGGTGGTCCGCCGGGACATCTTCGGCCGGGAAAACCTCTGGGTCCGCCAGGACATGGCCGTGACCGTGCTCCAGGAGAACGGCCGGGCCGCCGGAGTGGCCACGGCCCTGGGGCAGACCCACAGGGCCCGGGCCGTGCTCCTGACCACCGGCACCTTCCTGCGCGGGCTCATCCATGTGGGCCTGACCCATTTCAGCGGCGGCCGCCTGGGCGACCCCGCGTCCCAGGACCTGAGCGCCAGCCTGCGGGACCTGGGCCTGGAACTGGGCCGGCTCAAGACCGGGACCACGCCCCGGCTGCTCAAGGAGAGCATCGATTTCTCCGGCCTGGAGGTCCAGCCCGGCGACGACCCGCCCCCGGGCTTCAGCTTCTGCGGCCCGGGCCCGGTCCTGCCCCAGGTCCCCTGCCACATCACCTACACCAACGCGGCCACCCATGAAGCCATCAAGAAGGGCCTGGACCGTTCGCCCCTGTATACCGGGGTGATCCAGGGCGTGGGCGCGCGCTACTGCCCGTCCATCGAGGACAAGGTGGCCCGCTTCCCGGACAAGGAGCGCCACCAGGTCTTCCTGGAGCCCGAGGGCCTGG
>DFYP01000207.1:0-17044 GCA_002382645.1 Desulfovibrio sp. UBA4079 | reverse complement strand
CAGATCAACGGCACCTCGGGCTACGAGGAGGCCGCGGCCCAGGGCCTGTGGGCCGCGCTCAACGCGGCCGCCGTCCTGCGCGGCCTCCCCCCCGTGATCCTGCGGCGGGACCAGGCCTACATGGCCGTGCTGGTGGACGACCTGGTGACCAAGGGCACCAGCGAACCCTACCGCATGTTCACCTCCCGGGCCGAGTACCGGCTGCTCCTGCGCGAGGGCAACGCGGACCTGCGGCTCACCCCCCTGGGCCGGGACCTGGGCCTGGTGGACGAGGCCCGCTGGGCCCGGTTCACGGCCAAGCGCGCCCGGCTCACCGAGGTCCTGGAGGCCCTGGAACAGGTCCAGGTGCGGCCCGACGCCGCCACCCGCGAACGCCTGGCCGGAATCCAGGCCGTGGCCCCGGGCAAGGCCGTGCCCCTGGCCCAGATCCTGCGCCAGCCCCAGGTGGAGATCCGGGACCTGGCCGCGTTCTGGGAGCCCCTGGCCGCCGCGGACCCGGAGGTGCTGGCCGAGGCCGAGACCCAGGTGCGCTACGCCGGATACCTGGAGCGCCAGGCCGAACTGGCCGAGCGCCAGGCGGACATGGAGGGCGCGCCGCTCTCCCCGGACCTGGACTACGCCGCCGTGGCCGGGCTGACCCGCGAGGCGGTGGAAAAGCTGTCGCGGCTGCGGCCCCTGACCCTGGGCCAGGCCGGCCGCATCTCCGGGATCACCCCTGCCGCCCTGGCCTGCCTGGACATCCATCTGCGTCGCAGCCGGGCCTGATTCCCGGTCCGGCCCCATTTCATTTATTACGGAAATCGCGTATCCAATGGCCATGGCCCCCGGGCCGGAGACAGCCATGACCGAACGCCTTTCCATGTTCGCGACGCAGCCGCCCTCGTTCAACGAGCCGACCCTGGACCGCCATTTCGTGCAGCAGATCGGCGAGTCCTTCGGCTCGGGCGGAGCCGTGACCCCGGCCCTGGTGACCCTGGCCGCGACCGTGGTGATCTTCTGCATCCTGGCCTTTTTCCTCGGCCGGCTGTGGCTGCGCTGGCGGCAGAACCGGGAAGACGCCGAGCCGCCCGTGGGCATGCTCACGGACCCGCCGTCCATCCGGGAGGTCCTGGAAAACGCCCTGCTGCGCCGCTCCAAGGTGGAGTTGAGCTTCCACCAGAAGGACGAACGCCGCCGCTCCATTGCCTGCGCCCTGGCCGAGATCGGCCGGAACTCCCTGACCCTGGAGCTGCCCGCGGGCATCTCCCCCGGCCCGTCCTGGGTGGGCCGGGAGGTGGACGGCTTCTTCCAGATCGGCCAGGGTTCGGCCGCGGGCAAGCGCAAGATCTTCTACCATTTCAGCACCCAGGTCTCGGCCGTGCCCAAGGCCGGAAAGCACACCGCCCTGCTGGCCCTGGCCATTCCCGAGCGCATCGTCCTGTCCCAGAAGCGGGCCTTCCTGCGCATGGCCCCGCCGTCCTCGGCCATCCCGGTGTTCGAAATCCTGCCGCAGGACGACGCCACCCTGCGCCAGTGCCTGGCCTGGCTCCTGCCGCCGCCTCCGCCCGAGGAGGGCCAGGAGCCGCCGCCTCCGGCCACCCTGCCCAGCCTGGGCCGGTTCTCGGTCAAGGACATCTCCGGCGGCGGCGGCCGGGTGGAGACCCGGCTCTTGGACAAGGAGGGCCAACAGCGCCTGGGCCTGGCCGCGGGCACAGGCTGCTACGTGGCCCTGGAGCTCCGGGCCGATCCGCCCCAACGCTACGTGCTCGGGGCCACGGTGCGCCGGGTCTTCCGGGAATCCGCCGGGGTCCTGGACCTGGGCCTGGAGTTCACCTCCCGGCTCAAGGGCCTGTCCCCGGACACCGGCCTGCCGGTCTGGAGGCCGCTCAAGGGCCAGGGCGACGAGAGCATCGAGAACTGGGTCGTGCGCAAGTACCTGGAGATCTACCGGGACAAGGGCGTGGAACCCACGGCCTGAGCCCGTGTTGACAGATCGTCCGGCGCAATCTAATTCCCAAACCTACGGGATCACCGCAAAACAGGTGACTGCCCGCCTTTCGGACCTGTCACAAGGAGACGCGTTTTGGACGAGGATTCCGACGGCCGATTTCTCTCCCGGATCATCAACCTCTTCCGCAGCAAGACCAACAGCCACGATCTGGAAGAGCACATCCTGGACGCCAAGGACGAGGGCGCCATCCCCGCCGAACAGGTCTCCATGCTGCTCAACGTGCTCGACCTGGGCAAGACCCGGGTCGAGGACATCATGGTCCCGCGCATCGACATCGCCTGCGCCGAGGCCGACGCGAGCCTGGAGGAGCTGGCCGGGCTCATCGTGACCTGCGGCCACTCGCGCATCCCCATCTTTGAGGAGACCAAGGACCGCATGGTCGGCATCGTGCACGCCAAGGACCTGCTGCGGCCCCTGCTGGACCCCCACTGCCAGGGCCAGGCCCCCTGCGGACCCAAAAACATCATGCGGCCCATCTTCTTCGTCAACGCCCAGGCCAGCGTGCGCAGCCTGCTGCGCCAGTTCCAGAACGAGCGCATGCACCTGGGCATCGTCCAGGACGAGTACGGCGGCACGGCCGGGCTGGTGACCATGGAGGACGTGCTCGAAGAGATCGTGGGCGACATCGAGGACGAGTACGACGCCCTGAGGCCCGACGAGATCGAGCGCCGCGAGGACGGCAGCATGCTCTGCTCCGGCCGCACCCTCCTGGAGGACGTGAACACGGCCCTGGGCCTGGACCTGGCCTCCGAGGACGTGGAGAGCATCGGCGGCTACCTCACCGAACTGGCCGGGGCCGTCCCGGCCGACGGCGAATCCTTTGACCTGGGGCCCTGGCGCTTCCTGGTCCAGGACGCCGACGCCAAGCACGTGCGCCTGGTGCGCATCGAACCCCTCCCGAACAGGCCGGAGACCCCGAAAGCATGACCATGCTCGTCCTGCTCTGCGCCGCCGGGGCCTGGCTCGGCTTCGCCAATCCCTTTCTCCAGGTCCCCCCGGCGGCCCTGCTCCTGCCCCTGGGGCTCCTCTGCATCGCGGCCCGGGCCAAGGGCGCCAAGGCGGCCATGAAGACCGGCTGGCTGGCCGGGACCCTGGCCGGTTCCGGCTGCCTCTACTGGATCTACATCCCGGTGCAGCACTACGGGAACCTGCCCTGGTACCTGGCCCTGCCCTGCCCCCTGCTTCTGGCCTCGGCCCTGGGGGTCTATTACGGCCTGTTCACCCTGTTCATGCAGCGGGCCCTGCGCCGGTTCTCCCCGCTGCTCGTCCCGCTCTGCGCCGGATTCCTCTGGGCCGGCATGGAATGGTGCATGGGCCGCCTGCTCACGGGCTTTTCCTGGCTGACCCTGTCCTCGTCCGCGGCCCCCTGGCCCTGGGCCGTCCAGGGCGCGTCGCTCATCGGGGCCTACGGCCTGTCCGGCGCGCTGGCGGCCGTGGCCGCGGGTCTGGCCCTGGCCTCGCGGCATGTCCAGGCCCTGGTCCCGGCCCTGATCCTGGCCGCCGGCCTGGGATTCTTCGGCTGGCAGAACGTGCGCCAGGCCGATTTCCAGGGCCCCGCCGCACACGTGGCCCTGATCCAGGGCAACATCGACCAGAGCCTCAAGTGGGACCCGGAATACCAGGTGGCCACGGTGGAGAAGTACGCCCGGCTCTCGGCCCAGGCCCTGGAGTCCGGCAAGCTGGACCTGCTGGTCTGGCCCGAGACGGCCCTGCCGTTCTATTTCCAGGAGTCCAGCCCCCTGCGCGACCGGGTCACGGGCTTTGTCCACGCGCACGGCACGGCCCTGCTGGCCGGGGCCCCGGCCTACGTTCCGGCCACCCCGCCGGCCGTGCCCCAGCTGCTCAACCGGGCCTATCTCCTGGGCCCGGACGGCCGCGAGGCCGGGCACTACGACAAGGAGCACCTGGTGCCCTTCGGCGAATACGTGCCCCTGGGCCAGTGGCTGCCCCTGGGCAAGCTGGTGGAGAGCGTGGGCGACTTCTCCTCCGGCCACAACGAGCGGGCCCTGACCAGCGGCGCCATTGCCCTGGGAACCCTGGTCTGCTATGAAGGCATCTTCCCGGAACTGGCCCAGCGCCGCGTGGAGCAAGGGGCCAATCTCCTGGTGAGCATCAGCAACGACGCCTGGTTCGGCGACTCCTCGGCCCCCTGGCAGCACCTCCAGCTCACCATCCTGCGGGCCGTGGAACAGGGGCGCTGGCTGGCCCGGGCCACCAACACGGGCGTCTCGCTGCTGATCGACCCCCTGGGCCGGATCACGGCCAAAAGCGGCCTGTTCGTCGAGGCCGCGGTGCGCGGCGAGGTCCGGCTGGAGTCCGGGACCACGTTCTTTCACCGGACCTTCCGGGTCCAGACCTGGATCCTGACCGGAACCGCCGCCCTCCTGGCCCTGGCCTGCCTGCTGGCCCCGGCCGGAACCGCCCCGCGCCGGAGATTGCGCGGCTGAAACAAGGAACACCATGCTGCAATATCCCGATTTGAAGACCCTGGGCACCGAGCTCCTGGACCAGTTCCAATCCCTCTGGGGGCGGCTTTGACTATCAGGCCTCCAGGGAGCGGCTGGCCGAGATCGAGTCCGAGCTGTCCCGCCCCGGCGCCTGGGACAAGCCCGAGAAGCTGACCCCGGTCCTGCGCGAAAAAAGCCAGCTGGAGGCCCGGCTGGAGATGTACGCCACCCTGGACAAGGCCCGCCGGGACACCGAGGAGTGGCTGGAGATGGCCCGCGAGGACAAGAGCGCCGAGGCCCTGGAGGCGCTCAACGAGCAGCTCTCCACCCTGTCCCGCTGCCTGCACACCACGGAAATGGCCACCCTGCTCTCCGGGCCCGAGGACAAGACCGCGGCCATCCTGGAGATCCACCCCGGCGCGGGCGGCGTGGAGTCCCAGGACTGGGCCGAGATGCTCCTGCGCATGTACACCCGCTGGGCCGAGGCCAAGGGCTATGCCGTGACGGTCATGGACTTCCTGCCGGGCGAAGAGGCCGGGCTCAAGAGCGTGACCCTGTCCATCGACGGGCTCTACGCCTACGGCCTGCTCAAGGGCGAGACCGGCATCCACCGGCTCATCCGCATCTCGCCGTTCGACGCCTCGGGCCGCCGGCACACCTCCTTCGCCTCGGTGGCGGTCTATCCGGACATCGAGCAGGACATCGAGATCGACGTGCGCGACGAGGACCTGCGCCTCGACGTGTTCCGGGCCAGCGGGCCGGGCGGTCAGCACGTGAACCGGACCAACTCGGCCGTGCGCATCACGCACCTGCCCACGAACATCGTGGTCCAGTGCCAGAACGAGAAGTCCCAGCTCAAGAACAAGGCCCTGGCCATGAAGATCCTCAAGGCCCGGCTCTACGAGCTGGAGCTCAAGAAGATCGAGGAGGCCAAGCGGGCGGACCACGCGGCCAAGGACGCCATCGGCTTCGGCAGTCAGATCCGCACCTACACCCTGCAACCCTACCGGCTGGTCAAGGATCACCGCTCGGACACCGAGACCGGAAACGTGGACGCCGTGCTGGACGGCGACCTGGACGAGCTGATCCGCGGCCAGCTGCTGTACGCCCATGCCGGAAAAAAAGCCTGATCCGGGCCTAAACGCCCATCTGCTGGCCGATCTCACGGCCCTGCGCCAGGCCCTCTGCGGAGAGCACGAGGCGACCTGCCGGGAATGGGACAACGGCGGCGGCCTGGGCGTGTTCCGGCTGTTCCCGGGCCTGGACCTGGAGCGCTGGTCGGCCCTGGCCGAGGAGCACGGGCTGCACCACTGGCTGACCCTGCCCCTGGACGGCCGGGCCCTGCCGCACCTGACCCTGTACCAGCAGACCCTGGACCGGCTGGCCTACCAGACCGACCACGACCCGCTCACCGGCCTGGCCAACCGCCGCTCCTTCGAGCGGGCCCTGGACCTGGAGATCGAGCGGGCCCGGCGCAGCCGCATGCCCGTGTGCCTGGCGCTCATGGACCTGGACGACTTCAAGGCCGTGAACGACACCCACGGCCACCCCTGCGGCGACGAGGTGCTCAAGGCCCTGGCCCGCGTGCTCCTGGAGAACAAGCGCCGCTACGACCTGGCCGCGCGCATCGGCGGCGAGGAGTTCGCCCTGATCCTCTCCGGCGTGGGCCTGGTGAAGTCCTCGGAGATCGTGGGCCGCGTCCTGGCCCAGTTCTCGGAAATCGTCTTCCAGGGGCCGGAGCAGCGCTTCCAGGTGACTTTCTCGGCCGGACTGGCCTCCTACCGGGGCAGCGTGCCCCTGACCGAGGCCGAGCTCATGGCCCTGGCCGACAAGGCCCTGTACCGGGCCAAGGGCCAGGGCAAGAACCGCGTTGTCACCGCGCCCCTGCCCGACGTGGACCTGGTCACCCGCGAGGCCACCCAGGTGCACGCCAACGAGAAGAAATTCCTCTTCGGCAAATGAGGGAAACCATGCACAACGCCAACCAGACGCTCTCCCTGGCCGTGCTCTCGGGCAAGGGCGGCGTGGGCAAGACCAACCTGGCCCTGAATCTGGGCTACGCCCTGCACGCCGCCGGACACAGCCTGCTGCTCATGGACTGCGACCTGGGCCTGGCCAACCTGGACGTGCTCCTGGGCCTGTCCCCGGACAAGAACCTCCAGGACCTGCTGCGCGAGGGCGTCCGGCCCCGGGACGTGGTCCTGGCCCTGGAGCCGGGCGGCCTGGACATCCTGCCCGCGGCCAGCGGCGTGCCCGAGCTGGTGGAGATGGACGAGGACATGCAGGGCCTGTTGTTCCAGCGCCTCACGGACCTGGTGGGCCGCTACCACTTCCTGGTCCTGGACCTGGGCGCGGGCATCAACCGCACGGTGCTGTCCTTTGCCCAGGCCGCCCGGCACCGGCTCGTGGTGGTCACGCCCGAGCCCACCTCGCTCACCGACGGCTACGCCGTGATCAAGGTCCTGGCCAGCCAGCACGGGGTCCGGGACTTCTGGGTGGTGGTCAACCAGGCCGCCGACGCCCGCGAGGCCCGCCAGACCTTCAAGCGCCTGGACATGGCCTGCAAGAATTTCCTGGACCTGGAGCTCACCGACCTGGGCCACGTGCAGCTGGACCCCACCGTGGTGGAGGCCGTGCGCAATCAGACCCCGCTCCTCAAGTTCGCCCCGAAATGTCAGGCCGGCCGTGACATTTTTTCACTGGCCGTGAAAATTGAAAAATACCGCGCTGATAGCCTGAAGGAACTGGCCGGAACCCCGGTTCTTGGGCCTTTACAGGGAATCGGCACGGATTAATATCTTGACGAAAACCTGTATTTTTCGGCATGGATATCTTTCATGAGCGGTGCGAACGCGCCCCCAGTCCGTTGGGGGCGGCCGCCGGACCGCAGGCATGCCGTCAAAGCACTTGGGGGACGCCATGAACAAGAGCGAACTGATCAAGGCCCTGGCTGAGAAGAAAAAGCTGCACATCGAGGAATCCACCAAGATCGTCACCGCCTTTGTGGACGCGGTGAAGGAGGCCTTGGTGCGCGGCGACCGGGTCGAGATCCGCGGCTTCGGCAGCTTCAAGATCAAGGCCTACAGCGGCTACACCGGCCGCAACCCCAAGACCGGCGCCGTGGTCAAAGTCCAGCCCAAAAAACTGCCCTTCTTCCGCCCCGGCAAGGAACTCAAGGAATACATCAACGGCTAGGCGGCAATGAAACAGTTCATCGCGACCTTGGCGATGCTCACCGCGCTGCTCCTCAGCGCGGGCGCGTCCTGGTCCGCCGATCCCCTGCTGACCATCGTCTTCTCCGGCAACTCGGAAGGCGCCGTCAGGCCCTGCCCGGTCTGCGGCGGCAAGATCATCGGCGGCCTGTCCCGCCGGGCCTCCTACATCCACGACCTGCGCCAGAGCATGGGCAAGACCGTGCCCGTGTTCGCCATCTCCGGGGGCTGGGAGTTCCTGCCCGAGGACCGCAAGCAGCCCACGCAGGCCAAGATGAAGGCCCTGGCCGAGGCCTATTCCAAGATCAACTTCGACCTGGGCCTGCTCATCCCGGACGAGGCCGCGGCCATGCGCAAGGCCGGGGTCTCCCTGCCGGGCCAGTGGCTCACCGTGCCCAGCGTGACCCAGGCCGAGCTGCCCCTGCCCGGGGGCGGCAAGGTGGGATTCGTGCTCCTGCCGCCGCTGACCCCCACGGAAAAAGAGCCGCCCAAGGACCTCATCGGCCTGATCTCCAAGGCCGTGGAGCACCAGCGCAAGACCGCCAAACTGGTGGTGGGCGTGAGCCCCTGGGGCTACTTTGTGGAACTGACCTACCTGCGCACCCTGGACGCGGTCCTGCCGGACATCCTCCTGGGCGCGGGCCCGGGCCCGGGCTTCAAGGGCATGGTGGCCGGCGAGGGCAAGACCTACTGGATGCGCGCCTACGGCCTGGGCAAGGCCTTGAACCGCCTGGAAGTTCTGGAGTGGCCCGGCCGCGATCCGGGATTCCGCTGGCGCGACGAGGGGGACATCCGCTCCCTGAACATCGGACTCACCGACCAGGTGCGCGAGGATCCCGCCATCAGCGCCCTGTTCGAGGGCATGGAAACGGACTAGACGGCGGAAAATCACCGCCGAGGGAGGAGTCATGAAGATTCGCGGGGCGTTCACCGCGCTCGTCACCCCCTTCACCAAGCAGGGGAAGGTGGACGAGGAGGCCTACCGGGCGCACGTGGAGTGGCAGATCGAACAGGGCATCGACGGCCTGGTGCCCTGCGGCACCACCGGCGAGGCCGCCACCATGGACCACGAGGAACAGGGCCGGGTCATCCGCATGTGCGTGGAGCAGGTCAAAAAGCGCGTGCCGGTCATCGCCGGGGCGGGCTCCAACAGCACGCGCGAGGCCATCGAGCTGACCAAGCTGGCCAAGAAGGCCGGGGCCGACGCCACGCTCCAGATCACGCCCTACTACAACAAACCCACTCCCGACGGGCTGGTGGGGCATTTCAAGGCCATTGCCAAGGCCGTGCCCCTGCCCATGGTGGTCTATAACGTGCCCGGACGCACCGGCCTGAACCTGCTGCCCAAGACCCTGGCCCGCATCGCCAAGGAAGTGCCCAAGGCCATCGGCGTCAAGGAGGCCACCGGCGACCTCAAGCAGTGCACCGAGGTCCTGGAGCTCTGCGGGCCCAAGTTCCTGCTCCTGTCCGGCGACGACTTCACGGTCCTGCCGCTGCTCTCCGTGGGCGGCCAGGGCGTCATCTCCGTGGTCTCCAACATCCTGCCCGCCAAGATGGCCCAGCTCTGCGCCGCCTTCTTCAAGGGCGACATGAAGAAGGCCCAGGCCCTGAACATCGCCATCCAGGACATCTCCCGGGCCATGTTCCTGGAGACCAACCCCATCCCGGTGAAGACCGCCCTGTCCTACATGGGCCGCTGCAAACCGGGCCTGCGCCTGCCCCTGGCCCCGCTCACCGAGGCCAACGTGGCCCCGCTCAAGGCCATGCTCAAGAAGCACAAGCTCATCAAGTAGCCGGGCCGCGTACGAAAAACCAGACAGGGCCGCCGGGGAAACCCGGCGGCCCTTGCATTTCGACGAAAAAAAGGGGCGGGACCGAAGTCCCGCCCCAGCATCGCAACAGAGCGTGAGGCCTAGGCGAAGGCCTTCTCAAAGGGAGGCACGACCTGCTTCTTGCGGCTCATGACCTTGTCCAGCCAGACGCTCTTGCCTTCGGGCTTCACGCCGAAGGCCTTCTGGATGACCGACGGATCGTCGGACACGAAGAGCATCTTGGAGCCTTCCTTCATGATGTCGGTGAGCAGCAGGAACACGCTGTGGCGGCCGCCGTCCTCACCCTTGACCTTCTGGATCTCGGCGTACAGGGCTTCCTCGTAGGGGGCCAGGATGCCCAGGTCCACCACTTCCAGCTGGCCGATGCCGACCTTCTTGCCGCCCATGTTGAAGTCCTTGTAGTCGCGGAAGACCAGCTCACGCATGGGGGTGCCTTCCACGGCGGACTTCACCTTGAACATCTCCATGCCCAGGGCCATGACGTCGGCCACGCCGGCGATCTTGGCCAGGGCCTCGACGGCCTTCTTGTCCTTGTCGGTGCAGGTCGGGGACTTGAACATGACCGTGTCGGAGAGGATGGCGCAGAGCATGATGCCGGCCATGGCCTTGGGAATGGCCACGCCGAAGTAGTCATACATGGCCTTGACCACGGTGCAGGAGCAGCCCACGGGCCAGACCCACATTTCGAGCGGGTTGGAGGTGGTCACGTCGCCCAGCTTGTGGTGGTCCACCACGTAGGCGACCTCGGCCTTGTCGATGTCGGCGGGCAGCTGGGCCTTGTCGGTGGTGTCCACCAGGGCCAGTTTCTTGCCGGCGGCCTCGGTCAGCAGCTCAGGAGCCTTCACGCCGAACTTCTTGAGCACGAAGTCGGACTCGGGCGGGCAGGCGCCCTGGGCGGCGGCGATGAACTCCCCGCCGTAGGCCTTGGCGGCCAGCTCGGCAAAGGCGATGGCCGCGGCGATGGTGTCGGTGTCAGGGTTTTTGTGTCCGATCACGTAAATAGCCATGTCATCCTCCTCAGTTGCGTCAGGTGGTTTGAGACCCCAAAAGGGGTTCCTTGGTCCGGGACAAGTTCGTTCAATTTATCACAAAGTTCCCCGCCCCACAAGTCAGAAAAGCCCGGACAGGGAGAAAAGTATGACCAAACCCACGCCCACGGCGAACAAAGCCTGGGCCCGGCGCAGCCGCAGGGACAGGACCCCGCCCAGGCCCGCGGCCAGGAGAATCGGGGTCCAGCTGAGCCGGGAACCCGCCAGTTCCGGGCCGAAACGGTGCAGGGCCAGATCCGTGAGCACGCCCAGGGACAGGAGGCAGGCGAAGAAGAACAGGCCCTGGACCAGGGCCGAGGTGAGCACCGCGCGCAGGACCATGCGTCCGGGCCGGGCGCTCTCGTCCGGGTGCCGGGCCCACTGGAGCACGCTGCTGTAGTCGCGGTTCTGCCACTCGCGCAGGCTGCCCTCCAGGCGGGCGCCCAGCCAGGTGAGCGGCATGCCCAGGACCAGGGGCACGAGGATCTGGGCCGGATGGGTCAGCTCGAAGTGGGTGGTCAGGGCCAGGGCCGCCGTGACCCCGGCGGCCAGGTGCGGCGGAATGAACGAGCCCGCGGGGATGAGGTCCAGCCAGAACAGCTCATAGAACACGGCCACGGGCATGGCGATGTGCCAGTCCCCCCCCGCCAGACACCAGAAAAAACCGATGGCCAGCGGCCGCTCAATGATGCCCAGGTTCAGCGTGAAGCGGCAGAGCGAAACCAGGACAAAAAAAAACTGACCAAGGCGAACCAGGCCAGGGTGGAAAGGGAGAATTCCATCAGGTGAACCTCGCTTGCACCGGGTCGTTGGGCACGCAGCGGAAATCCAGGTCAATGCCGCGCTGCAGAAAGAAGCGCAGGCAGGATTCGTCATCGGCGGACAGGGCCACGCTGGGGGAAATCTGGCGGTTGCCGGGGCGGTAGTGGATGTTGCCCACGTTCAGGTGCTCGAACACGAAGCCCCGTTCCAGGGCCCGCCGGGCGTCGGAACAGGAGGCGAACAGGATGAGCGCGGCCTGGGGACCGGCGGCCATGGCCTGGACCAGGGCGGCCTGGACCCGCTCCACGTGCACGAAGAGGGCTGTGGCGGTCTGGGGAATGGCCAGGGACATGATCTCCTGCTGGATGCCGTCGGAAGCCACCTCGTCGTTGGCCACCACGAGCACGGACGCGCCGATGTACGGAAGCCAGGCCTCGATGACCTGTCCGTGAATCAGGCGGTTGTCGATGCGCACCCAGGGAGACGGAGGCATGGCTACCCTTCCGTGCGTTTCCGCCGCAGGATCTCGCCGGCCACCACGATGCCCTGCTGCCCGGCCTTCTTGGCCTGGGCCGCGATCTCGGCCAGCGGCTGCGTGCGCGTCTGGAGCACTTTCAGAAGCATGGGCATGTTCACCCCGGTGATGACCTCCAGGGCCGCGGTCTTGCACAGGGACAGGGATAGGGTGGTGGGCGTGCCGCCGAACAGGTCGGTCATGACCAGCACACCGTTGCCGCGGTCCGTGGCCGTGATGGCGGCCTTGATGGACTCCACCAGCTCCTCCATGCCCGCGTTCACCGCCACGCCCACGGCCCGGCAGTCCTCCTGCGGGCCCAGCACCAGGCTGGCCGCCTCCAGGAGGCCTTCCCCGAACACGCCGTGGGTCACCACAACCACTCCGGCCGGAATCTTCTCTGTGTCGCCCATGCCTCAACCCAGTTCCAGGTGGCGGTGTTCCAGCGTCACGGCGTACCCTTTACGCCGCATCGCCGTGCAGACCAGTTCGGACACCGCCACGGAACGGTGACGGCCCCCGGTGCAGCCCAGGGCCAGCGTGACCCGGTACCGGCCCTCGGCCAGATACAGGGGCAGCAGATAGGAGAGGAAATTCAGGAAACGCTTGCGGAAGGTCCGGCCCGGGTCCTGGGCCAGGACAAAGTCGGCCACGGGTTTGTCCTTGCCGGACAACGGCTTGAGATCCTTGTCGAAATAGGGATTGGGCAAAAAGCGCAGGTCAAAGAGCAGGTCCGACTCGATGGGCACCCCGTACTTGAAGCCGAAGGAGATGATGTGCACCCGGAGCACGCCGACCTCCTGCTCCAGGGAGGTCCACTTCTCCTGGATGGCCCGGCGCAGGTCGTGGATGCTGTAGTCGGTGGTGTCGAGCACCAGGTCGGCGCGTTTGCGCAGGGGGTCCATCAGAACCTTTTCGGCCTCCAGGGCCTGCTCCAGGCCCAGGCTCTGGCTTTCCAGGGGGTGCGGCCTGCGGGTGGTGGCATAGCGCCGCACCAGCTCCGACAGGCGCGCCTCCAGGAAGACGATGTGGATGCGCACGCCCTGGTCCTTGAGCTCGGTGAAGGCTTGGCGCCACTCCTCGGGGAAGTCGATCTGGCGCAGATCCAGGCCCAGGACCAGGCCGCGGTGTTTGCTGTCCTGTTCGCGGAACAGGGCCACCAGTTTCGGGGTCATGCCCACGGGCAGGCCGTCCACCACGAAGAAGCCCAGGTCCTCGAAGACCTTGAGCGCGGTGCTCTTGCCCGAGCCCGAGAGGCCCGTGACCACGATGACCGAGAAGTTCCTGGCCGCGTTCACGTCCGTGCTCAGACCTCCTTGAGCAGGTCCCAGAGCGCCTGGGCGCTCCGGGCGTTCAGGAAGTTGCGGCGGAAGGTCTCGTCCTTGAGCAGGCGCGAGATCTGGGCCAGGATCCGCAGATGCTGCCCGGCCACCTGCTCAGGGGCCAGGACCATGAAGAAGATGTGGCAGGGCTTGAAGTCCAGGGCCTCGAAGTCCACGCCCTGGAGGCTGCGTCCGGCAACCACCAGGATGCGCGTGAGGCCCGGCAGCTTGCCGTGGGGGATGGCGATGCCGTCCCCGATGCCGGTGGTGCCGAGCCCCTCGCGCTCCAGAAGCACGTCCAGGGCCCTGGCCGTATCCACAGACAGGGCGGCCAGCGGAGCGGTCATCTCCGCCAGCGCCTCGGTCTTGTTCGCGGCCTTCATGTCCGCGATGACCAGGTTCTGTTCCAGGTATTCCGCGAGCCTCATATCAGAATCCGGGGTCGATGAGCCCGATGTCGCCGTTCTTGCGCCGGTAGATGACGTTCAGTCCCTCGGTTTCGGAGTTGCGGAACACCAGGAAGTCGTAGTTCAGCGAATCCATCTGCATGGCCGCCTCGTCCACGCTCATGGGCTTGGGCTCGTACTTGTCCATCTCGGCGATGGAGGGCGTGCGCCTGCCGGACTCCTCCACGAAGGTCAGCACGCCCATGCTCACTTCCCGGTTGCGGCCGGCGCGGCGGCGGTCCTTGAGCTTCTCGCGCATCCGGCGCAGCTGGGCCTCGAGCTTGTCCAGGACCATGTCGATGGTCGAGTACATGTCCTCGGATTCCTCGTAGGCTGAGATGTGGATGGTGTCGGCCACGAAGACCACCTCGGCCTTGTGCCGGAACTTCTCCACCGCGAGGTTGACGATGAGTTCGGGGTCCTCGGCGTCGGTGATGAACTTGGCGAGCTTCTCGAAGCGGTTGTTGGCGTATTCCTTGAGATGCTCGGACGGATCGAAGTTCTTGAAATTGAAGCTGATGTTCATATACTACCCTCCTGTGCAGTGAGGAGTGATTGGGCCCTTGTCAGAGCAGTTCTTTGCGTTTGGACGAGGACAGGATGTTCATGGCCGAGCGATACTTGGCCACGGTGCGGCGGGCGATGTCCACCTTGAGCATGTCCTTGAGGATCTCGCCGATGCGCTCGTCGGAGAGCGGATGCTTGGGGTCCTCCTCGCCGATGAGCTTCTTGATGAGCGCCTTGACGCTCTCGGAGCCCACCTGGGAGCCGTCCTCCAGGTCCAGGGCGCTGTTGAAGAAGAACTTCAGCTCGAACACCCCGTGGGGCGTGGACACATACTTGTTCGTGGTGATCCGGCTCACCGTGGACTCGTGCATGCTGATGTCCTCGGCCACCTCCTTGAGGATGAGCGGCCGCAGGCGGGTGACGCCGTGCTCGAAGAACTCCCGCTGGAAGCGGACGATGCTCTCGACCACCTTGTAGAGCGTGCGCTGGCGCTGGTACAGGCTCTTCATGAGCCAGGCCGCGGAGCGCATCTTCTCCTGGATGTAGTCCTTTTCCTTGCCCACGGTGGAGGACAGGCTGTCGGCGAAAAAGCTGTTGAGCTGGAGCCTCGGCAGACCGTCCTCGTTGAGCACGATGACGAAGTCCTCGCCGTACTTGTACACGAAGACGTCCGGCGAGACGTAGTGCGGCTCGGTGCTGGAGAAGTTGGCCCCGGGCATGGGGTCGAGCTTCTGGATGATCTCCAGGTAGTGCTTGAGCTCCTCCATGTCGATCTTGAACTTGCGGGCCAGGGGCTTGTAGCGCTTCTTCTCCAGGTCCTCCAGGTGATCGCGCACCAGGGACAGGAGGATCGGGTCGGTCTCGCCCAGGACCTCCATCTGGACCATGAGGCACTCGCGGGGGCTGCGCGCGGCCACGCCCACCGGATCCAGGCGCTGGATGCGGTGGATGACGGCCTCGATCTCCTCCTCGCCGGCGTCCGGGACCACGGCCTGGATGTCCGCGCAGTCGGCGTGGAGATAGCCGCCGGAGTCCAAGTTGCCGATGACGGCCTCGCCGATGGAGATTTCCCGTTCGGTGAAGTTGGACAGGCGCATCTGCCAGGTGAGGTGGCCGTCCAGGGAGGGCTTGCTGGCCAGGCGGGCTTCGAAGGACAGGCCCTCCTCGGGCACCTCCTGCTCGCGGGACTGGGCCTGCTTGGATACGCTGGAGAACTCGCCGAGATAGTTCTCCCAGTCGGCGCTGCGGATGAACTCCTCGTTCTTTTCCGGCACGGCCATCTCGGGCTCGGAGCCGCCGGTGTCGGACTCCACCGGCATCTCTTCCATGGACATGTCCGAGGGTTCGGGCTCGGCCTCCTCCAGGAAGGGATTCTCCATGAGCTCCTGCTGGACCGTCTCCACCAGCTCCAGACGCGACAGCTGCAGCAGCTTGATGGCCTGCTGCAACTGGGGGGTCATGACCAGTTGCTGGGAGAGCTTGAGCTGTTGCCGGAGTTCCAGTCCCATGATGCCTCGAAATATCCTTTACGCGGCCTGTGCCGCGATCCGGTCGTTTTTCTTCCGCCGGTTGGCCCCATTCTGCCACACTCGCTCCGGGGGCGCAACCGGAGCGCTGCCGGGAAGCCGCGTCCGTATTGACTTTTCGATGACGGCCCGGCGCATGAAAAAAGTGTACCAACTCGGGAGGGTCATGTAAATCGCCGACGCCCACGGAATCGGGAAAAAAACGGCGGGCAACCTAAAGCGAGAAATCCTCGCCAAGGTAGAGCTGGCGGGCCTTGCTGTCGCGCACGATCTCCCCGGGGGTGCCCTCGAGGATCACCGAGCCCTCGTAGACGAGGTAGGCCCGGTCGCAGATGTTCAGGGTTTCGCGCACGTTGTGGTCCGAAATGAGAATGCCCATGCCCATCCTCTTGAGCATGGAGATGATCTCCTGGATGTCGATGACCGCGATGGGGTCGATGCCCGCAAAGGGCTCGTCCAGGAGGATGAACTTGGGGTCCAGGATGAGCGCCCGGGCGATCTCCAGGCGGCGGCGCTCGCCGCCCGAAAGGTACATGGCCGGCTGGTCGGCCAGGCGCGTGATGCCGAAGTGGTCCAGGAGCTCGTCGGCGCGCTTCTTCTGCTGCTGGGCCGAAAGCCCGGTCTGCTCCAGGATGACCTGGAGGTTCTGGCGCACGGTGAGCTTGCGGAACACCGAGCTCTCCTGGGGCAGGTAGGACAGCCCCAGGCGGGCCCGCTCGTGCAGGGGCCGGTCCGTGAGCGGACGGCCGTCCAGGAGCACTTCCCCGCCGTTGGGCCGGACAATGCCCACGAGCATGTAGAAGGTGGTGGTCTTGCCCGCCCCGTNNTGGGGCCGAGCAGGCCCACGACCTCCTTGGGCTCCAGGCTCAGGTGGATGTCGTGGACCACCTCGCGGTGGCCGTAGCGCTTCTTGAGATTGCTGGCGACGAGTCCCATCAGGGTTTCTTCGCTCCCTCAGGCACGTGGAACACGGCCTCCACGCGCTTGCCCTGGCCGCCGAGCACCTCGCTGCGGCTGTCCTTGAGATAGAACTTGATGACCTCGCCGCTCACGGTGTTGGCGCTGTCGCTGAGCACGGGCTCGCCCTCCATGCGCAGCATCCCGTCCTTGACGAAATAGGTCAGGGTCCGGCAGGAGCCCTCGCTCTTGTCCTTCTTCATCTTGACCCCGCCGTCGGCCACGATGCGGTCGATGTTGTCGCTCATGTCCTTGGCGTTCTTGCCGGCCTCGGTGAAATAGGCCGAGAGCGTGGCGGCCCAGAGCCGCAGGCCCTCGTGCTCGGCCTGAACATTGCCCGAGAAGGTCACCTTGCGGTCCTTCTCCACGTAGGTCATGCGGTCGGCGGTGATCTTCACCGGGGCCTGGGTGGGCGCCGGGGTGGTCACGGCCTCGCCCGGCACCACGGACAGGGGCTGGGTCTGCTCGGTCACGGCCGAGGGCGCGGCCACGGCCGGAACC
>DFYP01000066.1 GCA_002382645.1 Desulfovibrio sp. UBA4079 | reverse complement strand
TCAGCTCGCGCCGCAGGAGCCGGAAGAATTCGCCGTGGTCCAGCCGGGCCCCCAGGGGCGGCTCCTGGATGACGCGGTCCACGAAGCCCATGGCCAGGTTGTCCCTGGCCGTGATCTTGAGCTGTCCGGCGCAACGCTCCACCAGCTCCGGGGCCACGCGCTGCCCGGGCTTGAGCCCGGCCTCGATGGCCGCCGCGCCCTCGGGCGAGATCACCGAATAGTAGCCGTGGGAGAGCATGAGCCGCTTGTCGGCCAGGGCGATGGCCTCGGCCCCGCCCGAACCGCCCTCGGAGAACACGGCCACCACGGGCACGCGCAGCCCGGCCATTTCGTAAAGGTTGCGGGCGATCTGCTGGGCCGCGCCGGGATAGTCCTCCAGGGGATAGGCCCCGGGGGTGAAGACCCAGGCGTGCACCGGGATGTTCTCGGTCTCGGCCACCTTCATGGCCTGGAGCGCCTTGGCGTTGCCCCAGGGCTTGGCCGAGCCGCCGTTGCGGAACTCCTCGCCGTGGCCCTTCTCGTGGCCGATGACCATGACCGACTGGCTGAAGACCTTGCGGCCCACCCGGCGCAGGAAGGAGGCCCGGGCGATGAGCACGGCCGGGTCCAGGCTGTGCTCGCCCTGGCCGCCGATCTCGGCGTAGGAGTCGTAGACGTTCTCCAGCACGTCCTTGAGGCAGAAACGCTGGGGGTGGCGCACGATGCGCACCCGGTCCATGGGGCTCAGCTCGGCGTCCAGGCGCATCTCCAGGAGGTCGAAGAGCTCCTCCAGGCGGCCCAGGGCGGCCCACTGCTCCTGGCGGTCCAGGCCCTGCTCCGCGGCCACAAACTCGGCCAGCTTGGAGTCGAGCATCCGGATGGAGGCGTTCTCGCGGTCCCCGAAGATGTCCCGCACGTAGGTCAGGCGCTCACGCAGCGCAGCGACGCGTTTGTCCGTGTCCATGTCAGAACCTGAGGATGTCCGCCGTCTTCTGGCGCAGGAAGTCCAGGTTGACGCGCAGGGGGCCGCCGCCCGGTCCGCTGCCCTCCAGAACCACGCCGGAGAGGAATTCCAGGCCCCGGGCCTTGGCCTCGTCCAGGTCCCGGCCCCAGACGATGCCCAGGGCCAGGTTGGGGTCGAAGTCCGTGGGCACGTCGTAGGCCTGGTCCCGGGGCACGTGGGTGTGCACGGCAAGCCAGGGCCGCTCGGGGAAGTCGAAGCGCTCGATGCGGCCGGGCTGGGGCGCGAAACGCTCGGCCGGGTTCTCGGCCACGATGCGGTACTCGATGCCCACGCCCTCGAAGGAGATGTCCTCCTGGCCGTAGCCCAGGGGCTCGCCCAGGGCCAGGCGGATCTGCTCGGCGATGAGGTCCGGGGCCGGGGCCCCGCGCACCCGGGCGATGGCCGAGGAGACCCCGTTCTCCACCTGGATGCGCGTGTTCACCTCCATGAGGAAGGGGGCGCCCTTGGGGGTCACGATCCACTCCCAGGTGCCCGCGGAGTCGTAGCCCACCTCCCGGGCCATGGCCAGGGAGTGTTCGACCACCTCGTCCAGGACCTTGGCCGCGTCGAAGCCGTANNTGCACGAGGTCGGCCCGCTCGCGGCCGGCCAGGACCTGGACCTCGATGTGGTTGAAATCCAGGATGCGCTGCTCGATGAGCACGCCCTCGTCCTGGAAATGGCGCTTGGCGTAGTTGCGCACCCGGCGGAAGGCCCGGCGGAACTGCCCGGGATCGCCCAGCTCCTCGATGCCCATGCCCCCGCCCCCGGCCGAGGCCTTGACCAGGATGAGCCCGTTCTCCACGCCCTGCTTGGCCTGGAAGGCGAACAGCCCGGCGGCGATCTCCTCGGCCTCCATCTCGTCGTACACCGGCCGGTCCGAGCCCGGAATGGTCGGCACCCCGAGCTTGCGGGCCAGACGCTTGGTGTTGATCTTGTCGCCCAGGTCGCGGATGAGCCACCAGGAGGGCCCGATGAAACGCATGAGCCGGTCGCGCAGGCAGACGCGCCGGGCGAAGCGGTAGTCCTCGGCGAAGAAGCCGTAGCCCGGATGCACGGCCGTGCACCCGGCCGCGTCGGCCACGGCGAGGAGTTCGTTGGCGTCGTGGTAGGAGGCGATGCTGTACAGGGCGCCGGGGCCGCCCTCGGCCAGGGCCAGGGCCGCGTGGCCGGACTGGCGGTCGGCCGGGGTGACCACGCAGGCGAAATCATGACCCAGGCGCAGGCAGGCCCGCAGGATGCGCACGGCGATCTCGCCGCGATTGGCAATGAGAATGCGCTCTTTGGCCACCCGGCTCCTGTCCCCTAGATTTCCTCTTTCTTGGCCTTGCGCAGTTCGATGAGGCGCTTCTGGACCTCCAGCACGAGCTTGTCCAGCTTCATCTCCTGGCGGCGGTCCAGGCCCGCGAAGTTGCAGCCGATGATGCCGTTGTCCAGGACGCGCATGATCTTGCCGGTGATCTGGGTCAGGAAGAGCTTCTTGGCCAGCAGCAGGTCGAACTGGAAGGTCTGGCCCTCCTTGAACCGCTTGCGCTCCTCTTCGAGGATGGCGAAGCCCGAGGCCGAGAGGTCCTTGACCTGGTACTCGCGGCCGCTCTCCGCGATGCGGATGAACAGGCCGGGAACCCGGGTGCGGAAGGCCTTGCGCAACTGATCGTCGTCATTGGGCAGGCGCACATCGAAATCCATGCATTCCCCCTGTGGAAAGGCTTCCTTCACCGGGGCGGACTACTGCCCGCCCATCACCCGCTTCTCCATGATGATTTCCACGCGGCGGTTGCGGGCCCTGTTCTCTTCGGTATTGTTGGGATAGAGCGGATCCATGTCCGCCAGGCCCGTGGCCGTAAGCCGCTTGGGTTCGAGCCCCAGCTGCATGAGCACGCGCAGCACGTTCACCGCGCGCATGGAAGACAACTCCCAGTTGTCGGCGTAGCGCGACCCCACGGGCTTCACGTCGTCGGTATAGCCCCGGATGTTCACGGTCTGGTCCGGGTGGCGGAAGAGGAAGTCCTTGAGCCCGGTGAGGGCCGCGACCCCCTGGGGCGACAGCTGGGCCTGGCCCGGGGCGAAGAGCACGTCCCCGGACAGCCGCAGGCTGATGAGCCCGTTCTCGAAGTTGGCGCTCACCAGGCCCTCCATGCCCTTGGTGGTCTGGAGCGTCTTGACCTCGGCGAAGACCTTGCGCTGGGACTCCACGATCTGCCGGCGCATGAGCGCCTGGTCGATGAGCACCCCGGCCTCTTCGCGGGTCACCCGGCTGGTGGCCACCTTGTCCATCTTGCCCTTAAGGGCCTTGGTCACGGACGAGAAAGTGTCCGAGAGCTTGCTCGTGTCCAGGGTGGACATGGAATAGAGCAGGATGAAGAAGCACAGGAGCAGCAGCGACATGTCGGCCGAGGTGACCAGCCACGTCGTGTTGATCTCCTCCTCCTCGGGTTCCGGGAGGACGAGCTTGTTGTTGTCGTCGGCCATGGCCTACTCCCGCTCCCTGGGAGACAGGAACGAGGACAGCTTCTCGTACACCAGCCTCGGGTTGTTGTTCTCCAGGATGGACTTGGCGCCCTCGAAGATGATCAGCAGGTGCAGCTCCTCCTGGAGGGTGCGGGCCTTGAGCTTGGCCGAGATCGGGATGAACAGGAGCGTGGCCAGCACCGAACCATAGAACGAGGTCAGGATGGCCACGGCCATGCCCGGGCCGATCTTGGTGGGATCGGAGAGGTTCATGAGCATCTGGACCAGGCCGATGAGGGTGCCGAGCATACCGAAGGACGGGGCCAGGCCGCCCAGGCGTTTGAAGACCTCCTGGGCCACCAGGTGCCGCCGCTTGAGCGAGGCGATCTCGATGGCCACGGTGTCGCGGATGAGCTGGGGGTCGGCGTTGTCGGCGATGAGCTGGCAGGACTTCTTCAGGATGACGTTCTCGGTCTGAACGTTCTCCAGGGCCAGCAGGCCTTCGCGGCGGCTGATCTCGGCCACCTTGACCATGATGTTGACCACGTCCCGGTTGCGCACCTTGCGCGAGGCGAAGACCTTGAAGCCCGCATAGAAGGACTGTATCACTTCCTCGAAGGGATAGGCCACGCAGATGGCGCCCAGGGTGCCGCCGACCACGATCATGATGCTCGGCAGGTCCACGAACTGCAGCAGGGAGCCGCTGAGCGAAATGGCCCCGATGACCAGCGAGAGACCGAAGAGGAGGCCGAGAAGGGTTGCGAAATCCATAGAAGAGCCTACCCTGTCTGGTGGTGATTCCTGGCCGAATTATTGAGCCGTATACGCCCTTTCGGGTCCGCGGTCTAGTCTGGGGCCGGAAAGCCACAGAAGGCCGCGAGGAGAACGCCATGCCGCATGGGGACGACGCCCTGCGCTCCAGCCAATACATACAAGAAAAGATAGGAAAAATTCAAGCAGGGAGTATCGGCCTCCTGCTCGGCACGGGCCTGGGCGGGGCGCTGGCCTCCTTCCGCCAGGCCGCGGCCTGGGCAGGCTCCTCGCCGGGATCATTAAAGAACTTCCGGAAACGTCCGATGAAAAGAAGGCGCCGGGTATCCGGCGCGGCAGGAGGGACAGGGCATGAAAGCATGGGTCTGGGTCCTGGCGCTGGTGCTGGCCGTTTCGGGCGGCTGCACCTGGCGGGAGACCAAAAAAAGCGTGGCGGACACCAAGAACTTCGTCTTCGACACCGGGGCCACCACAAAAACGCTCTATGAGGAGGACAACTCTCCGACCATCGAGCTGAACTACGAGGCCGCCGACGCCCTGGCCAAGGACCTCAAGGGCGACCTGCCGCCCAATTCGCCCATCTCGGTGGAGCGCTTCGTCAACGAGGGCGACCCCGCGGACAAGTCGCCCTTCGGCCGGGTGGTGGCCTCCCAGGTGGCCTCCCGGCTGGCCAAGCTGGACTACAAGGTGACCTTCAGCGCGCCCAAGCCCGCGGCCCCGCCCGCGCCCCTGGCCGAGGGCCAGGGGGCTCCCAAGGAAGAACCGCCGCGTCCCTGCATCCTCTCGGGCTCGTACTTCGTGGGCAGCACCCAGATCCTGATGCACGCCCGGGTGGTCACCGTGGATGACGACACCGAGCTCTCGGGCCACGACTGGACCCTGCCCGTGAACAAGGAGACCCGGGAGATGCTGCCCCAGCTCAAGCACGGGGGCAGCGCCTCGCCTTCGGTGAAGACCGCGTTCTAGGAAGCAAGGACAGTGCGCAAAAAAAGCCGCCGGGTTCGCCCGGCGGCTTTTTTTGCGGCCGGAAGCGGGTTCAGCGCTGTTCGGAAAGCACGATCTCGGCCAGGGCGTTGATCACGCTGGCGGCCAGGGCCGAGCCGCCCTTGCGGCCGCGTACCGTGACAAAGGGCACGCGCTCCTGGGCCAGAAGCAGTTCCTTGGACTCGGCGGCGTTGACGAAGCCCACGGGCATGCCCACCACCAGGGCCGGGCTGGCCGAGCCCTGCTCCACGCGCTCCAGCAGGCGCAGCAGGGCCGTGGGCGCGTTGCCGATGACCCAGACGGCCGGGGCGAAGCGCTCCTGGGCCAGGTCCACGGCCACCCGGGCCCGGGTCAGGCCGCCCTCCCGGGCCAGCCGGCCGGCCTCCTCGTCGCCCATGAGGCAGCGCACGGCGCAGCCCAGGGGTTCCATGCGGCGCAGGGGAATGCCGCAGCGGGCCATCTCCGTGTCCGTGACCAGGACGCAGCCCGCGCGCAGGGCAGCCAGGCCCGCGGCGCAGGCCCCGGGATGGAAGCGGGTCAGGGAGAGCAGCTCGAAGTCCGCGCTGGTGTGGATCATGCGCCGGACCACCTGCCACTCCGCGCCCTGGAAGGGCCGGGGCTCGGGCACCTCGGCGTCGATGATCGCCAGGGAGGCGGCCTCGATCTCCTGCGGGTCGCGGATGTTCAGCAGATCCGTCATCTCAGGCTCCGGCAAGGATGGCCAGGCTGGCCGAGGTTCCCAGACGCCCGGCCCCGGCGGCCTCGGCGGCCTCCCGGGCCTTGGCGCAGAGACGTTCGATGTCCGCGGCCGAGGCCTCGGGCCGCAGCAGGGTGTGCTCGAGATGCCGGGCCAGGCTGCCTGACGCGGCGGACATGGCTAGCGCCCCCGGGCCTGGTAGCGGGCCAGGTGTTTTTCCAGGCGGCGGCTGGTGGCGGTGAGCACCCAGCAGATGAGGAAGTAGAGCGCGGCGATGGTGATGAATATCTCGAAGGGCGCGTTCATGGTCCGGTTGTTCACCTGGGTGGCCGTGTTGGTCAGCTCGTTGACCCCGATGATCGAAGCCAGGGAGGTGTCCTTGGTCAGGCTCACGAACTGGTTCACGAAGGACGGAATCATGTTGCGCAGGGCCTGGGGCAGGATGACCAGGCGCATGGCCTGGAAATGGGTCAGGCCCGTGCCCCGGGCGGCCTCCATCTGGCCCTTGGGCAGGGCCGTCACCCCGGCGCGCACGATCTCGCCCACGTAGGCCCCGGTGAAGACGATGAAGGCGATGAGCGTGCTCTGGAACTCGGGCACGGCCGTGCCCAGGACGATGGGCGCCAGGAAGTAGAACCAGAAGATGAGCATCAAGAGCGGCGTGCCGCGCACCAGCTCGATGTAGATCACGGCGATGGCCTTGACCCAGGCCCGCCGGGACAGGCGCATGAGCCCGGCGGCCAGGCCCAGCCAGAAGGCCCCGAAGATGCCCAGGGCCGCCAGGACCACGGCCAGGGCCAGCCCGCCCAGCTCGCCGGTGACGCGCATGTTCTGGGTGTCGAAGTTGAGCGACCCCCAGAGGAAGTAATCGATGTTGTTCCAGACCACGTCCCAGCGCATCTTCGTCCCCTAGTACTTGATCTGGCGCAGGAAATGCTTGTTGTAGAGGTTGATGGACAGGGACACGATGAGCGAGATGACCAGGTAGATGAGCGTGGCCGCGGTGAAGGCCTCGAAACCCCGGAAGGTGTGGGACTCGATCTGCCGGGCCATGTAGGTCAGGTCCATGACTCCGATGGTCATGACCAGGGACGAGTTCTTGATCAGGTTGAGGAACTGGGAGATGAGCGGCGGAATGATGATCCTGAAGGCCTGGGGCAGGATCACGTAGCGGTAGGCCTGGAGAAAGGACAGGCCCGTGGCCCGCGAGGCCTCCAGCTGGTTCTTGGGAATGGCGAAGATTCCGGCGCGGATCTCCTCGGCGATGAAGGCCGCGGTGTAGACCGTGAGCGCGATGACCCCGGCGGCGAACTCGAAGTCCTGCTTGTAGAGCCACTTGTTCACGGCCTCGGGCAGGAGCACGTAGGAGCCGAAATACCAGAAATAGATCTGCACCAGGAGCGGGGTGTTGCGGAAGAACTCGGTGAAGGCCAGGCTGAACCACTCCAGGGCCTTGACCTTGGTCATGCGCAGCACGGCCACCAGGGTGCCCAGGGCCGTGGCCAGGATGATGGACAGGGCCGAAATCTTGAGGGTCAGCCAGAGGCCGTCGATGAGCCACTGGTGGTACTCGCCCGTGAGGACGATGCTCCAATCGAAATTGTACTTCAAGCCGTTGGTCCCGCTTGACGCGGACCGGGGCGCGCCCGCTGGCAGCGGCGCGCCCCGGTCCTGTTCAGGTCCGTGTGTCCGGGCTCGGGCCTAGGGCCAGAGCTCCATCTTCCACTTCAGCTCCAGCGGGCACTTGCTCTTGGGGCCGAACCACTTGTCGTAGATCTTGGCGTACTCGCCGGAACGCCACATCTCCATGAGGCTGGCGTTGACGAAGTCGCGGTAGTCGGAATCGTTCTCGGGCAGGCCCAGGCCGTAGGGCTCGTCGGCGATGAAGTCGCCGGTGACTTCCCACATCTCGGGCTTCTCGTCGGTGGCCTTGAGGCCGGCCAGGATCGGGGCGTCCGTGGTCACGGCGTCCACCTTGCCCTGCTTCAGGGCCAGGAAGGCCATGGGGTAGGTGTCGTAGGAAATGACCTGGCACTTGGGCTGGGCGGCCTGGATGTTCTTCTCCGAGGTGGAGCCCTTGGCCGAACCGACCTTCTTGCCGGCCAGGTCAGCCACGGTCTTGATGCCGCCGCCCTTCTTCACCAAAAGCTTCTGCTCGGCCGGGAAGTAGGTGATCGAGAAGTCGATCTCGGCCTCGCGCTCGATCTTGTGGGTCATGGTGGCGGCCACGATGTCCACCGAGCCCTGGGTCAGCATGGGAATGCGGGTGGCCGAGGTCACCGGCTTGATCTCCAGCTTCACGCCCAGCTTGTCGGCCAGGTACTTGCAGACGTCGATCTCGAAGCCGACGATCTGCTTGCTCTGCTCGTCCACGTAGCCGAAGGGCGGCTGGGAATCCTTGACGCCGGCCACCAGCACGCCGTTTTTCTTGATGTCGTCCAGCTTGCCGGCAAAGGCCGCGCCGGCCAGCATGGTGCAGGCAGCCAGAAGCGCCAGGGCGAAAGACAGCTTCTTCATGGGAACCTCCTCGATGGTTTTCCCGCGCTGCGGGTTTATAAAATTTCCTTCAAAAAGGCTTTGGTCCGCTCATGCTGGGGATTGGAGAAGAAGATGTCCGGGGCGGCCTGCTCCACCACCACGCCGCCGTCCATGAAGATGACCCGGTCGGCCACCTCCCGGGCAAAGCCCATCTCATGGGTCACGCAGAGCATGGTCATGCCCTCGCGGGCCAGGTCCTTCATGACCGCCAGAACCTCGTTGATCATCTCCGGGTCCAGCGCGCTGGTGGGCTCGTCAAAGAGCATGACCTTGGGCTTCATGGCCAGGGCCCGGGCGATGGCCACGCGCTGCTGCTGGCCGCCGGAGAGCTCGGCCGGGTATTTGTGGGCCTGGTCGTGGATGCCGACCCGCTCCAGGAGCGCAAGGGCCACGGCCTCGGCCTCGTCGCGGCCCATGCCCCGCACCTTGGTGGGGGCCAGGGTCACGTTCTTGAGCACGGTCAGGTGCGGGTAGAGGTTGAACTGCTGGAACACGATGCCGATCTCGGCGCGCAGGGCGTTCACGTCCACGCCCTTGTCGTGGATGTCCCGGCCCTCAAACAGGATCGTGCCCTTCTGGTACTCCTCCAGCCGGTTGATGCAGCGGATGAAGGTGCTCTTGCCCGAACCGCTGGGGCCGCAGACCACCAGCACCTCGCCCTTCTCCACGGTCTCGGTGATACCGCGCAGGACGTGGAAGTCGCCGTACCATTTCTGCAGCTTGTGGACCTCAATCATGGCCATGGACACAAAACTCCACTGTCGCCGGACTCGGGCGAGGTTTATCGCATATTTGCCTGGGAAAAAAAGCGGTTATAGGGCAGCTGAACGGCAAAACGCGAAGCAAAATATATGCCCGCAAAGCCCCCTTCTGTCAAGGCGCGGAGGCCGCGCCGCAGGTGGCATTCCGGCCTGTCTTGGCGTACTCCGTCAATCATGATACAGGGTTGGCAGTACCTGAGACCCCCAGCAGTGGAGTGGACATGCCGCGCCCCATCCCGTTCTCCGCGCTCCTGATCCTGGCCGCTACATTTTTGTCGCTGGCCGCCTGCCACGGCCGGGACCAGGCCAAGGGACCACAGCCCGTGCCGGTGCGCACGGTCACGGCCGAGCCCCGCGACACCCCCCTGGTACTCTGGACCGTGGGCTCGGTGCGGGCCTCCAACTCCGTCTCGGTGCGCTCGCGCCAGGACGGCAACATCATGAAGATCCACTTCCTGGACGGCGCCGAGGTCCAGGCCGGGGACCTGCTCTACACCATCGACCCCGTGTCCCAGACCCTGGCCAAGTCCCAGGCCCAGGCCAGCCTGGCCAGCGACCGGGCCGCGGCCGAACTGGCCATGCAGGAGCTGACCCGCTACAAGTCCCTCTACGCCCAGGGCGTGGTCAGCAAGAACGACTATGACCAGCGCCGGACCACGGCCGAGACCACCCTGGCCCAGGTGCGCGCCTCCCAGGCCTCGGTGGGCATCGCCGGGCAGACCCTGGGCTACACGGCCATCCGCTCGCCCATCGACGGCCGCATCGGCGTGTCCAAACTGGACGAGGGCAACCTCGTGGTGGCCAACCAGGACGTGCTGGCGACCATCAACACCATCACGCCCATCGACCTGGACCTCTCCCTGCCCGAACGCCACCTGGAGGCCGTGCGCCTAGCCTTCCGCACCGGCCCGGTGCAGGTCCTGGCGGCCACGCGCGGCGGCAAGCCCGAGCAGGTCCGGGGCGTGCTCCGGGCCATCGACAACAGCATCAACCCGGGCACGGGCATGTTCGACATGCGCGCCCGCTTCGAGAACACCGACGAGCAGCTCTGGCCCGGCCAGTTCGTCAGCGCGGGCGTGATCCTCTCGACCATCAAGGGCGCGGTGCTGGTGCCGGCCCAGGCCGTGCAGCGCGGGCCGGACGGCGACTTCGTCTACCGGGTGCGCGACGACAAGGCCGAGCCCGTGCAGGTCAAGGTGGGCATCCCGGTGGACGACTACCTGGTCCTGGACTCGGGCCTCACGGCCGGGGATGAGGTGGTGGTGGAGGGCCAGATCCGGCTCTATCCCGGCGCGCCGGTGGCCCCGCGCACGCCCAACGCCAAGCCCGCAGGGACGTCCTCGTGAGCCTGTCGAGCCCGTTCATCGAGCGCCCGGTCATGACCTCCCTGGTCATGGCCGCCCTGCTCTTCTTCGGCCTGGGCGCCTATTTCATCCTGCCCACCAGCGACCTGCCCGCCGTGGACTTCCCGACCATCCAGGTCTCGGCCAGCTATTCCGGGGCCTCGCCCGAGACCATGGCCTCCAGCGTGGCCGCGCCCCTGGAGCGGGAGTTCGCCAGCATCGCCGGGCTGTCCTCCATGAGCTCGTCCAACAGCCTGGGCTCCACGAGCATCACGCTCCAGTTCGACCTGGACCGCAACATCGACGGCGCGGCCCTGGACGTGCAGGCGGCCATCACCCGGGCCAACGCCAACCTGCCCGACGACCTCACCGACCCGCCCACGTTCCAGAAGGTCAACCCGGCGGACGCGCCCATCCTGTACATCGCGCTCAGTTCGCCCACGCTGCCGATCTACACCATCAACGACTACGCCAAGACCTACCTGGCCGAGACCATCTCCATGATCCCGGGCGTGGCCCAGGTGCTCATCTACGGCGAGAAGAAGTATTCCCCGCGCATCCGCCTGGACCCCATGGCCCTGGCCTCGCGGAGCATCAGCCTGGACGAGGTGCGCCAGGCCGTCAGCGAGCAGAACGTGAACCTGCCCCTGGGCAGCCTGGAGAGCTCCACCCGCACCCTGACCCTCATGGCCAAGGGCCAGCTCATGAACGCCGCGGAATACCGCAAGGTGGTGGTGACCTACCGCGACGGCCAGCCCGTGTACCTGGAGGACCTGGCCCAGGTGGACGACAGCGTGGAGCACGAGCGCTTCGGGGCCTTCCACAACAACAGGCCGGACATCCTCCTGGCGGTCAAGCGCCAGCCCGGGTCCAACACCATCGCCGTGGTGGACGCCATCCGGGCCAAACTGCCGATCATCCAGAAGCAGCTCCCGGCCTCCCTGGCCGTGGACGTGATGTACGACCGCAGCGAGTTCATCCGCGACTCGGTGGCCGACGTGAAGTTCACCCTGGCCCTGGCCGTGGGCCTGGTCATCCTGGTGGTCTTCGCCTTCCTGCGCAGCCTGGCCGGGACGTTCATCGCCGGGGTGGCCATCCCCTTCTCGATCATCGCCACCTTCTCGGCCATGTACCTCCTCAATTTCACCCTGGACAACCTCTCGCTCATGGCCCTGACCCTTTCGGTGGGCTTCGTGGTGGACGACGCCATCGTCATGCTGGAGAACGTCTTCCGCCACGTGGAGCAGGGCAAGTCCCCGCTGCGCGCGGCCTTTGACGGGGCCGCGGAGATCGGCTTCACCATCCTGTCCATGACCCTGGCCCTGGCCGTGGTCTTCGTGCCCATCCTGTTCATGCCCGGGGTCCTGGGCCGCATCCTGCGCGAATTCGCCGTGACCATCACCGTGGCCATCCTGATCTCCGGGGTGGTGGCCGTGAGCCTCTCGCCCATGCTCTGCGCCAAGGTCCTGCGCAAGGACACCAAGATTTCCGAGAGCGGGCGGTTCTTCTCCTGGCTCCTCGAAGGCTACCGCCGGAGCCTGCGCCTGGCCCTGGATCACCGCGGCAAGACCCTCATCCTGGCCGGGCTCATGCTGCTGGCCACGGGCGCGCTGTTCGCCTACGTGCCCAAGGGCTTCCTGCCGCCCAACGACGTGGACCTGCTCATCGGCTACACCCAGGCCCGCCAGGGCATCTCCTACCCGGCCATGGCCGGGCTCCAGCGGAGCCTCTCGCCCCGGCTGGCCGCGGACCCGGACGTGGAGAGCGAAAGCCAGGTCATCAGCTATCCCCTGGAGAACCAGGGCCTCGTGATCGTCATCCTCAAGCCCCAGACCGAGCGGAAGTCCACGGCCGACCAGGTCCTGGCCCGGCTGCGGCCCAAGCTCAACTCCGAGCCCGGGCTGGTGACCTACCTGGTGAATCCGCCGCTCATCCCCATCGGCGGCAAGTCCGCCCGCGGCGACTACATGCTCACCCTGCAGTGCCCGGACACGGCCCTGCTCTACAAGGCGGCCCAGAAGCTGGAAAAGGTCCTCATGGCCGAGCCCACGCTCTCGGGCGTGAACTCGGACCTGCTCCTGGCCGACCCCCAGGTGCACCTGGACATCGACCGGGAAAAGGCCGCGCGCCTGGGCATCTCGGTGCGCTCCATCGAGGACGCCCTGTACTCCTCCTACGCCGAGCGGGGCATCTCCAACATCTACGGGTCCGAGGACGTGTACAAGGTGGTCATGGAGCTGAAGCCCGAGTTCCAGCGCAACGAGAAGGCCCTGACCCTGCTCTACCTGCGCTCGGCCGCCGGGGACCTGGTGCGCCTGGACGCCCTGGCCGAGCTCCGGTCCGAGCTGGGTCCGGCCACGGTGAACCACACCGGCCAGCTCACCTCGGTGACCTACTCCTTCAGCGCCGCGCCGGGCGTGTCCCTGGGCGCGGCGACCGAGACCGTGGAGCGCCTGGCCAGCGCCAACCTGCCCGGCGAGGTGGCCCACTTCATGGAGGGCACGGCCAGCGCCTTCCAGGAGTCCCTGGGCGGCATGGCCATCCTCCTGGTCATCACCCTGTTCCTGATCTACGTGCTCCTGGGCTGCCTCTACGAGAGCTACGCCCACCCCCTGACCATCCTCTCGGGCCTGCCCTCGGCGGCCCTGGGCGGCCTGCTCACCCTGCTGCTCTTCGGCCAGGACCTGAACCTCTACGGCTACGTGGGCATCATCATGCTCATCGGCATCGTCAAGAAGAACTCCATCATGGTGGTGGACTTCGCCATCCAGGCCGAAAAGAGCGGCAAGACCCCGGAAGAAGCCGCCTTCGAGGGCTCCCTGGTGCGCTTCCGGCCGATCATGATGACGACCATCGCCGCGATCATGGGCGCCCTGCCCATCGCCCTGGGCTTCGGCGCGGGCGCCGAGGCCCGGCGGCCCATGGGCCTGGTGGTGGTGGGCGGCCTGATCCTGTCCCAGGTGGTCACCCTGTACCTGACCCCGGTGGTCTACACCTACATGGACCGGCTCCAGCACAGGAAGCCGGGCGCGGAGGCCGCGCCGGAGGCCTGACCCGGCCCCTTGTCCGGGACCTCTTGTCTGTGACCCGGAAGCGTGGCATAGGGGCGGCGCGCGGCGCGGCCGCGCGGCACTTCAACCCCAGGCAGGGCCCATGGAATTCGTCCTCCAGTACCTGGACATCATCCTGCACATCGACCGCCACCTGGGCGGCCTGTTCGAGCACTACGGCACCTGGATCTACTTCATCCTGGCGGCCGTGGTCTTCTGCGAAACCGGCCTGGTGGTGACCCCGTTCCTGCCCGGCGACTCCCTGCTCTTCGCCGTGGGCGCCCTGGCCGGGGCCGGGCTGGTGGACCCCTGGCTGGCCTTTGCCCTGCTCCTGCTGGCGGCCATCTGCGGGGACAACGCGAACTACTGGCTGGGCCGCCGCGTGGGCCCGGCGGTGTTCGTGCGCGAGACCTCCCGGCTGCTCAACAAGCGCCACCTGTTCCACGCCCAGGCCTTCTACGAGCACCACGGGGGCAAGACCATCATCATCGCCCGCTTCGTGCCCATCGTCCGGACCTTCGCGCCCTTCGTGGCCGGCATCGGCCGGATGCGCTACGCCCGCTTCCTGTCCTACAGCCTGGCCGGGGGCCTGCTCTGGACCGGCGGGTTCATCGCCGCGGGCTATTTCTTCGGCAACCTCCCGGCCGTGCGCGAAAACTTCGGCCTGGTGGTCATCGCCATCATCGTGGTCTCGGTGCTGCCCGCGGTGCTGGAAGTCCTCAAAACCCGCAGACGTCAGAGAAAACAATGAACGACACCCTCTCGGTCTCCGCCCCGGACTCGGCCCCGGCCTTCACCGCCGCGGCCGTCTGGGCGGTGTCCCTGTACGCCGGGGCCCAGCTCATCTCCAACGTGGCCAGCCTGAAGATCGGCCTGGTGGCCGGGTACGCCGTGGACATGGGCACCTTCCTCTACCCCATCACCTTCACCCTGCGCGACCTGGTGCACAAGGTCCTGGGCCGGGGCGGCGCGCGGGCCGTGATCTTCTCGGCCGGGGCGCTCAACCTGTTCATGGCCGGGTACCTCATGTGGATCACGGGCGTGCCCGGGGACCCGGACTGGGGCCTGAACGAGCAGTTCAGCGCCGTGCTCACCCCGGTCTGGCGGCTGGTGGGGGCCTCGATCCTGGCCCAGATCATCAGCGAGCTGGCCGACACCGAGGTCTACCACTGGTTCGTCAAGCGCGTGACCCAGCGCTTCCACTGGCTGCGCGTGCTCGTGAGCAACTCGGTGAGCGTGCCCGTGGACAACGTGATCTTCGCCGTGGGCGCCTTCGGCTTCACCCTGCCCTGGTCCGTGGTGGGCCAGATCTTCCTGTTCAACCTGGTGATCAAGTACGCCGTGACCCTGGCCAGCATGCCGTTCATCTACTTCGTGCGCGAACGCGGCGAGCAGTAGGCGGCAAGGCCGCGGCGCGGACCGCGGAGCACAAAAAAAGCCCGGCCGGAGCCGGGCTTTTTTCATGGATCAGGGGGCGATGCGCTTACTTGCCGCTGAGGCCCTTCTCCTGCGGGAAGACCGGCAGGTAGCGGTAGGACAGGCTCATGACCAGGAAGCCGTAGGCGATGATCATGACGCTCGGGGCCCACTCCGCCCAGTTGGGCGCGTAGGTGTACCACTTGTCGAAGGGCATCACCGGGAAGGCGATGGTCTGCACGGTGAAGACGTAGCGGTTGATGACGATGCCGAGGCAGTCCAGGATGCCCGCGAGGTACAGCAGGCACGGACGGTTCCGGATGGCCGGGGTGATCAGCATGATGGCCGGAACCACGCCGCAGATGACCAGCTCGGTCCAGAACATCCACTGGCCGTAGATGGTCCCGTAGAACATCTGCTCGAAGGTCAGGCCCATGTGCGGCAGAACGCCCGTGGCCCAGGCCCAGGTGTCCAGGAGCTTGAAGAACATGTACACCGTGAGCATGGTGCCGGCGATCTTGCCCATGAGGGACTTGGTCTTGAAGTCCACCAGCTTGCGGCCGGTGAGCTTCTCCATGAACGTGCAGACCAGCACCGTGAACACCGGGCCGGAGCCCACGGCGGAGAGCACGAACAGGAAGAAGGTCCAGGGCCAGATGAAGAACCCTTCGCGGAAGGCGTACGGACGGCCGAAGAGCACGCCGTACATGCCGCCCAGGGAGCCCTGGTGGAACGTGGACAGGAAGGCGCCGACGCCCGCGAACAGGGCCATGTGCACGTGCATCTGGTGGGCCAGATGGTGCAGGAAGGGCACCTTGTTCAGCTGCTTCTGCTCCAGGATCAGGGGCAGGAACTCAATGACCAGCACCATGCAGTAGCAGGTGATGCAGAAGATAACTTCTGTGAGCATGGAGTGGACGTTCGGGTGCCAGTAGCCGAACCAGGCCCGGATCGGCTGGCCGATGTCCAGGGTCAGGACGAGCATGGCGCCCGAGTAGCAGATGAACCCGACGATGACCGTCAGGTTGATGATGTTTTTCAGCTGGTCGATCTTCAGGATGTACTTCAGGAAGCCGGTGAAGAACGCCCCCGCGCCCAGGGCGATGACCGCCAGGTCGAAGGTGATCCACAGACCGAATCCGAAGTAGTTGTCCAGACCGGTGACGCCGATGCCTTTGTAGAAGATGACCCCCGCAGCGTAGCCGCCCCAGGCCAGGCCGATGGCGATGAAGCCCAGCCAGGCCAGGAACTTGCCCAGCGAGCAGCGCTCGATGCCTTCGGGGAAGAGTTTGCTATCCATGTACGCCCCCTATGCTTTCTTTTCGTTGGGCAGGTAGTTGTCGCCCAGACGGTGCACCCATTCCCGCTTGCTGTAGTAGTAGACCTGCGGTCCCAGGCCCAGCCGCTCCAGAAGGCGGAAGGAATGCTTGCTGTGCGCCAGTGCATGCACCTTGTGCGCGGGGTTGTTCAGGTCCCCGAAGAGGATCGCCCCGCTGGGGCAGACCTCGGCGCAGGCCGTGTTGTAGGCGCCGTCAGCCAGGCTGTTCGGGTCGCCGCCTTCCTGGCGGGCCTTGTCCTTGGCCTGCTGGAAGCGGGTGTGGCAGAAGTTGCACTTCTCGACCACGCCGCGGGGCCGCGTGGAGGTGCTGGGCGACAGGGCCTTGGCCATGCCGGCCGGCCAGGTCGGGTCGAACCAGTTGAAGTAGCGGGCGTGGTAGGGGCAGGCCGCCATGCAGTACCGGCAGCCGATACAGCGCGGGTAGATCTGGCTGACGATGCCGCCTTCCTCGTTCTTGTCCGTGGCCACCACAGGGCAGACCGGCACGCAGGCCGGGCTGGCGCACTGCATGCAGGGCCGCGGCATGTAGGCCACCTCGTACTCGGGGAAGGCCTTCTTGTTGTTGATCTCGTAAACGGTCAGCCAGTTCAGCGTACGCAGCTTGTTGGAGGCGTCGTAAGCCACGCCGGCCCAAGCGTCCACTTCCGGGGTGACCGGGGCGATATTGTTCTCAACCTGGCAGGCCACCATGCAGGCACCGCAGCCGGTGCACTTGTCCACATCGATGACCATGCCCCATCTGATTTTGAATTCTTTCGCGTGCATCTGGGGTCCCCCTACATTTTGGCGACGCTCACGGCGGAGCCGGCCCACACGGAATAGCCCGTGCCGGGTTCGGCGCTCACGGCGAGGATCTTGCTGACGTTATCGCCCTTGCCCTTGGTGAAGGGGTCCCAGGCCGTGCGGCCCAAGCCCAGGGGCGCGGCCACCACTCCGGTCATGACACCCTCGTTGAGGGCCACGCGGGCCGTGATCTCCGAACCGCCGGCCGTGAGCTTGACCTTGGCGCCTTCGGAGACGCCCAGGGACTTGGCCGTGGCCGCGCACATCTGCACGAAGAGGTCCTTGCCGTACAGTTCCGTGTCGCGGACGGTGAGCAGGGCGTGCGGCGGCGTAGCCAGCGCGCCGGTGCCGATGTTCAGGTGATCCAGGGCCGCCAGGAGCGTTCCCTGGGCCTTGGGAGCGGCCGCGGCCTTGGCCAGGGCGCTGGCGCCCAGGTCGGCCTGGGCCGAGCCCTTCCTGTCGGAGACGAAGGCCCCGCCGGCGGCCAGGGCGTCCCAGTCGGCGCCGATGGCCTGGACCTTGGCCTTGAGCACGTCCTCGAAGGCTCCGAAGCCCAGGTCCACGCCGAGCTTGCCGGCCAGACCCAGGATGAAGTCCGGGGTGGACTTGCAGTCCTTCTCCGGGGCGGCCACGGCGGTGGCCAGCAGATAGGTGGCCTTGCCCAGCCCGTAGGGGCTCTGGGCGTCGTCCAACCGCTCGAAGGGATGCGGCGCGGGCAGGATCAGGTCCGCCAGGGCCGCGGTCTCGTCCATGTAGGTGCTGAAGGAGACCAGCAGGCCGGCCTTGTCCAGGGTCTTGGCCATGGCGGCCGCCTGGGGCAGGGCGTAGGCCGGGTTGGCCTCGTAGACGAACAGGACTTCGGGGGTCGGGGCCTTGCCGGCGTCCACGTCGGCAAGCCAGGCCACCACGTCCTTGGCCAGCAGGCCGCTGCGATCCGGGGCGTGGGACACGGCCTTGGGGAACTCGGGCAGCACGGTGAGCGAGCCGAGCAGGGCGTTCAGGGCCACGCCCGCGGCCGCCAGGGCCACGCCGCCGCCCTGGCCGGAGCCGGAACCGACCACGACCACGGGGTTCTTGGCCATGAGCAGGGCCTTGGCCACGGTCATCAGGGCCTCGGTCTTGACTCCCGCGGCCTTTTCCACGGCGTCGGGGCCGAACTTGGCGGCCAGCTCGGCGAACTCGCCGAAGCCGCCCAGGGAGGCGCCCTTGCCGGACTTGATCAGCAGGTTGGCCAGGCCCAGGGCGAAGGCCGCTCCGCCGTCCGGCGAAACGGGCACCCAGGTGTCGGCCACGGCCGCGGTGCGGGTGCGGACCGGCCCGGCGTAGAGCAGGGTCACGGTCTTGTCGCCCTCAATGGGCCGCTTGGCCGCGATGGCCTTCTGGTTGCGGACGGTGGGCCCGAAGGCGTCCATGATGTCCGCGCCGATGCACAACACCAGATCCGCGCCCTCCAGATCGTAGCCGATCTGGCCGGAGCCGCCCATGATCCCGTTCCAGGCCTTGGCCATGGTCGTCTGATCGCTGGGCATGTAGTAGTAGGCGCTGGAGCCCAGACCGGCCAGGAAGCCGGAAAGGACCTCATTGGCCGTGCCCGAGCCGTCGCCGCTGATGGCCGCGACCTTGCCGCTCTGGCCCTTGAGGCCCTTGAGCTTGTCGGCCAGCAGAGCCTCGGCCTCGTCCCAGGAGATGGCCTTGAACGCGGAACCGTCCTTCTTCAGGGGACCGGCCACCCGCGCGGGGCTGCGCAGCATCTGGGCGCCGTTGGCGCACAGCGGGCAGACGCCGCCCTGGCTCAGGGCGTTGTCGGCATTGCCCTTCACGCCGAAGGCCAGGCCGCCCACCTTCTTGACCTTCACGGCGCAACCGGCGGAGCACAGCTTGCTGTACGTGGCGTCGGCGGTGACCGCTCCGGACTTCAGCCGCGGGATCCAGGACCAGTTCTGGCTCCAGATCGAGGAGTCGTCGGCCAGTTTCCAGGGGATCGGCGTGAACAGGGTACCCGCAGCGCCGCCCACGATGAATTTTATGAATGCTCTACGATCCAAACCCATATCAGCACCCCTCTCTCGTTACTTGTGGCAAACGTGGCAGGCGTTGCTCACGCCGTTTTCGGCGTGGCAGCGCTCGCACTGCCACATCTTCATGGTCTGCTTGCTGTACCCGGAGAGCTTGTTCTCGTAGTACTTCGGAGCCTTGTCCGCCTTGGCCACGTCGGGATGGCACTCGGTGCACTCGAACGGCTCATGGGCCTTATGCGAGAACAGGACGTTGTCCGGCTGGTACTGATAGTTCAGCCAGGGCACTTCCTTGTTCTTCTGCACGTACTCCTGCACGTACTTGGCCTCGGCCTGCGTCTGGCCGACGACCTCGGAGTGGCAGCCGGAGCACTGCTCGTTGGTGGGAAGGCCCTGATAGGAGCCGTCCTCCCGGAAGAAGTGACAGCTGTCGCAGGTTAGGCCCTGGTCCTCGACGTGGATCTTATGGCTGAACGGGATGGGCTGATCCAGCTCGCTGTACAGCATGCCCGGGAACAGCACCCAGCCGGCGACCACGGAGAGCAGGAATCCCAGGACAAACGCCAGGAATCCCCCACAACATTTTGTTCCTTTCTTCTCCTCCATAACCTCGCCCCATAGCTCCTTAGTTGAAAAAACACGTTCTCCAGAATGAATGCCGTTCTTTAATTTGAAGATTCTTTCCGTGTCAAGGGAATAGGAAAAAATTCACGAGCCCTCTGTTGCCGGGAAATATGCGAAAGCCGAACATTTCCAGGCAACTACCCCCTCCGGAGCGACTACCCGCCCCGGCCGTAGGTATCCTGGAAACGCACAATGTCGTCCTCCCCCAGGTAGGGGCCGCTCTGGACCTCGATGATCTCCAGGGGCACCTTGCCGGGATTGAACAACCGGTGGCTCGTGGTCTTGGGGATATCCACGGATTGATTCTCCACCAGCACCCGCTCCTCACCGCCGATCTCCACCAGGGCCGTGCCCTCCATCACGACCCAGTGTTCGCTCCTGTGGTGATGCATCTGTTGGGACAGCCGCGCACCGGGCAGGACCACGATGCGCTTGATCTTGAACCGGGGACCCTCCTCCAGCACGCAATACGTGCCCCAGGGCCGGTGCACCGTGGGGTGGACCTCGGTAAGCGGATTGCCCTCGGCGCGCAGATGGGAAACCACGTCCTTGACCCGCTGGACCTCCCGGAACGGGATGGACAGGGTGGCGTCGCGGGTCTGGACCACAATGGTGTCGGTCAGCCCCATGGCGGCCAGCTTGCCGTGGGTGGAAACCAGCAGGCAGCCCCGGCAGTCCAGGGCCAGGACGTCGCCCTGGAGCACGTTGCCGTAGGCGTCCTTCTCGCCGAGCCGGTACACCGCCTCCCAGTTGCCCAGGTCGTCCCACTGGAAGGAGGCCTCGATCATGGTGATGTCCTGGAGCTTCTCCAGCACGCCGTAGTCCAGGGAGATGGACGGGATGTCCCGGTAGCCCTGGGTCAGGGGGACCTCTTCCCGGCGCAGCCACCAGTCCCAGAGCTCGGGCTGGAACCGGGCCACATCCTTGAGGAAGTTCCTGGCCTGGAAAAAGAACATGCCGCTGCTCCAGTAGTGGATCCCGCTGCGCAGATAGGCCTCGGCCTGGCGCAGGGGCGGCTTTTCCACGAATTCGCGGACCTGGTAGGCCCCCGGGGCCAGGGCCTCGCCCCGGGCCATGAAGCCGTAGCCCGTGTCCACCCGGCGCGGCTTGACGCCGAAGGTCACGAAGCGGCCCTGGCGGGCCAGCTCCAGGGCCTGGGTCAGGTTGCCCAGCCAGGCCTGCTGGTTCTGCACCAGGTGGTCCGAGGGGAACACGGCCACCGGGATCCGGCCGTCCCCGCCGGTGGCGGCCAGGATGCGGTCCAGGCCCAGGAGCACCGCGGGCAGGGTGTTGCGCACCAGGGGCTCGGCCAGGACCTGGGCCTCCAGCTGGGGGTCCAGGGCGCGGACCTGGCTGCGGACCTCGAAGACGTGCTCCTCGTTGGTCACCACCCAGACGCGCTCCGGGCCGAAGGCCGGGAGGATGCGCAGCAGGGTCTGCTGGAGCAGGGAGTGCGGGCCGTTCAACGAGAGCAGCTGCTTGGGGAACAGGGTCCGGGACAGGGGCCAGAGCCGCGTGCCCGCGCCGCCGGCCAGGACGATGGCGTGGCCGCCGTCAAGGGCGGTCGGCTTGGAAGGCTTGGCGGACGCTGCTGTCATGTGCGGATCACCCTTGTTCGAAGACAAAAGGAGTGTTGCAGTCCCGCAGCCGGGAGAGCCGCCCGTCCTTGGGCGACAGCAGCGGCGCGGCCTCGGGCCAGGCAAAGCCCAGGTCCGGGTCGTTCCAGAGGACGCCGTCCTCCAGTTCCGGGGCGTAGGGCGCGTCCACCTTGTACTGGAAATCCGTGTCCGGCTGAAGCGTCAGGTAGGCGTGGGCGAAGCCCTTGGGCAGGAACAGGCGCAGATGGTTCTCGGCGGAGAGCTCCCGGGCATAGACCCGGCCGAAGGTGGGCGAACCGCGCCGCAGGTCCAAGGCCGCGTCCAGGACCGCGCCGCGGGAAACCCAGACGAGCTTGGCCTGGGCCTGGGGCGGACGCTGGAAATGGAACCCGCGGAGCACCCCGGCCGGCACCGAGTGGGCGTGGTTGTCCTGGAGGAAGTCCTGGTCCAGGCCAGCCGCCCCGAAGGCACGCCGGCTCCAGGTCTCCAGGAAAAAGCCGCGTTCGTCCTGAAAGACCCGCGGCTCCAGGACCAGGAGGCCGGGGAACTCGGTGGCGGTGACCAGCACGCTGTCCTCCTCGGAAATGCGCAGAAAGGCGCTGGGGCCCCTATAGCCGAGAACCGGCCCGGAGACAACCCTTGACGGCGTTTGCCGGGGCTTCCCGCCCGCCGCCCTTCCCTTTTCCGCGGGGCTCTGATAGTGCGGGAACGGGCGCGCCGCAAAGCCCCTGGAGCAGCATGAACTTCCTGGACGTGATCATCATCGCCATCCTTCTCCTGGCCGCCATCCGGGGGCTGGCCAAGGGCTTCGTGCGCGAGGGGATCTCCCTGGCGTCCTTGAGCATCGCCACCCTGGCGGCCTCCCGCTACCACGGCATCCTGGCCCCGCATCTGGCCGTGTACATGCAGAGCAACGCAAGCATCGCGGCCCTGAGCTACCTGCTCACCTTCCTGGCAGTGCTGGTGGGCTGCTGGCTCCTGGCCCTGTTCCTGCGCAACCTGCTCAAGGTGGCCGTGCTCGGCTGGCTGGACCACACGGCCGGCGCGGCCCTGGGCCTGGCCGAGGGCGCCCTGGCCAGCCTGGTGCTCCTGCTCTTCCTGAACACCTTCCTGCCGGGCATAGAGATGGTCCGCAAATCCAAGCTGGCCCCGCACGCCGATCCCGCCCTGCGGACCCTGGCCGAGATGGCCCCGAACACTTGGCGCCAGACCCTGGAGGAGCGCGGCATAGCCCTGCCCAAGCAGCCTCCGTCCCTGCGCGACATCCTGGAAAAGAACGGCATGCCCGTGCAGGACGGCAAGACCGCGCCCTGACCCCGCCTGCAGACCCCCGCACAAGGAGCGAACGTGAACGCGGAACAGTCCCTGGCCCGCCTTTTGGGCGTCATTGAACGGCTGCTCGCCCCGGACGGCTGTCCCTGGGACCGGGAGCAGACCCCGGAGAGCCTCTGCGACTATGTGGTGGAGGAGGCCTTCGAGCTGGTGGAGGCCATCCGCGACGGCGACGCCCTAGAGGCCCGCGAGGAGCTGGGCGACGTGCTCTTCCTCCTGGCCTTCATCGCGGTGCTCTATGAGAAGCGCGGGGCCTTCGACCTGTCCGAGGCCCTGGAGAACAACGCGGCCAAGATGGTCCGCCGCCACCCGCACGTGTTCGCCGACGCCTCCTTCGAGAGCCAGAAGGAGCTGCTCAGGAACTGGGAGCGCATCAAGCGCGAGGAGAAGAAGGAGAACGGCGACGGCGCCCCGGCCGGGCTGTTCGACTCCCTGCCCAAGGGGCTGCCGCCGCTGCTGCGGGCCTACCGCATCCAGGCCAAGGCCGCGCGCTTCGGCTTCACCTGGGAGAGCGACGAGGACATGGCCGCCCAGCTCCGGTCCGAGTGGCGTGAGCTGGAGCAGGCCCTGGCCTCGGGCGACCGCGCGGCCCAGGAGGAGGAGTTCGGGGACTACCTGTTCTGCCTGGTGGAGTTCGGCCGGCGCAAGGGCTTCAAGGCCAACGCGGCCCTGGACGCGGCCAACCGCAAGTTCCTGGCCCGGTTCGCGCGCATGGAGGAGCTGGCCCGGGCCCAGGGCCTGGACCTGGCGGGCCAGGAGCTGGCCGTGCTGAACCGGTTCTGGGACCAGGCCAAGGCCAAGCCCTGAGGCTCACGGCCCCAGGAGCTTCCGGAAAAGAAAATACATGAGCAGCCCCGCGCCCGCGGAGCCGTAGAGGAAGAGTCAGGGCGGACAGCGCCGCCCCAGCTTCCGGACCAGCCCGGCGAACACGGCCCCGCCGGCCAGAACGGCCGCGATCACGGCCCAGGGCTCGAATTGCACACGCCCCCCTAAAGAATCTGCAGCCTTGTGCCGATATGGCGGATAAGGGCGGAAACCGCCCCGGGAACGCCATGAACCCATTCGCCATCGCCACAGCCGCCGGGGGCTCCGGCCCCCAGTTCCAGCNNGTTCCAGCCGCCGCCGGAGCCGGTGCGCCCGCCGACCCAGGACATCGCCGCCCTGCCCCAGCAGGCGACCTCGGCCCAGCAGACCGCGGCCCTGCCGGACCAGGCCCCGCCCCGGCCCGTGGAGGATTCGGAGCGGTCCGATCGCAAGGAGGCGCAGCAGCATCAGGACTCCGGCAGCAGCCGGACCACCCGCAACCGGGCCGAGGGCAAGGGCCTGCGCCTGGACCTGCAGGCCTGAGACCGGGCCCCGCCGCCGACTCCGCAGCGGAGCGCCCCCCGTTTCCCCTAGTCGACCTTCCTGAAGGCCTTGGAACCGGCCCCGCACAGGGGACATTTCTCGGGAATCCCGTTCTCCGCGATGTAGCCGCAGACCGTGCAAATGGCGTAGCTGACCTCGGAGGCGTTCTTGAGATTCTTGAGGGCCTTGGCGTAGAGCTCGGCGTGAACCTCCTCGGCGGCTAGGGCGTAGCGGAAGCTCCGCTCCGCGGCCTTGTTGCCCTCGGCCGCGGCGGCCTCGATCATGGGCGGGTACATGGTCTTGAACTCGTAGACCTCGCCGCCCTCGGCCTCCTTGAGGTTGGCCGCGGTGTCGTGGATGGCGCCCAGGGCGCGCAGATGGGAATGGGCATGGATGGTTTCGGCCTCGGCCGCGGCGCGGAACAGCTTGGCCGCCTGGGGAAAGCCCTCTTTCTCGGCCTGCTGGGCAAAGGCGAGATATTTGCGGTTGGCCTGGGACTCTCCGGCAAAGGCTTCCTTGAGGAACTGCTCGGTCTTGGACATGGATGCCTCCTTGTTCATAATTAGTAATAATTACTAATAGCGATAAGGGGCCTCTTGTCAAGAAAAATCTGCACGGAAAAACGCCCGCGAACAAACGGCAACTCGGCTATTCATCCTCCTCCTTGCGGGCGAAGTGGCGTTCAGGCGCGCCGCAGCGCGGGCAGCGCCAGTCCGGCCCGGCCTGGTCCAGCGTCGTGCCCGGGGCCAACCCGGCCGAGAGGTCGCCTTTGGCCGGGTCGTAGATGTAGCCGCACCTGAGGCAGATATAGCGATCCATGGGCAGGGTCCTCCTGTTTCCGGCGAACGCGCCGGTCCGTCCTTTTTAGCCCTGGCCCGGGCCTGGGGCAAGCGCGGCCCAGGCCACAGTCCTGTAGTTGGAAACGCCGTTTTTGCAGCCTCCCCGGGCCGCTCCCCTGCCCCGGTTCCGGCAACACACGGAATTTCCAGGAAACATGCCCCTGGACCTGTTCTTGCTTTTACCGCATGGAGGAGACAGCATGAACACAGTGGACACGCCTTACGGCCCCCTGAAGGTCTCGGGCCCGGTGGAGCGCTTTCCGGACGGCGGCCTGCGCTCCTGCACCCCGGCGGGCCCCACGGTCTTTGCCACGGCCTGCGGCCCGCTCCTGGCCCAGCACTCCACCGACGACCTGCGCCGCCGCACGGTGCAGCCCGTGTCCTTCCATCCCACAGGCCTGTTACGCGCCCTGCCCCTGGAACAGCCCACGGCCATCGAGACTCCGGCCGGGCCCATGAGCGCGGAGCTGGTCACCTTCCACCCGGACGGCTCCCTGTGCCGGGTCTTTCCGCTCAACGGCAAACTCTCGGGCCTCTGGTCCCAGGAGGACGAGGGCGGCCTGGCCCGGCCCGCGACCCTGGACACGCCCATGGGCCGGATCAGCGCCCGGCTCATCGGGGTGCGCTTCGATCCCACGGGCGCGTTGTTGAGCCTGACCCTCTGGCCCGGCGAGACCCTGGAGGCGCCCACGCCCGTGGGCCCGCTCCTGGCGCGCGTGGGCGTGAGCTTCCGGCCGGACGGGAGCCTGCGTTCCCTGGAACCGGCAGGCCCCCAGCGGGTGCCGACCCCGGTGGGGGACATCCAGGCCTATGACCTGGACGCCGTGGGCATCAGCGGGGACCTGAACTCCCTGGGCTTCGCCCCGGACGGCCGCGTGGAGCGGGTGAGCACGAACCTGACCCAGGTGGCGGCCAGCGGGCCCAAGGGCGAGCGCCGGCTGTTCGCCCCGGAGCTGCGCGAGAGCCTGTGCGGGGACAGCGAGAGCGAGCCCGTGCCCCTGCGCCTGGAGTTCGGAGAAAACGAGGTACGTCTGCGGACCAGGGCCGACGCTCCCTGGACCGTGCTCGACCTGTCGGAATGGACCCTGCGCAGCGAACCCTGTTTGCTCCAGTTCGCCCTGCCGCTGGGACGGCTGCGCTGTCCGGGGTAAATATGAAGAAATAGGATTGGCGGAGGGGGAGGGATTCTCCGCCATTCGATCAATACGCTGAAATGACTTGCTTTCGCTGGCGAGTGGTTAAGGAAATGTCTCACCTCAATGTCTCACCTAAGCTACCTCCAGGCGTTCCCAAAGTCCAGACGGAGGTGCCCCCCGTTGCCCTATGGGGTGGCAAGGCATCGAGAATCGCCCTGAATCGTCGCGAGGGAAGGCTTGTGGCCCAGGGTGGCCTGATGCTCTCGAAAATCGATCCTGGGCCATGCTGGCGGGTCAGGGGAGGCAGAGCACGGGCTCCCCACCAGGCCCCTAGCTCCCCCGGCCTGTCACCCAATAGCGAAGACCATGTACGGCTAAGACCGTACTGATTCGGTGTACAGGTTAGATATCCAGCTTGGGCAACGCCTTGACGATCTTCATCGTTTCCAGGCTCACAGTCACGACGCGGGCAAAGAGTTCCAGCGGATACTTGGGATTCTTCATTGTCTCAATCGCCCAGTCGTTCGCGTCATTGACGATGCCGCTCGCCTTGTCCGTTTTCACACACTGGCGTTCCACCACCCAATCGAGCGCGGGCTTACCGTTGACCACGTACTCATAGGCTTCCAGGGGTATACCCGTCAGCGTGATCTTGTGGTTATAGATCAGCGTGGTGAGGTCTTTTTCTTTACCCTTCTTCCCGTACTTCATCTTCTCTACGCGGTAATCCGCGTCAGTCAGCCCAGCTCCGCCGCCTTGTATTTCCAGCGGGTACGGCGTGACCGTCTCATAGTTCAGGTGCCATTCGGCCAGTGCGCGCCCGGCCTTGCTGAATGCCCAGAAGTCAGCGACGGTCTTCACACACGGGATACGCGGAAGCTCTTTCGCTAGGTTGTCCGCGTACCGCCCTCGATAATCTTCCGAGTGCAGCAGGCCATATACGTAATAGAAAATGTGTTCCTTGCTGATCGCCTCGCCCGGATAAGCCGTCTTGAAGTGCGCAAGCCCCTCATCGGTAATCGCGTCGCGGCGGGTGCGTTCGGCCTTGGCTGGCGTGGATGAGCCTCCCAGCAGCGGAGCTTGCTTTAGCTCAGCGGTGTTCGGAGTCGGTTCGTCGTACAGATAGAGCGGGAAGCATTGCGCCCCACCATCCGTTTGCAACTCTACAACACGGTCAACCATCAGCGCCAACTGCCCATTCCCGGCCCAGCGCTGTTTGATCATGATAGCTCTATTCTCTGTCTTGGCGTCTGGGAATATGCGCGGCATTTGGTATACAACTTCGTTAAAACGGCGGTTGTAGTACAACCATTGCTTGGAGAAAGGTCGATATACGCTCGGTGTAAGGCAGGTTATGTCAAATTCGAAGAACCTATCTTTTGCAAGTTCTTGTTTTAACGCCCGAGTCCAACTTATTTGCGTTGGATCGGTATTAATAAAATCTTCGATCTTTGAGTCGCGCTCCTTTTTCTCCTCACCGGGATAGGCATGGTTAAATCGAGCCAACTCACTGTTGTAGAACGCAATCATGCGACTTATGCCAGTGGCAAGCTTATCCTGGGAAGCATTGTAGCACCATGCGTCTCGCGCTGTAACCACGCCCAGTGAAAAATTTTCAAACAGTTTAGGCGTGGTTCCCTTCTTGGCCCCCATCAAAATATGTTCTTCGAAGCTATCATCCCGTTGCCTGAGCCAATCGCCATGCGCATCAGGCGTTATGATTCGCCACCCCCCAACGTCGGTGATCCCTGCAATGCTCCCAAGAGCTGCGATCCTGGAGAGCTTGTCTTCTCGGGGCAGGTAGTCCCCGATGTCATAGAAATGAATCTGACCATGCTGCGTAGCGTTGGGATTTTTGACCAGCAACGAAATAGCGATAGGGGCGCGGCTCCCACTCCCAAAAATTTTACCGCCTTCTCTGCGCGAGAGTTCGCCCGAGGTGCGTTGATTGCCGCGCAGATGAAACACGAAAATGTTTGAGAATTCTTCGGCAAGGCACTTGCGCATACCGTCTGCGGTGTTAGCTTCCAGAAATCCAGCATTGGTAACAAATCCAATCACGCCACTGTCCCCAATCCGGTCGGACGCCCACCGGATTGCCCGAACATAGCTGTCGTACAGGCCCTTTGCCAGGACCGCTTTCGAACGCGCTGCATAGGTGTCGCGGATGCGGCCATCTAAGTGGGGATATTCCACGTTATCATTGTTGTCGTTTTCGCTCTTTTGCCCCACAGAATATGGCGGATTCGCCATAATGACTCGTATATCCAGTTTCTTCTGCCGGGAACGCCGGTTGCTGTTGTCCTCTAGGCAGGAGCTGATCAAATCACCCTTTTCCGAGAGCTGAAACGTGTCGGTCAGACAGATGCCCTCGAACGGTTGGTACTCTCCGCCCACAAGGTCGTGATAGGCGGCTTCGATGTTGATCGCCGCGATATAGTAGGCCAAGAGCACGATTTCGTTCGCGTGGATTTCATGCTTGTACTTGTGGGGCAATTCCTTGGGCGTAATCAGCCCGCTTTGCAGCAAGCGTGTGATGAAGGTACCAGTTCCGGTGAAAGGATCGATAATGTGTACGCCCTTGCTGCCCAGGGTTTGTCCGAACTCGCTTTGCAGCACTTCGTTGACGCTGTGGATGATGAAGTCCACCACCTCAACCGGCGTGTACACGATGCCCAACCGCTCAGTCATTTTCGTGAAGGCGTTGCGGAAGAACTTATCGTACAACTCGACAACGATCCGCTGTTTCCCCGCCGCGTTCTCTATGCCTTCTGCCCTGAGCGTTACGCTTTCATAGAAGCTTTCCAGCGTACCGGCTTCTCTCTCCAGCCGGTGTTCCTGGAGCACGTCCAGAACACCCTGCATGGCGAGTGAGATCGGGTTGTTCTGGGCAAAGCTGTAGTCTTCGAACAGGGCTTCAAACACCGGTTTCGTGATGAGGTGCTGAGCCAGCATTTCGATGACCTCGGCATCCGTGATGCTGTCGTTCAGGTCATCGCGAAGTTCAGCGGCGAAGGCGTTGAAAGCTTCCCGTTCCTTCGTGTTCGCCTCGTTTTCCAGAATGCCTTTGATGCGGTCGATGTGCGTCTTGGCGATCTTGGCGATGTCGCCGGCCCATTCTTCCCAGTGGTGCCGGTTGCCGCACTTCTGCACAAGCTTGGCGTAAATGGCCCGCTCAATCTCGCTCACCTCGAATTCAAGCTTGTACTGGTCGGGTTGCTTCTGCCGTTTGGACGGCGTGCCGATGACCTGCCCCCGTGCGCCTGGGACATCCGGCTTTTGCTGTTTCTCCTGTTTCCGTTGGATCTTGTCCGTGACGGCGATGACTTCCATCTTGCTGACATCTTTGCCGATCAGATCAAGCTTGTTGATCATGGCGTCAAAGCGGTCATCGTGTGAACGAAGCGCCTGGAGCACTTGCCACACCACGGCGTACACCCTGTTGTCGTTCAGGGCCTCATGCGGCTCCATGCCAACAGGAATGACAACCGGCAGGATGACATAACCGCGTTTCTTGCCCGGAGCCGTGCGCATGACGCGGCCCACGGACTGAACCACATCCACCTGTGAGTTCCGCGGGGTCAGGAACAGCACCGAGTCCAGCGCGGGCACGTCAACGCCCTCAGACAGGCAGCGTACGTTGCTGAGGATACGGCAGGTGTGTGGTGGGGTTTCCGCTTTCAGCCATGCGAGCTTGGCTTCTTTCTCACTGGCGTTCATGCTGCCGTCTACGTGCTCAGCTTCACAGGTGAGTTGTACGGCGGGCTCGTTCTCGTTTCCTTCGGACTCCTGGTATGCTTCCACAACGGCCTGAAACATGGCCGCGATGCTCTTTGAGCTGACCTTGTGAGTTCTGGCCTTGGACGGCTCAATGACTTGGCAGAAGGCCACGGCCCGGCGCATGGGATCGCTGTCGCCCACCAGATCATCGGTGACGCCCTGTTTCGAGAGAGCCTTCCAGCACCCGACGATCTTCGCGGCGTCATCCACCACAAGCTGATTGTTCTCGTCCTTCAAGAGGTTCTGCAAACGGCGGCTGACGTGCTTTTCTTCCACGGCCAGCACCAGAACCTTGTAATCCACGAGCAGGCCGCGTTTGACGGATTCCGAGAAGGTCAGCACGAACAGTTCCCGGCCATACAGGGCCGGGTCATCCATCGAACACAGGGCCACGTTGTCCCGTTCCGCCATGGCCTTGGCGCTGTCGCCGTAAATTCGCGGCGTGGCGGTCATGTACAGGCGTTTCGTACCCTGGAGAAAATCCGCGTTGTGGACTTTGACGAAGTTGCTTTCGTCATCATCCCCAAACGTCGCGCCGGTTGTACGATGGGCCTCGTCACAGATGATCAGGTCAAAATCAGCAAGCCCATACTCCGCCTGCGCACGATTCAGCACGTCAATCGAGTGGTACGTGGAAAATACGACGCTCATGTGCTGGGCGTCGTGCCGCTTATTCATTTCATCCGCCAACCGCGCGGGGTCGGTGGTGGCCGGATAGCGCAGCTCATGCATGAAGGTCTGTACGATATCGTCATCCTTCTTGCGTTTCTTGCCCACGTCGCTATCCGAGCATACCGCGAAGCTGTGCAGCGGCGTACCGCTCTCCTGTGTCCATTCGGTCAGGGTCTGGGAGAGCAGGGCGAGGCTGGGGACCAGGAACAGCACCCGCTTCCCCTTGCCCGCCAGCTTCTCCGCGATCTTAAGGCTCGCGAAGGTCTTGCCCGTACCGCAGGCCATGATGAGCTTTCCGCGATCCGCCGTCTGTAGCCCTTGCTGTACGGCATCCAAGGCTCTTTTCTGATGATCGAGAAGCTGTTTCTTGGGCTTGAGCGCCGGGGCGGCTTGTGGCTGGTATCTTGCCCAGTCGATTTGACTGTTCTCCAAATCGAACAGGTCGATCTTGCTGACCGGCGGTTGCTGATCGCGTAGCGCGTCTTCGGCGGGCTCGCTCCAATGATTCGTACTGCTGACGATGATCCGGTGGGTAAAGGGCTTCTTGCCGGATGCTGTGAAAAAGCTGTCGATATCCTTCTTCTGTAACGTATGGTCTTCCGCGTACAGCTTGCACTGAATGGCGTGATATTCGCCTGTGCCACTGGTCTTGGCGACCAGATCAATGCCCGTGTCCCGTTTGTCGATGCCCTGTTCTTTAGCCCAATCCGCGTATGTCCATACTTGGCTGTACAGATCGCGGTAACTCGCCTCATTGCGCAGGTAGCAAAGAACCAACTCCTCAAAGTAGGTTCCCTTCTCCCGTTCAGTCTTGGCCGTTTCCCTATACGTATTCAATAGCTGTTGGAGTGCGGTCATTTCTGCTCCTTACTCCGAGGCGGGATGATTTTTTGCTGACCATCCTCATATACGAGTCCAACTTGCCTGGCTAGCGCGAGCCTGGGTTGCTCCCCTCGTACGGGCGGCACGATCCGGGCAAGCGTGATGCTCCCATCCGCCAAGCGCGTACTTCCTTGTCGTACAGCCGCCGTCTCAAAAAATGATGTAAAATTCCGTCCGGGCGAATCGACCTTCCCGCCGTGAGTGGTCCCCCAGGGGGGGAGTTGGGTACGGTAAGGCCAATATAGCGCTGCTATTTCAACCAGAATTGGGCCTTGGCTGCATCTTGGCCTGTTCCGGCAGGCCCGTGCCCGGGTGACACTGGTCCGGGCTGCCTGGGGTTGGGCGCAGCCTGCCGGGTATCTGTTATCTATCCTAGCCGGGCTCTTGCCTACTCTGGCGGAGAGCATGGGCGGGCATCTTCCGCCGGAGCCGTGCCGACCGGGGCGGGGCCTGTGCTGCCATTTCCTGTCACGGGGCGACACGGACAAGGCCGGGTCTGTCCGATGCAGTAACGGGCCTGTTCCGGGCTCCTGGCGGGGCGCTGGGTGTGGGCATGGGTGGACGTGGCGGGGCTGGTATCTGTTGCCTTGCCGAGGCGGGGCAGGACTGGCCGGACACGACCAGGGAACTTAGAGGCGCAACGGTTCCCTGGGTTGTCACGTAACTTAGGAACCAAAGAGCCTTGTATCGGTTACAAAAACCCGGCCCTGCCGAGACAGGCAGGCCCGGCCCAACCCAGCCAGTACAGGCAGGACAGTACAACAGCACACGGGGACCAGGACCATAGGAACACGAACGAGGAACAGAACCAGGGCTAGCCCAGACCAACCAGGACCAGGACAGGACGAGCCAAGCCAGGGAAGACCAAGAGAAAGGCAAAGAGAAGAATCAAGATAAAGACCAAGATAAATACTAAGACAAAAACAGGAAATACCAATATAAAGACCAGTAAAAGGCTAAGAACAGAAGAGCCGTATACTATAAACTGAACATGGTTAATGTACTGAGAACTGGTACGACATTACAGTATGACATATAGTATAAATATGTACTCACAACAAAAACTACCATCTAACTATCAAACAAGCCATGTTCAACTAACATACATTAGCTTACCAGAATACAATCTGCATTCAAGCCAACACGTACAGGCTTATCAGTATACACCTATCACCTATCCAATCTCGTACATGAACTCCATACGGTAATAGTCGTGATCCTATCTATGTACGAGGCTAATAGCTTGAACTAGCTGTTCCGGCTTATACCCATCCGTGAAGTATACTTCCATTGTCACACCAGTTTGAGCGTGTCCAACAATGGCCTTTGTGATACCGTCCGACACACCAGACTGTAGAAGCTCTGTAACCATCGTATGCCTGAGACTATGAAAAACTAATTTCTTGTCCTTCATACCAAGGCGAACCAGAAGCGTCTCATTGAACCACCTGCCAAGATTCCGACCATACCCATTATTCTTGTCATACGTCAGTTCGTGAAGCAATTTGTCGTGTCCGGCCTCCCGTACAGCCTGGACGAACTCCAGAAAACCAAACTCAATGAGCCTTGGGTGTACGGGGACAATGCGCTTTGCTGCCTCTGTCTTGAGGTGCTTACCGGCATCGTGTTCATTGATATCCAGGCACCAGATGCCGTCGATCTGCCGAACGTCTCCCGGCGTGAGTTGGGCAATTTCATTGAGCCGTGCGCCCGTAAATATTCCGAGCAGTGTCCCCCATTTCTGAGAGTCCTTCCGTACGAGCCCGCCGGTATTATCGTGAAGCTCTTGAACCATTCGGCTGATCTGATCCTTAGAAAAGGCGGTACGGGCTTCCTTTTTCTTGTACTTGATCGCAAGCCCTTCGAAGATATTGGTCGGCAAGTAGCCGTTCATCTTTGCCCACCGAAACAGGCCGCTATACGCCATGATATGCTTATTGACCGTTTTGACGTGCAGCGTGTCGGCGCTCGTTGAAACAGCATCCGGTTTTTTGGCTCGCCTCGGCGTGAACCCCCTGCGCGTGTTTGTCCTCTTACGCTGAGTCAACGCCTCTTTGACTTTCCGCCCATCCGCTACGGTCAGCGTACGGCAATCCCGTTCCTGAACAAGAATTTCGGCCAGGAATGCAAACATTGCCCTGTACTCTCGCTCTGTCTTGGCGGTCCAATTCTTGCCCGTGTTTCGTTCTTGCACGTACCGATCAATCAACGCACCAACGGAAATACCGGTTTGTGCCGAGGTGCCTGTTTCCACGGGCTGCACCTCAATCGTCTCGAAAGAGTACGTGTCGAACTCCGCGTTCAGTTCAACAGCCTTCGCACAGTAAGCCCTAAACGCCTTGTCGAATTCGGCCTTGAACGTGTCGTATTGGGCCGTCCCCTCTTTGATCGGCAATTGGTGCTGAGCGATGAACTTGTTCGCAATCGCGTTCGCATCATCCGAGGTGCCCATACCTCTCAGCCCCAGGTCCATGCTGTTGCGAAGGGCGTGTACACCCTGGCCGGACAGTTGACCGGTGCTCTCGATCTGGTTTCGCTGATTGTGCAGGAAGGCCGTGAAGTGCTCACGCAAGATGGCCCGAATTTCGGCGTAGGTCATTCCGCCTTGGATAGCTTTGTTTGCCATAATATCGCCCACATACGCGAGGAGCCGGGAGGTCTGCAAGGCTCTCCGGGAATCCCGTGTATGGAGGGATACCTTGATTTCCCTCGCCACGCCTGCGGATTGAATGGCCTTGGGCAAGGGATACCGGAAGTAATAAACATTATGCCGGGACAGTGTGATGTAGGCAGGACTGCGCATGGCAATGTCTCACTAGGTTGTCTCACCTAACGAAACCTGCCACCTAACGCATTGATCTGACTGGGATTGGCGGAGGGGGAGGGATTCGAACCCCCGGTCGGGTCGCCCCGACAGTGGTTTTCAAGACCACCGCCTTCAACCGCTCGGCCACCCCTCCGCATGGGGTGTCCTGACTTTGCCCAGAACAGGCCACCTGTCAAGCCGGGCAAGGGCCCACGCCCTGCTCTCCAACACACACTTGCCGAGTTTTTGGTGATGCGTTACAGGGTCATGAACCATGAAGTCCGCTGAAGAAGCCTTCACCAGCTACCTCGCCGATCACGGCCTGAAGATGACGCCGCAGCGCCGGACCATCCTGGACTCCTTCCTGCGCACCGCGGACCACATCTCCTCCGAGGAGCTCTACGACCTGATCAAGCGCAGCGACGAGAGCATCGGCCAGGCCACGGTCTACCGCACCCTCAAGCTTTTGGCCGACTCCGGCCTGGCCCGGGCCCACAACTTCGGCGACGGCGTGGCCCGCTATGAGCCCCTCTGGGGCCAGGAGCACCACGACCACCTCATCTGCGAGTCCTGCCGCAAGACCATCGAGATCATGGACCCGACCATCGAGCGCCGCCAGGAAGAGGTGGCCAAGCGCTACGGCTTCACCCTCTCCCACCACAAGATGACCCTCTACGGCCTCTGCGCCGACTGCCGCAAAAAGTAGCCTCCCCGCTCCATCCCGCTTGACCCGTTGGTCCGGCCAGGATATAGTCATATGCAAATATGAGGATTTTATGGATCCGTTCCTGAAGATCATGAAGGCCCTGTCCGATCCGGGCCGGGTCAAGACCCTCAAGCTCCTGGAGGGCGGCGAACTCTGCGTCTGCCGCATCCAGGAGGCCCTGGGCCTGGCCCAGCCCACAGTCTCCCGGCACCTGCGCCTGCTGGTGGAGGCCGGGCTCGTCCAAAACCACAAGAAAGGCGCCTGGGTCTACTACCGGCTCCACGAGTCCCCGGAACCGCCCGTGGCCCCGGCCCTGCTCCGGCTCCTGCGGGAATGGCTCAACGCCGCCCCCGAGGTGCGCCAATCCCTGGACCTGCTGGCCAGGAACTGCGCGGACGCCCCCGAGGCCGTGGCCTGCTGCCCGGCCCCCAAGGGAGGCAAAAAGCATGGCTGACGACAACATCAAGACCCGCGTGCTGGAGAACTACGCCCGCATCGCCCGCCAGGGCGGCACCTGCTGCCCCGCCGGGACCGGCGACGAACCCTCCCAGGCCGGGGCCCGCGCCGGATACAGGCCCGAGCAGCTCGGGGCGGTTCCGGATCAGGCCAACCTGGGCCTGGGCTGCGGCAATC
>DFYP01000031.1 GCA_002382645.1 Desulfovibrio sp. UBA4079 | reverse complement strand
GGCTGGGCGGCCTTGGCCAAAGGCGGGGCTGTGACCGGAGGCGGGGCCGCAACCGGGGCTGCCGGAGCGGCTGCGGCCGCCGGGACCGGGGCCGGAGCCGGAGGCTCAGGCCTTTCCTCCTCGGGTTCCTCCCGGGGCTGGGCCTGCGGGACAGCGGGCGCGGCCGAGGGGCCGTCGATGGCCTCGGCCGGGGCGAATCCCCAGGCCTTGGCCTGGTCCCGTTCCGGCTCCTCGGGAGCGAACACCGCGTACCAGCCCCGTTCCAGGAAATCCACGCGCACCCAGGCCCCGCGCTCCAGGCTGCGGACCTGGCCGGAGAAGGGATTGGGACGGCGCGAGAGGTCCACCCGGCGGTCCAGGGATACGAGCCGCCCCCAGGCCGGGGCCGCGGTCTTGGTCAGGGCCGCGGGCGGGGCCACGGGCTCCAGCCGGGGTTCCTTGGGAGCCACGGCCGGGGCCGGAACCTTGGCCGGAGCCGCCTTGGCCTTGCCGTTCCCAGCGGACGCGGGCTTGAGGAACCCGGCCCGCACATAGCCGATGGCCTTGGACTCGTCGCGGGCCTTGGCGTTGGGCCGGAACACCGCGTACCAGCCGTCCTCCAGGAAATCCACGCGCACGATCTCGCCGGGCATGAGCACGTCCCGGGAGGCAGACTTGAGGTCCCGGGACTGGCGCAGGTTCACCGGGCTCACCGGAGTGGCCAGTTCGCCCCAATCCTGGGCCAGGGCCGGAACGGCCAAAAGAAGGGCCAGAAGCGCGGCCCCGAGAACAGCGCGGATCATTTTTTCTTGGGCGGCGGGGCCGTCGAGGCCTGGTCCAGGGCCTTGATGACCTGCTCGGTGAGGTCCACCGAGGGATCGATGTAGCCGATGGCCTCGGGGTCCGTGAGGATCAGGGTGAAGCCCTGCTGGGCCGCGATCTGCTTCATGATGGCGTCGGCCTTCTGCATGACGTAGCGGGCCAGGCGCTGCTCCTCCAGGCGGATCTCCTCGTTGCTCTCCTGAATGAGCCGGTCCTGCTGCTGGTACTTGAGCCGCAGGGCTTCGGCCTTGCGCGGGGCGTCGGGGTCCGTGGACCCGGCGGCCTCCAGCTTCTTCTGTTCGGCCTGGATCTCCTGGGTCCGGGCGCGGATGCCCCGGTCCTTTTCCTGGGCGAAGCGGGCCAGGTCCTCCTGGGCCGCCTTGCCGATCTTGGACTCGTTGAGGATCCGCTGCGGGTGGAGGAAGCCCACCTTGCTTTCGGCCCGGGCCGGGGCGGCCAGGGCCGCCAGGCCGATCAGGACCGTCAGGACTGCGAGGATTCGAGACATGAATTCACCTGCATGATGTGTTTGCCCAGAGATAGCCGCTTTCCTCCAGGCTGTCGAGGCTAGAGCATGTTCACCGGGTCCAGGTCCAGTTCCAGCCGGACCTGGCGCGGGGCCGGATTCTCCCGGGCCGCCTTGAAAAACAGGCTGCGCAGCGACTGCCAGTCCGGGGCCTTGAGCAGGCAGTGGTAGCGCTTGCGGCCGCGCAGCCGGGACAGGGGCGCGGGGGCCGGGCCCAGCACCGTGACCTTCAGCTCACGGCCCGCCTCGCGCAGGACCTTGCCCATGGCGGCCAGACAATCGGCCCCGCCCTCCCAGTCCTGGGGAAAGCTCAGGCGCACCAGGGCCAGCTTGACGAAAGGCGGGTAGCGGTACTTCTCGCGCAGGGCGATCTCGCGCTCGTAAAAACCCTGGTAGTCGCTCTCGCAGACAAAACGCCAGAACGGAAGATCCGGGTTGCGCGTCTGGATGAGCACCTCCCCTGCCCGGCCGCCGCGTCCGGCCCGGCCAGAGACCTGGACCATGAGCTGGAAGGCCCGTTCCGCGGCGCGATAATCGGGAAGGTTCAGGCCCAGGTCCGCGTCCGCGGCCAGAACCAGGGTCACGTCCGGGAAGTGGTGGCCCTTGGCGAGCATCTGGGTGCCCACCAGGACCCGGGCCTCGCCCCGGGCGAAGCGCGCCAGGATGTCCTCCAGACGCTCCTGGCGGCGGGCGCTGTCCCGGTCCAGACGGAGCACCAGGTCCGGGTCGGGCAGGATTTTGCGGAGCTGCTCCTCGAGCCGCTCGGTGCCCTCGCCCAGGGGCAGGAAGTTGCCGCCCCCGCAGGAGGTGCACAGCAGGGGCCAGGCCAGGGTCAGGCCGCAATAGTGGCAGACCAGGCGCTCCCGGCGCTTGTGCCAGGTAAAGCCCACGTGGCAGTGCGGGCAGCGCAGGGTCTGGCCGCAGTCCAGGCAGTACATGAGCGGGGCGTAGCCCCGGCGATTGAGCAGGATCATGGCCTGGTCCCCGGCGGCCAGAACCTCCTGGAGCCGGTCCACGGCCTTGGGGGCCAGGGCCGTGTCCGGGTCGCGCAGGTCCGAGATGTTCAGCACGCGCACCCGGGGCAACTCCCCGCCCGTGGCCCGCTTGAGCAGGCGCACCGAGTCGATCTGGCCGCTGGCGGCCGCATAGGCGGTCTTGAGGTCCGGGGTGGCCGAGCCCAGGACCAGCAGCCCCTTGGCCTGCTGCACCCGGAAATAGGCCACCTCCTTGGCCTGGTAGGCCAGGCGCTCCTCCTGCTTGAAGGACTCGTCGTGCTCCTCGTCCAGGACCACCAGGCCCAGGCGCGGCACGGGCTGGAACAGCGCCGAGCGCGTGCCCACCAGGAGCACGGGCCCCTGGCTGCGGCCCAGGCGCAGGAACCCGGCCTCGCGCCGGGACGGGGACTGGTAGCCGTGGGAAAAGACCCGCTCCACCTCCGGGAAACGCTCCGAGGCCGCGCGCCACAGGGCGCAGGCCAGGGCCACTTCCGGGGCCAGGAGAATCACCGAGCGGCCGGACTCCAGGCAGCGGGCCGCCAGTTCAAGATAGACCCGGGTCTTGCCGCTGCCGGTGATTCCGTGCACCAGCACACTGCGGGCCTCTCCGGCGTCCAGGGCCTCGCGCAGCACGGCCAGGGCCGCGTCCTGCTCGTCCGTGACCGGCTCCTCGGGGAGCACGGCGCAGGACCCGTTCTCCTCGGGCAGCTCCTCCTCGGCCTCGGCAAAGGCCACCCGCACCAGCCCGGCCTGGGCCATGGCCTGGGCCAGGCCAGGCGCGCCGGGCCCCAGAAGCCGGGCCAGGGCCTCCAGGCTCTGGGGCCCCTCGGCCAGGAGCAGGTCCAGGAGCTCCATGCGCTTCTTGGCGTTGGGCCGCACCGGCCAGGGCGGGTCGCAGGCCAGGGTCACCAGGCGTTCGCGGGCCTCCTTGGAGGGCTGCACGCGCACCCGCATGTTCCCGGCCAGCCAGACATCCCGCAGGGCGGCCAGGTCGTCCGGCGTCATGCCGAGCAGGGCCCGGGGCGGGACATGGGCCGGAAAGCGGCCGCCCAGGCGATCGGCCAGGGAAAAGGTCAGCTGGCTCGTGCGCAGGCCCCGGGGCAGGAGCACCTCCAGGATGCGGCCCAGGGGGCTCATCTGGCGCGCGGCCAGGCTGCGGGCCAGGTCCAGCCAGTCCGCGTCCAGGAGCGGTTCACGGTCCAGGGGCCAGAGCAGGTCCTTGAGCTCCACCCCCTGGGGCGCGGCCTGGGCCGGGCCCTCCAGCACCGCGGCCCGCAGGCCCCGGCCCATGGGCACGAGCACGCGCTGGCCGGGCCAGGGCGGCGGGAAATGGG
>DFYP01000126.1 GCA_002382645.1 Desulfovibrio sp. UBA4079 | reverse complement strand
CGGCCTTCTTCGGGGCAGCCTTCTTGGCAGCGGCCTTCTTGGGCGCGGCCTTCTTGGCAGCGGCCTTCTTCGGCGCGGCCTTCTTCGGGGCGGCCTTCTTCGGGGCCACCGCTTCCTTGGACTCCGTCGTCGTGGTCATGGCGTTCTCCGTCGGTTTCATCGAAGGCATCGTGCACCTCCTGTTTCGAAACGCGATACATTATTTTTGGAAAAATACAAGAGAATCCACACACAGCAAGGCGCATCGATCGCCCGAAAAGTCGATGTGTGCGACAGGGAATCCTTTATCCATGCATATCGCAGAGTAATTTAAAATGTATGAATGTTGTGAAGAAAGATACAGTCCGACCCGCGCGCGGCGGACCTTGCGGGACCATTTCAGCGGAACGCGGAAGCGTATCGACCAGGTGTCATACCCACCTGTCGCATGAAGTGACGATGCAAATGACTCTGATCAAAGAAGCCGCAGGCGGCCGCAACATCAGCCGCGGAATGCCCGCCAGCAAACAATTCCCTGGCTTTCTTCAAACGCAGATGCAGGAGCAGCGCGTGGGGTGGAAGACCTGTCTCGCGCACACAGACGCGACAGAGAGACCACTCGTCCAACTGACAGGCGCGCGCCAGCTCGGACAGCGTCACGTTCTCCGCAAGACGTTCCTCGAGCATCTCCCTGATCCGGACGATCAGCTCAGAATGTGCGCCAACAGGGAACTCCCGCACGTCACCATGCTGCGCCAGCAGGGCCATGACCTGCCAGAACAGGGACTGCGGTTCGAGGAGTTCGACACCGTGAAAGGACTCGGCAAGGTCCTCGAGGACGTGCGCCAGGGTCCTGTCGCGGAGCACGGGAACAGGGAAGCATGGAAGATCGCCGCATCCTCCGTCGATGCGCGCGAAGCCGCGCCGCGCAGCCTCTTCCTCCAGGCTGAACATGTGATAGGAGCAGGCCGCGATGGTGCGCACGGCGTGGACGCGGCCGGGTTCCACCACGAGCACGTCGCCCGCCGCGGCCTCGTGCTCGCGTCCATCCACCAGGAGCGCGCGGCGTCCGTCGAGCACCACGCCGAAGCAGAAGGAAGCGTGCAGATGACGGGCCACGTCCCTGGTCACGCCGATCCCGGAGACCAGCGTGAGACCGGGCAGCGCGTCGGCCCGCAGAAACGTCAGCTCCTCTCCGGACACGTCGCCTCCTCAGAGCAGGGCCGGCGTAAACACGGCCAGCAGGCAAAGGCCCCGCGGTCCGGCCTGGACCTCGTGCGCCACTCCGGCGGGCAGCACGCCGCAGACTCCCGGCGCGTAGTCCACGCTGCGTCCGGCGAAATGGCAGACGCCTTCGCCCTCGATCACTTCATGCAGTTCCCAGTTCTCCGCGTGAGCGTGTTCGGACAGGGCGCAGCCGCCCTCCACGCGCACGAGGTGCAGGCTGAAGCGGCCGCCGGTGTCCCGGCCCGGCACCAGATGCTTGAGGGCCACGCCGGAAAACGCGGGATGCGCGTTCCAGGGCATGTCCGCCGCAGCGGCCTCGCCCGCCACGCAGGCCACCGAGCCATCGCAGAAGGATTCCAACAAAGAGGACATGGGGCTTCTCCCGGGTTGAGGGTATGTCGCTGCCCCTGTTTCTAGCAAGACCTCGAAGCACAGGTCTTGTACGTTCCTGCAACCGCTGTTGACCGCGGCATGGACTTGGGTCAACAGGAAGGAAACAGGAGCACCCTATGCGCCGCATCCTCCTCGCCTGCCTCATGCTGCTCGCGCTCTGCGCCGTGGCCCTGGCCCAGTCCGACGCGGAAAAGACCCTGCGCGACGCCGGGTTCGTGGAGCCCTCCAGCCTGGACGCGACCCTGCTGCTGGACATGCGCTACGCCACGACCAACAACTTCAGCGGCCAGGCGGTCTATCCCTCGGCCCGCTGCTTCCTGCGCGCCGACGTGGCCAAAAGGCTGCTGGCGGCGCAGGCCGCGCTGCGCAAGCAGGGTCTCGGGCTCAAGCTTTTCGACTGCTACCGCCCGTTCCACGTGCAGGAGCGCTTCTGGGCCATCGTGCCGGACGAGCGCTACGTGGCCCGTCCGGAAAAGAAGGACGGCACGATCATGGTGGGCTCCAAGCACAACCGCGGCGCGGCCGTGGACGTGGGCCTGGTGGACAAGACCGGCAGGGAGCTGCCCATGCCCTCGGGCTTCGACGACTTCACGGAAAAGGCCCACCGTGATTTCCAGGGGGCTTCGGCAGAGGCGCTCAAAAACCGCGCCGTCCTGGAGGCGGCCATGGCCGCCCAGGGCTTCGAGCCCCTGCCCACGGAGTGGTGGCACTTCGACGGGCCGAACTGGCAGAACTACGAGATGCTCGACCTGCCCCTCCCGCGCTAGCTGCTCCAGCTGCGGCGGAAGTCGCGGGCGAACAGGCGGAAGGGGATGGGCTCCCGGCCGGAGAGGTGCTTCACCGCCCCGGTGACCAGGGCCATGACGCCCTCGCGCACCTGCCGGGCCAGACCCAGGAGCATGTTCACGTTCCACTCCGGCAACCCGGCGGCGAGCCAGGCCTCGCGGGCCTGTTCCTCGGAAAGCGGGCGATAGGCGATGGTCCGGCCGGACTCCTCGGAAAGGACCGCGGCCACGTCCTCGCCCGAGAGGGCCTCGGGGCCGGTGAGCAGGTAGGTCCTGCCGGCGTGCTCCGCGGGATCGAGCAGCACCGCGGCGGCGCAGGCCGCGATGTCGCGGGCGTCGATGCGGCTCACGCGGGCCTCGGCCTCGGGCAGGGAAAAGCGGTTGTGCTCGCGGATCTCGGCGCTCTGGGCCCGGACATAATTCTGCATGAAGACGTTGGGCCGCAGGATGGTGAAGGGCAGTCCGCTCTTCTCCAGGGCGTCGTCGATGCCGCCGTGGACCTTGCCCAGCTGGAAGTGGGCCTCGGTGTCGGCCAGCAATCCCGAGGAGCGGACCACATGCTCCACGCCCGCGGCCCGGGCCGCGGCCAGGGCGGCCAGGCCCCAGCGCTTCATGCCCTCCTTGAAGGGCAGAAGCAGGAAGAGCCGCTTCTTGCCCTCCATGATCCTCTTCAAGGATTCGTCGTCGGAAAAACTGAAGACCTCGGCGGCCACTCCCTGGGCCTCCAGGGCCCGGGCCTTGTCCTCCGAGGTCACGCCGGCAATCACCGCGGCGCCCCGCTCGGCCAGAATCCGCACCAGTTCCCGGCCCACGTTCCCCGTGGCGCCGGTGACGAGAATCCGCTCTTTCATGCCTACTCCTGCACGCCCACGTGGGCCTTGTAGCCGTCGATGGTGTTCTTGAGCAGCTGGGCGATGGTCATGGGGCCCACGCCGCCGGGCACCGGGGTCAGGGCCGAGGCCACCTTGGCCACGCTCTCGAAGTCGCAGTCGCCCACCAGGCCCTGGTCCGTGCGGTTGATGCCCACGTCCACCACCACGGCGCCGGGCTTGATCATGTCGCCGGTGATGAACTTGGGGCGGCCCACGGCCACGAACAGGAAGTCGGCCTCGCGGCACTCGGCGCAGAGGTCCGCGGTGCCCGAGTGGCAGAGCGTCACCGTGGCGTTGGCGCAGATCCCGGTCTGGCCGAGCATGAGGGCCAGGGGCTTGCCCACGATGTTGCTGCGGCCCACCACCACGGCCTTCTTGCAGGCCGGCGAGAGGTTGTAGCGCCGCAGCAGCTCCATGACCCCGGCCGGGGTGCAGGAGCGGAATCCGGGCAGGCCCAGGGTGAGCTTGCCCACGTTCACGGGATGGAAGCCGTCCACGTCCTTGCCCGGGTCGATGAGCTCCAGGCAGTGCTGGCTGTCCAGACCCGCGGGCAGGGGCAACTGGAGCAGGATGCCGTCCACGGTCACGTCACGGTTGAGCCGCTGGATCAAGCCCTCCAGCTCGTTCTGCGAGGTGGTCTCGGGCAGGTGGAAGGGCATGGACAGGATGCCGGCCTCGGCGCAGGCCCGCTCCTTGTTGCGGACATAGACCTGGGAGGCCGGGTCCTGGCCCACCAGGATCACGGCCAGCCCGGGCGGCCGTCCGAACCGGGTCTTGAGGAGGTCCACCTCCTCGCGGATCTCGGTCCGCATGTCCTGGGCCACCTTCTTGCCGTCCAGAAGAATCATGGCGTGTCCCTCGCGCTGTCAGGATCAAGGGCGGCCATGCGGCCGCCGCGCCGATCATACGGTCCTCGGCGGCCAAGGGCAAGGGCGGACCGGAGCCCGGTCCTATTGCGGCGGCGCGATGGGCACCAGGACCTTGAAGGTCGGCTCGATGCGCTCCATCTTGGCGAAGGCCTCCAGCCGGCTGCGCAGCAGGCCCGAGACCTCCAGCCCCTTGCGGGCCATGAGCACGCCGTCGGTGGAGAGCACGTCGGCGTTGAGAATCATGCCCGAGCGCAGGCCGTCCAGGCTGACCTCGCGCAACTGGTAGCGGGCCTCCACCCCGAGGTAGCCTTCCAATATATAGAGGAGTTCGGGGTCATAGCGCTCGCCCTGGGACTCGATGAACAGAAAGGCCTTGCCGGAGTTGCCCAGCCGGGCCAGGGCCGCGTCGTAGTCCAGGACCAGCTTGAGCATGCGCGCGCCCAGGGGGATGTCCTCGCCCTGCACCGGGTCGTGGGGCACGCCCGAGCCGTCGAAGCCCTTCTCCTGGTAGGAAACGATGCGGGCCACCTCCTCCAGCCGGGGAATGCGCGCCAACAGGCTCGAGCCGATGAGCGGGTGCATCTCGTAGAGCTGGGTCTCCTCGCGGGTCAGCTCCTGGCCCTCCTGGATCTTCTTGAGGGTCGCCTCCGAGAGGGTCAGGCAGCCCACCTGGGAGAGCATGGCCGCCATCTCGTGACGCCAGCCGTCCTTGAGGTCCTTCTGCTGCACCATGTAGCGGATGTAGCGCAGGATGCGCTGGGAGCGGCCGAAGGCCTCGGGGTTCACCAGGGCCACGATCTCGTTGACCAGCTCGATGGCGCCCTTGAGGGTCTTCTGGAGCAGGTCCCGCTCGGCCAGGATGAGCCGGTACTGGCGCAGGCCGTCCTCCAGCGCGCCCTTGAGGATGTCCATGGGGCAGGGCTTCTGAAGGAAGCGGAAGATGTGTCCGCGGTTCACCGCGTCCATGGCCTTGTCGAAGTCGCCGTGGCCGGTGAGCATGACGCGCACGGTGTTGGGGGTCTTCTCCTTGACCTGGATGAGGAAGTCGATGCCGTCCATGCCCGGCATCTTCAGGTCCGAGACCACCACGGCAAAGGGGCCGGATTCGCGGACCTTGGCCAGGCCCTCCTCGGGCCCCAGGGCGATGTCCACGTCGTAGTCCTTGCGCAGGCCCACGCGAAACGAGTCCAAGATATGCACCTCGTCGTCCACGAAAAGAATCTTTTCCTTCATGAGGATTCCTCCCCGGGCGTCTCCCGGCAGGCCTCGATCCAGGCCTCCACCCGTTCCGCCAGGCCCTGGCTGCGCAGCCAGTCCAGGTCCAGGGGCGGATAGAGTCCACTGTCGGCGTCCCCGATCTGCTGGTGCTCGATGCGGTCGGCCACGTGCACGGCCACGGCCGGATGGAACCCGCTGTATTCCGAGCGCTCCAGGCTGTGGTGGTCGTAGACCGCCTCCACCACGCTCTCGGACACGCCCCAGAGTCCCAGGAGAAAGGCCCCGATCTCGGCGTGGCTTGAGCCGACGACCTCGCGCTCGGCCTCCACCAGGAGCTTGCCGCCCAGGGTCGCGTCCAGGACCCGCACATAGTCGGCCCGGCACTCCGTGGCCAGGATGAGCTTGCCCGTGTCGTGGAGCAGCCCGGCGCACCAGCAGTCCTCCTGCTCGGCCCGGCCCGCGCCCTCGGCCTCGGCGATGCGCCGGGCGAAGGAGGCCACGCGCAGGCTGTGGTCCCAGAGCCGTTCCAGGGCGAACGGCGTGAACTGGGAGAGGTCCAGCCCGGCCAGCAGGTGGGCCCCCAGCAACAGGCCCTTGAGGGTCTCGGTGCCGAGCAGGGTCACGGCCCGGCGGGGGCTGGTGACGTTCTGAAAAAACCCGAAGAAGGAGGAGTTCACCAGCTTGAGCAGGGTGGCCGAGATGCCCACGTCCTGGCTCACCAGGTCGCCGAGCACCTGGATCGAGGGCTCGGGCTTGCGCAGCTCGTCCAGGATGCGGATGTAGGCCTCCGGCAGGGCGGGCAGCGAGCCGATGCCCGAGACGGTCTGGCGCACCCCGGGATCGCTCAGGACGCGCTGGAGGCGGATGACCCGCTCGATGGTCCCCACCAGGTCCTCGAACCGGCAGGGCTTGCTCAGGAACTGGTGCGCGGGCTTGGCGGCCTTGAACGAGGCGCGCAGCTCGGAGTAGCCCGAGAGGATGATGCGCACGGCCCCGGGCTGGAGCCGCTGGACCTCGGCCAACAGGTCGGCCCCGCTCATGCCCGGCATGCGCATGTCCGCCACCACGATGTCGAACTCCTGGCTGGACATGATGTCCAGGGCCTCATGGGCGTTGCCCGCGAAGTACATGTCCCACTGCTTGCGGCGGCGGTGCAGCAGGACCTTGAGCCCGTCGAGGAACTGTTCGTCGTCATCCACGAAGAGGATGTTCTTCATGCCAGGCCTCCTTGCTCCGCCGTCTCCAGGGGCAGCCGCACCGTGAAGGTCGTGCCCCGTCCCACCTGCGATTCCACGTCGATGCTTCCTCCGTGCTTGTTGACCACGATGTCGTGGGCGATGGTCAGGCCCTGGCCCGTGCCCTTGCCCACGGGCTTGGTGGTGAAGAAGGGATCGAAGATGCGCTCCAGGTTCTCCCGGGGGATGCCCGTGCCGGTGTCGCTGACGCGGATCTCCACGAACGCGCCCTGCTGGCTGGTGCTGATGGTGATCCGGCCCCTGACCCCCTCGCCGGGCACGTCGGAGATGGCGTGGGCCGCGTTGACCAGCATGTTCAGGAGCACCTGGTTGATGTCCGCGGCGTAGCAGGAGACCAGGGGCAGTTCCGGAGCGAGGTCCGTCTCCACCTCGGCCGCGTACTTCCACTCGTTGCGGGCCACGATCACGGTGTTCTGCACGGCCTTGTTGATGTCCGTGGGCTTCCGCTCTTCGCTGCCGGGATGCGAGAAGTTCTTCATGGCCTGGACGATGCGGGCCACGCGGTCCAGGCCGTCCAGAGCCCGGGCGCAGGCCTTGGGCACCTCTTCCTCCAGGAATTCCAGGTCGGCTTCGGCCAGGGCCTCGTCCACCCGCCGGAGCTCCTCGTCCAGGCCGGCCTCCACGGCCCGGGCCCGCAGCACGGCGTGGGCGTCCAGCAGGGCGGAAAGGTCCGAGAAGGCGCCGCGCACGAAGCGCACGGAATCCCCCACGTACTGCACGGGCGTGTTGATCTCGTGCGCGATCCCCGCGGCCAAAAGCCCGATGGACTCGAGCTTCTGGGCCATGCCCAGGCGGCGCTCCAGGTTCCTGCGCTCGGTGATGTCGAAGACGATCTGCACCAGGTGGGCCTGGCCGTCGATGATGATCTCCATGAGCTGGCGCGAGGCCGGAAAGGTCCTGCCGTCGGGCAGGTGGACCATGCCCTCCAGGTAGGAGTCCTGCTCGGACCAGTCCGGGCAGAGCAGGTTCATGGTCTTGTCCTGGACCACGAAATCCAGGTGCCCGTCGCGGCAGGACTCCTCGCTGATCTCCTCCCCGTTCATGTGCGTCAGGGCCTGGGCCACGGAGTTGGAGCTGACCATGCGGCCCTGGGCCGGGTCGAAGACGAAGATGCCGGCCTGGATCCCGTCCAGGACCGTGGACAGGAACATCTGGTGTTCCTGGAGCCGCCATTCCACCTGGCGCCGCTCCTCCACCTGGGCCGAGAGTTCGGAGTTGGCCCGGGCCAGCTCCCGGGTGCGCGCGGCCACCTTGCTCTCGAGTTCCCCGTAGGCGGCCTGGAGCTCGGCCTCGGCCCGGTTCTGGGCCGTGGTGCGCTCCTGGAGGTCCTGGACCATGGCGTTGAAGTGTTGCGCCAGGTCGCCGATCTCGTCGCCCCGGGACTGGCCCGTGTCCAGGGGCAGGCGGTAGTCCAACTGCCCGGCGCGCACCTGGGTCAGGCCCTCGGTCACCTGGGTCAGCCGGTTGATCACCAGCCGCCGCAGGATGCCCACGGCAAAAAGACTCATGACCCCCACCAGCAGGGCCACCTCCGCCAGGATGGTGCCGTACAGGCCGCCCAGCTCGGCCAGCAGGGGCTCCATGTCCATCTCCAGATACACGGCCCCGGCCACGTCGTGGCGCGCGTGGCTGAACTCCCGTCCGTGCATGGGCGAAGCCAGGATGTAGCGCCCGGTCTTCTCCAGGCTTCGGGACGCATTGTCCCGCACGGCTTCCCGAACGATATCCAGATTGATGGACGCGCGGTCGTTGCTGGCGGCCCGGACCCGTCCTGCTCCATCCAAAACCGCCACCAGGGCCACGTTCTCCAGGGTGCCGCTCTTCTCCACCAGCCGCCGCATGGTCAGCTCGTCGGTGCCCGGCGAGGAGACCTCCAGGCTGTAGTGGATGGCGTCGGCCAGGGTCTGGGCCTGGCGGGCGGCCTGCTCGAACACGGTGCGGCGCATGGGAAAATAGGACAGCCCCACCCCGCCCACGGCCACGAGCACGGCGGCCACGGTCATGAGCAGCGCGATGCGCGGTCCGAGCCGTTGCAGGAGCATGGTTCCGGCTCCGGGGTTCAGCGCGCGGCTCCGGGCCGCGGCAGGAAGGAGCCGTCCAGGAGCGCGCCCGCTTCGGGCAGGGACCGGATCACTCCCTGGCGCAGCAGGAATTCCGCGATGTCCCGGGTGAGCACGGCCAGCCTGCCGCGTTCGAAAAGCACGCGGTTGGCGTCCAGGTCCAGGTAGCGCAGGCCCTCGGCGTGGGCCGCGAACTCGGCCTCGCTCACGCCCTCGGCCAGGGCCATGAGGGCATGGGCTTCCTCGGGATGCGCCCGAAGGTAGTCGAAGGCCTCGAAATAGGCCGCCGCCACCCGGCGCACGTCCCCGGGCCGCTTGGCGGCCACGGCGGCGTCAACGGCCATGGTGGTGATGATGGTTTCGGGATAGTCGCGGCTGGTGATGAGCACGCTGCCCCCGATCTCCTGGGCCGTGGCCGTGAGGTAGGGCTCCCAGGTCACGCCCGCGTCGATGGTCCCGGCCCGGAAGGCCTCGCGGATCTCCCAGGCCGGAATGCTCACCACGGTGATGTCCTCCAGAGTCAGGCCGGCCCGCTCCAGGATCTTGAGCAGGGAGTAGTGGCCCACGGTGCCGATCTCCGCCCCCACGCGCAGGCCCCGGAGCTTGGCCAGGGAGTCCACCCCGGCCCGGACCACCAGCCCGTCGCCGCCAAAGGAGGCGTCCGTGGCCAGGATCACCCGCAGGTTTCGTCCCGCGGCGGCCTGGCGGATGGCGTCGTCCAGGGTCTGCATCCCGGCCTGGACCTTGCCGTCGCGCAGGGCGGCCAGGGCGTCGCTGTAGACCGAGAAGCGGATCATCTGCACGGAGACCCCGTGCTTTTCATAGAGGCCCAGCCGGGCCGCCAGCTCGGCCACCTCCACCCCGGCCCAGGCCGAAATGGCGATGCGCATGGGCTCGGGTCTGGAGCAGGCCGACAGGGACAGGCCCAGAAACAGTGCCATAAGCAATATCTTCGCGCCGCGCATGTTTTCCCCCGGTTCCCGCCAACGCAACGAGACACCATTATCCAGCATCTACACCGCATTGGGGAATGAGAAAAGATATCCGCGGGAAAAATAACACCGCTCGGCGGGAAAAAAGAAAGCGCCGGCGGTGGAACCGCCGGCGCAGGGCTTCAGACAGGAGACGGCGCGGCTAGTCCTCGCCGCCGAACCAGCTCTCGGCCAGGATGGGGCCGTAGTAGATGGCCTCCTCCTCCAGGTCCTCCTCGATGCGCAGGAGCTGGTTGTACTTGGCCAGCCGGTCGCTGCGCGAGAGCGAGCCGGACTTGATCTGCCCGGCGTTGAGGCCCACGGCCAGGTCCGCGATGAAGTGGTCCTCGGTCTCGCCGGAGCGGTGGGAGATCATGGTGGTGTAGCCGGCCTGCTTGGCCAGCTCGATGGTGTCGAGCGTCTCGGTGACCGTGCCGATCTGGTTCAGCTTGATGAGGATGGAGTTGGCCACGCCCCGGTCGATGCCCTCGGCCAGGATGTCCGGGTTGGTCACGAAGATGTCGTCGCCCACCAGCTGGATGCGGTCGCCCAGGCGGTCGGTGAGGCTGATCCAGCCGTCCCAGTCGCCCTCGGCCAGGCCGTCCTCGATGGACACGACGGGGAAGCGCTCGCAGAACCCGGCGTAGAAGTCGATGAGCTGGGCCGAGCTGAACTCCTTCTTCTCCCCGGCCAGCACGTACTTGCCCTTCTTGTAGAATTCCGAGGCCGCGGCGTCGATGGCCAGGGCGATCTCCGAGCCGGGGTTGTAGCCTGCGGCCTCGATGGCCCGGATGATGTACTCGAAGGCCTCGGCGTGGGACTTGAGGTTGGGCGCGAAGCCGCCCTCGTCGCCCACGCTGGTGACGTGCTTGTCCTTGGCCAGGATGCCCTTCAGGGCGTGGAAGGTCTCCGCGCCCATGCGCAGGGCGTCGGCGAAGGTCTCCGCGCCCAGGGGCAGGATCATGAACTCCTGGATGTCCAGGTTGTTGGGGGCGTGGGCCCCGCCGTTGATGATGTTCATGGCCGGAACCGGCAGGAGCTTGGCGTTGATCCCGCCCAGGTACTGGTACAGGGGCAGGCCCAGGAAGTTGGCCGCGGCCCGGGCGTTGGCCATGGACACGCCGAGGATGGCGTTGGCCCCCAGGCGGGACTTGTTCTCGGTGCCGTCCAGGTCGATGAGGCCGTTGTCCAGGGCCACCTGCCGCAGGCCGTCCATGCCCACCACGGCGTTGGCGATCTCCTCGCGGATGTGGGTCACGGCCTTGGTCACGCCCTTGCCGCCGAAGCGGCTCTTGTCGCCGTCACGCAGCTCCAGGGCCTCGCGTTCGCCGGTGGAGGCCCCGGAGGGCACGGCGGCGCGTCCGGAGACGCCGGACTCATAGGTGACTTCGACCTCGACCGTGGGATTGCCGCGTGAATCCAGGATCTCGCGGGCCCAGACTGCGACGATGGTGCTCATATGCGGGCGTCTCCTTTGGGGTTCGGACTTCAGGTTCGCGAAAGACAATAGCCCATTTTCCGTCCGGGCTCAAACAGGGCAATGCGGGGTTTCTGCGAAAATAATGCTCCGGACGGCCGGATCAGGGCCTTGCGGGCTCGAAATAGACCCGCGCCAGGCCCTCGGCCAGAAGGTCCGGGACCACGGCCCGGATCACCGGGCAGACCCGGGCCACCCGCTCGGCCAGCCCGCCCGTGGCCAGGACAAAGACCTCGCCGCCCATGACCCCGGCCAGCCGCCGGGTCAGCCCCTCCACCTGGGCCGCGGCCCCGAAGAGCAGGCCCTGGTTCATGCTGTCCATGGTGCTCAGCCCGATATGCAGGTCCCCGGAGAGCAGTTCCAGGGTGGGCAGAGGCAGCTTGGCCGTCTCCTGGTGCAGGGCCCGGGAGGCCGAGAGCAGCCCCGGGCAGATGAGCCCGCCCAGAAAGGCGTCGCCCTGGATGCAATCAAAGGTGGTGGCCGTGCCGAAGTCCACCACCACCAGGCGCTCCTGGTCCGGGAACATCCGCCGGGCGGCGAATGAGCCCACCAGGCGGTCCGCGCCCACCTCGGCGGGCCGGGCGTAGCGGTTCCGAAGTGGCACGGCCAGGTCCCCGGGCACGGCCAGCACGGGCCAGCCCAGGCGGGCCGCGGCCTCGCGCACCAGGACATCGGCCGCGGGCACCACCGAGGCCAGGACCAGGGCCTGGGGCCGGATTCCGGCAGCGGCCTGCTCCAGGAACCCGGTCCAGGCCCCGGCGTCGGATTCCTTGTGCCCGGAAAACGCGCGCGTCTCCCCGAAGGTCCCCGCAGCCCGCGCCGGGCGGGCCTTGGCCTGGGTATTGCCCACGTCCAGGGTCAGAATGATTTTGTCCATAGAATCCAACATCAGGTCCTTGCCGGGCAGTTGCTCAACGAGTATGTCATTGGTCATCCCCTCCCGCAAGGGGACCACCCGCTCACCGAGTTGTAGAATATCATACCGGCAAATTCCGGGCCGCAGTATGATCGCGAGAACCCTTTCAAGGAGCGCCTATGGACCCCAAACTTCTCGTGCCCGCGCCGGACACCATCCCGGTGCCCTGGGGCTGGTTCGACCTCCTCCTGCACGTGACCTTCGTGGCCCACCTCCTGCTCATGAACACCGTGGTGGGTGGGGCGGCCATCGCCCTGGTCTCGCACCTCAGGGGCCGCAGCCCGGCACTGGCCAAGGACCTGTCCACCAAGCTGCCCACCTGCCTGGCCCTGACCATCAACCTGGGCGTGGCCCCCCTGCTCTTCCTCCAGGTGCTCTACGGCAACTTCATCTACACGAGCTCCGTGCTCATGGCCGCCTGGTGGCTCTCGGTCATCGCCATCGTCATGGCCGCCTACTACGGCCTGTACATCTACGACTTCACCTTCGACTCCAAGCCCGGGGCCCGCACCCTGCTCATCGCCGCGCCCCTGCTCCTGCTCCTGTTCAACGGCTTCCTCTTCTCCAACAACATGACGCTCATGCTGGACCCGGCCCGCTGGACGGCCTGGTTCAACAACCGCGGGGGCACCCTGCTCAACCTGGGCGACCCCTCGCTGCTGCCCCGCTGGCTGCACTTCATGACCGCGGCCCTGGCCGTGGGCGGGCTGGCCGTGGCCCTGCTGGGCCACCTGCGCAGGAACCGAGAGTACACGCAGACCGGACTGGCCTGGTTCCTCCGCGCCACCGTGGCCCAGCTTCTCTTCGGCACCTGGTTCCTGCTCTCCCTGCCCCAGCCGGCCATGATCCACTTCCTGGGCGGGGACGTGCCCTCCTCCCTGCTCCTGGCCGGCAGCCTGGCCCTGGCCGTGGCCGCGCTGTTCGCGGCCTGGCGGGGCAACGTGCCCGGGGCCCTGCTCTGGACCGTGCTCACGGTGGCGGCCATGGTCCTGGTCCGCGACCGCCTGCGGACCCTCCTCCTCTCGCCCTACCACGACATCCGCAGCATGGCCTCCATCGGCGAGTACTCGCCCATGATCCTGTTCCTGGCCGTGTTCGTCCTGGCCATCCCGGTGCTGGGCTGGCTCATCCGCCAATACCTGCGGGCCAAGGAGGCCTGAGATGGAATATCCCTACTGGCAACTGAGCACCCTGGCCGGCGGCTTCTGGGTCGCGTTCATCTCCGTGATCCACGTGTACGTGGCCCAGTTCGCCGTGGGCGGCGGCCTGTTCCTGCCCCTGGTCGAGATGCGCGCGGCCCGCGAGAACAACCCGTTCATGCTGGCCTACGTCAAGAAGCACGCCAAGTTCTTCCTGCTCCTGACCATGGTCTTCGGCGGCGTGTCCGGGGTGGGCATCTGGTTCATCATCGCCCTGCTCTCGCCCCAGGCCACCTCCACGCTCATCCACGTCTTCGTCTGGGGCTGGGCCACGGAATGGGTCTTCTTCGTCATCGAGATCGCGGCCCTGCTGGTCTATTACTACGCCTTCGACCGCATGGAGCGCCGGACCCACATCCTGGTGGGCTGGATCTACTTCGCCGCGGGCTTCGCCTCCCTGTTCATCATCAACGGCATCCTGACCTTCATGCTGGACACCGGCCGCTGGCCTGAGACCCACTCCTTCTGGAGCGGCTTCTTCAACCCGGGATTCTGGCCCTCCACGGCCTTCCGCACCGTGCTCTCGTTCATGATCGCCGGACTCTTCGGCTTCGTCACCGCCACCCGGGTGCAGGACGAGAAGACCCGGCTGACCCTGGTGCGCTGCTGCGCCAAATGGACGCTCATCAGCTTCGTGCTCTGCCTGCTCACGGGCTGGTGGTCGCTCACGGCCCTGACCCCCGAGGCCCAGGCCCTGGTGGCCCAGAAGGCCGGGCGCGTGGCCCTGTTCCTCAAGGTCTTCGTGGTGGCCGGAGGCCTGGCCTCCCTGGGCGCCCTGCTCCTGGCCACGCGCCTGCCCCAGACCGTGGGGCCCAAGCTGGCCCTGCTGGTGCTCCTGGTGGGCCTGATCGCCTTCGGCGGGTTCGAATCCGCCCGCGAGGCCGGACGCAAGCCCTGGCTCATCCCGCACCAGACCTACTCCAACTCCCTGCGGCCCGCGTTCCTGGCCCCGGTGGAGGCCGAAGGGCTCCTGGGCGCGGCCAAGTGGGTTCAGAACCGCACCCTCACCCCGGACAATCTCCTGGCCGCCGGACAGGAGCTCTATGAACTGCAATGCGCCTCCTGCCACTCCATCGGCGGGCCCATGAACGACATCCTGCCGCGCACGGCCAAGTTCACGCACTTCGGCATGGGCTCCATGCTCAACGGCCTGGGCAAGGTCAACGCCTACATGCCGCCGTTCTTCGGCACCGAGGCCGAGCGCCGGGCCCTGGCCGCCTACATCGTCACCGGGCTGCACGGCAGGAAGGACACCGCGGACAAGGCCGTGGAGCCCAAGGCCCAGGACCTGCCCACCCCGCCGTTCGACAAGAACACCGACGAGTACGTGCTGCTCACCTGGAACACGCTGGGCATGCACTGCATCTCGGACTCCGATCCCTACTGGATCCTCCTGCCCCCGGCCAACGACCTGCGGGCCTGCCTCATCCGCCGCGGCCCCGGGCCCCAGGCGGTCACCGAGGGCGTGACCCTGAGCTACGCCGTGGAGCCGGGCTTCGAGTACCCGGCCAAGCAGGTGGAGTTCTGGAAGCACGCCAAGTCCCTGTTCGGCAAGGACCTTCCCGAGAACGTGGGCCTGGCCGGCGAGGGCCTCTCCGGCCAGATGAAGCTCGACCCCGCAAGCGGCCTGTTCGGCGCGGACCTCATCCCGGTGGTGCCCTACCCGGCCCAGGGCGGCTACAACCCCTACCCCCTGTTCACGGTGGAGGCCCGCGACACGGCCTCGGGCAAGCTCCTGGCCAGCACCAAGGTGGTGGCCCCCACCTCCACGGAGATGGGCTGCCGCAACTGCCACGGCGGCCCCTGGAAGAAGGACGGCCTGGCCGGCATCTCGGACCAGGCCGCAGCCGACGTGCTCACGGTCCACGACCGCATGAACGGCACCACCCTGCTGGCCGACGCCAAGGCCGGAAAGCCGCGGCTCTGCCAGAGCTGCCATCCCGATCCCGTGCTCGGCAGCCAGGGCGACCCCAAGAACTACCCGGGCCTCATGAACCTGCCCGCGGCCCTGCACGGCTTCCACGCCACGCACCTGACGGGCCGCGGCGAGGAGGCCTGCCACACCTGCCATCCCAACCGGCCCGACGGACCCACCCGCTGCCTGCGCGGGGTCCACGGCACCATCGGGATCACCTGCGTGCGCTGCCACGGCTTCATGGAGGACCACGCCACCAGCCTGCTCAAGGGCCAGGAGGGCAAGCGCTCGGCCGCCAGGCTCCTGGGCCTGATCAAGCCCCGCAGCATGCCCGCGGCGGAGATCAACGGCCGGACCCCCTGGCTCCAGGAACCGGACTGCCTCAACTGCCACAAGGACTTCACGGCCCCGGACCTGGACACCTGCACGGCGTTCAACACCTGGACCGCCGAGGCCAAGGACCTCTACCGCATGCGCAAGGACGACATGAGCGCCCTGCCCTGCGCGGCCTGCCACAACAGCCCGCACGCCGAGTTCCCGGCGCTGAACGCCTACGGCGACGACCGGGACAATGTCCAGCCCCTGCAGTACCAGGGCCTGGCCGCGCCCATCGGCGGCCAGAAGAACTGCCCGGTCTGCCACCGCGAGGCCAAGGACTTCCCGGCGCACCATCCGAACATGCTCCGCTGACCGGCGCCGCCGGGACAAAAGAAGAGGGGGACCCTGACGGGTCCCCCTCTTCTTTTCCAAAACCGGCGGTCCGGTCAGAACTTGAGCACGTAGTAGCGCAGCCAGAGATAGATCATGGACAGGAACACGGTGAGGAACATCACCGGCGTGCCGTACTTGAGGAAGCGGACAAAGCTGATCTTGTGCCCGGCCTTCTCGCTCATGCCCACCACGATGACGTTGGCCGAGGCGCCGATGGCCGTGCCGTTGCCGCCGAGACAGGCGCCCAGGGCCAGGGCCCACCAGACCGGCAGCATCACCGGGTTCTGGAGCGTGGCCGGGTCCGTGGCGCCGAAGACCTTCTGGCACATCTCCACCAGGAGCGGGTTCATGGTGGCCACAAAGGGGATGTTGTCCACGATGGCCGAAGCGATGCCCGAGAACCAGACCATGACCACGGTGAGCGTGAACATGCTCTCCTTGGTGGGCCCGGTCAGGTTGATGACCTGCTGGGAGAGCCATTCGATGAGCCCGGCCTTGACCGTGCCGCCGATGATGATGAACAGGCCGATGAAGAAGAAGATGGTCGGCCACTCCACCTCGGCCAGGATGTGGTGCGGCTCCTCGTTGCTCAGGAGCAGGAGCGTGGCCGCGCCCATGAGCGCCACGGTGGCCGGCTCATAGTGGAAAAAGCCGTGGAGGATGAAGCCCAGGATGGTCAGGCCCAGGACCGCGCCGGACTTCTTGAGCAGGGCCGGGTCCTTGATGAGCTCGTTCTCGTTCATGGCCATGATCCGGGCCTTGAGCTCCTCGCGCACATGCAGGCGCTTGCCGAAGACCACCTTCCAGACGAGCATCCAAATGACCATGATCACGATGATGGCCGGGGCCAGGTGCACGATGAAGTCCATGAAGTCGAAGCCGGCCTTGGAGGCGATCATGATGTTCGGCGGGTCGCCGATGAGCGTGGCCGTGCCGCCGATGTTCGAGGCCAGGGCCTCGGTGATGAGGTAGGGCACGGGGTCCACCTCCAGCTCGCGGGCGATGAGCAGGGTCACCGGGGCCAGGAGCAGGACCGTGGTCACGTTGTCCAGAAAGGCCGAGGCCACGGCCGTGACCACCGCGAAGATGGCCATGATGGTGAAGGGATTGCCTTTGCCCAGCTTGGCGGACTTGATGGCCACGTACTGGAACACCCCGGTCTTGGTCATGATGTTCACGATGATCATCATGGAGATGAGCAGGAAGATGACGTTCCAGTCCACGCCCAGGTCGATGTTGTGCAGGGCGTCGTGTTGGGTCAGGACCTTGAGGATCAGGGTCAGGGCCGCGCCGAACACGGCCACCTTGGTCTTGTGGATTTTTTCCGAGCAGATCACCGCATAGGCGATGACGAAGATGGCCGTTGCCGTCCAGAACATGAACTACGACCTCCAGGGTTTCAGGATGACGCGCAGCAGATCTTGGCCACGGCGTTGAGGATGTCCCGGCGGGTGACCTCGCCCAGGAGCTTGCCCGCGGCGTCCACCACGGGCAGGACGTTGACCGCACTCTCCCGGATCAAGGCGTTGAGCTCCAGCACGGTGTCGTCCGGCTTGCAGGAAACCACCTTCCTGGTCATGACCTCGGACACCTTTGTGCCGGAATGCTCGGTAAAGGCCTGGAGCAGGAGGTTGTCGCCCCCGGACACGGACCTGGCCAGGTTCGCGTCCAGGAACTCGGGCAGCATGACCTTGAGCAGGTCGAAGCTGCTGACCACGCCCAGGAGCCGCCCGTCCGGGCCGGTGACATACAGCAGCTTGGAACGGATGCTCGGCATGAGGCAGAGGACATGGCCCAGGGTCTCGTCCGGGGAAATGGTGGTGAACTCGGGGCTGTAGATGGCGGAAACCAGCATGACCGATACTCCTTTGCCGACGTTTCAAGGCCCAGCGGGCAGCACCCGCATTCTCGCAAGATGTACGGCGAAGGCCCAGGCCCGGCAAGAAAAAGGGCCAACCTTACATGATTGTAAGGTTGGCCCGGCCCTTTCGGCGTGGTCGGGGATCGGATTAGATCTCGTAGTCCACGGCGCTGCGCGAGGCAGCCACTTCGCGGACAAAGGCCACGCATTTCTGATGCTCGGGGTGGACCTGATAGGCCGCCAGGGCCTCGCGGGAGGCCAGCTCCGAGTAGAGGATCACGTCGCAGCCCGGGGTGGCGCTGAACACGTCGACACCCACCTCGATGTGCAGCAGGCCCGGAATCTTGCCCTCCAGGGCCTCCAGCATGATCTTCATCTCCGCGGCGTTCTCGGCCTTGCTCCGGCCCAGGGCCTCGACCTTGAGGGTCCACATGACGATGTGCTTGATCACCGCCCACCTCCGTTGAACAGGATATGCGGCCCCACGGCGGCCACGTCGCGGCAGCCGGTGAGCACCAGGGAGCGGGTGAAGTCCAGGCGCAGCTGCTCCAGGTACTTGCCCACGCCCTCGGCCAGCCCGCCCACGGCGGCCACGCTGAAGGGCCGGCCGATGAGCACGGCGTCCGCGCCGAGGGCCAGCATCTTGAGCACGTCCTCGCCTGTGCGCACCCCGCCGTCCACGAACACGGTGAGCTCGCCGCGCACCGCGGCCGAGATCTGCGGCAGCACCTCGGCCGTGCCCGGGGTGTGGTCCAGGACCCGGCCGCCGTGGTTGGAGACCACGATGCCGGCCGCGCCCACGTCACGGGCGATCTTGGCCTCGTCCGGGGTCATCACGCCCTTGAGCACGAAGGGCACCGGGCACCACTCGATGATCTCGCGCAGCTTCTCCGGGGTCTTGGGCGACACCGGGCGGCCCTGCTTGCGCAGGGTCACGAGCCCGGCGGCGTCGATGTCCATGCCGAGCACCTTGGCCCCGGTGTCCACGGCCCCTTCCAGCTTGCGGTAGAGTTCCTCGTCTTCCCAGGGCTTGATGAACGGGATGCCGTGGCCCCCGGCGTCGCGGATGGCCGCGAAGGCCTCCTGGTGGATGGGCTCGGGCACGCCGTCGCCGGTGCAGCCGATGGTCCCGGCCTGTTTGCAGCCGTCGATGACGGACCGGATGTAGTCGGCCTCGGGAATGGCCCCGGCCATGTTGTAGGACACGCCGCCGATAGGCGCGGCCAGAACCGGCAGGGACAGGGTGAGGCCCAGGAGCCGCACCGAGGTGTCCGGCTCCACGGCCTCGTGGATCAGGCGCATGTTGAGGCGCACCGCGGCCAGGGCGTTGTAGTTGGCCATAAACGAATGGCCCGAGCCCAGTCCGCCCATGCCCGGGACCTCCCCGGCGCAGGCCCGGCCGTCGCAGGCCGGGCAGACCCGGCAGGTGCCCTGCATGAGCTTGCGGGCGTGCTTGCGGATGTCCTTCACCTCGTCCTCCTACTTGATCTGCTGGGCCAGGATCTCGGCCATGTGGCGCACCCGCATGGGCGAGCCCTTGCGCTCCAGGCCGCCGCGCAGCTGCATGACGCAGCCCGGACAGTCCGTGACCAGGGTGCCCGCGCCCGTGGCCTCGGCGTTGGCCAGCTTCTTGGCCAGCAGTTCCGCCGAAAGTTCCGGGAACTTGATGGAGAACGTGCCGCCGAAACCGCAGCAGACGTCCTCTTCCTCGGCGGGCTTATACTCGACTCCGGCGATCCGCAAGAGGTCCCGCGGGGCCTCGATCACGCCCAGGCCCCGGCAGAGGTGGCAGGGCGCGTGGTAGGTGGCCGTGCCGCCGCCCGGGCGGAAGTCCTCGGGCGCGAGCTTGAGCACGTCCCGGGCGAACGAGCTGAAGTCGATGACCTTGTCCGCGAACTGCTTGGCGCGCACGGCCCAGGACGGATCGTTGCCCAGGAGCTTCTGGTAGCCGTGCTTCAGATGCGAGGCGCAGGATGCGCAGAGCGTCAGGATGTAGTCATACTTGGCCGGGTCCAGGGCGCTGATGTTCTGCTGGGCCACGTCCCGGGCCGCGGCCATCTCGCCCATCATCATCACGGGCAGGCCGCAGCAGGACTGCTCCATGGGGAAGTCCAGGGCCGCGCCACGGCCCGCCACCACGTTCACCGCGGCCACGGACTGCTCGGGATAGACGAAGTCCTGGACGCAGCCCGAAAACAGGGCCACCTTGAGGCGCGCGCCCTTGACCTCGGGCCGGATGCGCGGCCAGAGGTCGCGGAAGGCCTTGGGCGCGATGGCCGGCAGGGCCCGGAAGTTCTGCTCCTTGGAGAAGATCATGGGCAGGTGCCGGATGAATCCGCCCGAGGCCAGGGGCTTCTGGGCCAGCTTGGCCGAGCGCAGCAGGGTGTGGAACAGCTTGCGGTTCTTGAGAACCTTGGCCAGGAGCGTGCTCGGCACGGGATGGCCTTCCTCGTCCTGGATGCGGGCGTGGATCTCCTTGATGAGCAGGGGCAGGTCGATGCCCGCGGCGCAGACGTCCTTGCAGGAGCCGCAGTTGATGCAGTTCTGCACCAGGTTCTTGGCCTTGTCCCGGCCGTGGAAGAAGTAGGTCAGGATGAGCCCGATGGCCCCGATGTAGATGTGCCCGTACTTGTGCCCGCCCACCAGGCGGTAGACCGGGCAGACGTTGGCGCAGGCCCCGCAGCGCACGCAGCGCAGCACCTGGGAGAACAGCGGGTCGCGGGCCAGGGCCCGGCGGCCGTTGTCCAGGAACACGATGTGGTGGACCTTCTTGCCGCCCGGGGCCGGGGCGCATTCGACACAGCCCTTGATCCAGGTGACGTAGGAGGAGATGGCCTGGCCCGTGGCGTTGCGCGGCAGGACCCGGATGATGCGCAGGGCGTCGCGCAGGGTGGCGGTGAGCTTGTCCAGGCCCACCAGGGCCACGTGCACCCGCGGCAGGGTGGTCACCAGGCGTCCGTTGCCCTCGTTGGTGATCATGCCGAGCGAGCCGGTCTCGGCCACGGCCACGTTGGCCCCGGAAATGCCCATGTCGGCTTCCACGTACTTGGGCCGCAGCTCGCGGCGGGCCACCTTGACCAGCTTCTCGATGTCCACCTCCTGCTTCTGCTGGGTGACCTCGCTGAACAGGTCGGCCACCTGGTAGCGCGAGAGGTGGATGGCGGGCATGACCATGTGGGTCGGGCCCTCGTGGCGGAGCTGGATGATCCACTCGCCCAGGTCCGTTTCGGTGACCTCGTAGCCCTGGCCCTCCAGGTGGTCGTTGAGGTGGATCTCCTCGGCGGTCATGGACTTGGACTTGACGATCTTCTTGACGCCGTTCTCCTTGGCGATGGCGGCGATGATCTCGTTGGCCTCCAGGGCCGTGCGGGCCACGTGCACCTTGACCCCGGCGGCCTCGGCCTTGGCCGTGAACTCGCTCAAAAGCTCGTCCATGCGCTGGGCCGCCCCGTCCTTGGCCTGGGCCACGTCCGCGATGAGCCCCTTCAGGTCCATGCCGGCAAAGGCCTTGGCCCGTGAGCCGCGGTAGGCCACCGCGAACTTGTCCATGGCCTGGCGCAGGAACTCGTTGTCCAGGGCCTCCCGGAGTTCGGCGCGGTATTCCTTGAGATCCTTGGCGGTCTGCATGGCTAATCCTCCAGCAGCAGGATGTGCAGTTCCAGGGGGCCGTGCACCCCCAAGGCCAGGACGCGCTCGATGTCCGCGGTGCGGCTGGCTCCGGTGACAAAGGCCGTGTAGCTGGGGCTCTTCTGGAGCAGGGCGAGCAGCTCCTCCTCCAGATCAAAGGACTTCTCCCGGATCTTGGAGACCGGCAGCACGGCCAGGTGGAACTCGGCGATCATGGTGGCCAGGCGCTGTTCCTCGCTGTTCGAGTCGAAGACCAGGGTGCCGGTCTCGGCGATGCCGAAGTCGGCCACGGTGAAGGCGATGTCCACCCCGCCCAGGCGCTGGCGCATGCCCGTGTCGATGCACAGGATGCCGCGCTCCGCGGCCAGCTCCTTGAGCTTGGCGAAGAGCTTGGGCTCCAGGCCCGGGGCGGCCAGGATCTTCTGCTGCTTGGTCTCGCACAGGGCCTCGCCCGTGGCCGAGAGCGGCAGCTCGCAGCCCGAAACCAGAATCTGGCAGGCGTCCTTCTTGTCGCAAAGGTCCACGGCGTGGGCCAGGGCCTGCTCCAGGGACGTCACCGTGGAGACCACGGCCGAGACGGCCTTGGCCTTTTCCTCGAACAGCCGGCTGAGAGGCTGGCTTTCGCTCATGCGCGCACCCCCATGGTTGTGCTACAGTCCGAGCTTCTTCTTGAGCGCGGGGAAATCCACGCTGGAGTTGATCAGCTGGGCTCCGTGGTTGATCTTGACCTGGGCCCGCAGCTTCTGGGTGGCCTGCACCGTCTCCATAAGCTTGGCCGTGGAGAAGGTGTCGCCGCGCACCACGATCATGGGCACGCCCAGGACCTCGGCGCGGGTCATGATGATGTCGTTGGGATAGAGGTTGCCGGTGAGCACCAGGCAGGGGCAGTTGCCCTCCAGGGCCACCAGCTGGAGATCGGCGCGGTCGCCGCCCACGATGACCGCGGCGTTCTTGTGGCGCTGGAAGTGGGTCAGGAAGTTCTCCACCTGCATGGTGCCGATGAGGAAGGTGTCCACCAGCCGGTCGGCCTTGTTGGGCGCGGTGATGATCCGGCCTCCCAGGCGCTCGGCCAATTCGGAGACCTTGACCCCGCTCATGAAGGCGTCGTGGGGCACCACGCCGAAGACCTCGATGCCGCGCACCTCCAGGGAGGGCTTCACCAGGTCCAGGGCCTCGGCCATGTAGCTCGGCTGCACGTCGTTGAGCACCGCGCCCAGGAGCTCACAGTCCTTGGTCTCCAGGATGTCCTTGGCCGAGAGCAGATAGTCGTAGTTCAGTTCCTTGTTGTAGCGGTCGATGAGCAGGGTCTTGGCGCCCAGGGCCGCCACCACCGAGGGGCCGTCCACGGAGCAGTAGCGCCCGGCGTGCAGGAAGCTGCCCGAGCCGCCGATGATCATGACGTCCTTGCCCTTGGAGAGCTCGCCGTAGGCCTTGACGATGCCGTCCAGAAGGCCCTGGCAGGGCGTGCGGAAGGCCTTGATCTTGAAGTCGCGGGTCACCAGCACGGGCGTGACCAGCTCGGGGTCCTGGGACAGGCCGAGCACGTCCTGGACAAAGAAGGCGTCCTCGTCGCCCTCCTTGCCCTTGCCCAGGCCGGGCATGGCGCCCACGGGCTTCATGTAGCCGACGTTGAGCCCTTCCTTCTGGAGCTTGAGCCCCATGGCCATGGCCATGAGGTTCTTGCCCGCGAACTGCGCGGTGGAGCCTATGTACAAACCGACCATTGTCGTCCTCCGTTGCTGCCAGTGATATGTTTCCCGGTCCGCCTCAGGAGGACAGGGTCATGCGCACGTCGGCCACGATGGCCTTTTCGTTGTTCACGAGCACCGGGTTGAACTCGGCCTCGAAGATCTCCGGGAAGTCCTGGGAGAGCTGGGACATGGAGAGCAGGATGTTCTCCAGGGCGTCGAAGTTCACCGGCGCCTCGCCGCGCACCCCCTTGAGCAGCATGTAGGACTTGATCTCGCGGATGATGTTCCGGGCGTCCTCGCGGGACAGCGGGGCCAGGCGGAAGGAGATGTCCTTCAGGACCTCCACGTAGATGCCGCCCAGGCCGAACATGAGCAGCGGGCCGAACTGGTCGTCGCGCTTGAAGCCCACGATGACCTCCTTGACCCCCTTGGGGGCCATCTCCTGCACCAGACAGCCCGCGATGTAGGCGTCCGGGCGCAGGCGCTGGGCCCGCGAGGTGATGTCCCAGAAGGTCTTGCGCACGGCCTCGGCGTCGGCCAGGTTGACCTTGACGCCGCCCACGTCGGACTTGTGCGAGATCTGCGGCGAGGCGATCTTGAGCACCACGGGGTAGCCGATGGCCTCGGCCGCGCTCACGGCCTCGTCGCTGGACTTGGCCAGCACGGTCTTGGGTGTGGGCAGGTTGTAGGCCCGGAGGACCTCCTGGGCCTGGAACTCGACCACCTCCCGGGCGCCCGAGGCGCGCACCGCGGCCAGCAGGGACTCCACCTTGGCCTTGTCGCCCTTGATCTCGGCGTACTCGGCCTCGCCCTTGTCGCGCCAGGTGCCGTAGGCGTACATGGCCTCGATGCTCTTGATGGCCGACTCCGGGAAGGCGTAGCAGGGAATGCCCGCGACCTGGAGCATGCGCCGTCCGGGCTCGATGCGCATCTTGCCCATGAAGCAGGCGAAGACCGGCTTGTCGGTCTTCTTGGCCGTGTCGATGATGGCCTGGGCCGTCTCTTCGATCTCGGCCGAGGAGGTCGGGGTCAGGAGCACCAGGATGGCGTGGACCATGGGGTCGTCGATGATGATGTCCAGGGTGTCGCGGTAGCGCGAGGCCGGGGCGTCGCCGATGACGTCGATGGGGTTGTACAGGGCCGCGTAGGGCGGCAGGGCCGCGCGCAGCTTCTCGATGATCTCGTTGCTCAGCCGGGCCATCTGGAGCTTGGACTTTTCCGTGGCGTCCGCGGCCATGATGCCGGGGCCGCCGGAGTTGGTCACGATGGCCAGGTTGGGGCCCTTGGGCAGGGGCTGGGCCGAGAAGGCCTCGGCGAACTCGAACAGCGAGGCCACGTCGTCGACCCGGATCACGCCGGTCTGGCGGAAGGCCGCGGTGTAGGCCTGGTCCGAGCCGGCGATGGCGCCGGTGTGGGAGCTGGCGGCCTTGGCGCCCGCGGCCGTGGTGCCGGACTTGATCATGATGATCGGCTTCTTGCGGCTCACGGCCCGGGCCTGCTCCAGGAAGAACTGCCCCTGCTCCACGTTCTCGATGTAGCCCAGGACCACGTTGGTGCCGTCGTCATGGCCCAGGTATTCGAGCATGTGGGCCTCGGAGATCACGGCCTTGTTGCCCAGGCTCACGAACTTGGAGAAGCCGATGTTCTCGCCCAGGGCCCAGTCCAGGATGGCCACGCAGAGCGCGCCGGACTGGGAGAAGAAGGCGATCTTGCCCGGGGCCGGGCTGCCCGAGGCGAAGGAGGCGTTGACCCCGCTGCCGGTGTTGATCATGCCCAGGCAGTTGGGGCCGACCATGGCGATGTCGTGCTCCTTGCAGAGCGCGATCATCTCCTGCTCCAGGTGGTAGCCTTCCTTGCCCACCTCCTTGAAGCCCGCGGTGATCACGATCACCGACTTGACGCCGATCCCGGCCAGCTCCTTGAGGGCCGGCATGACCGCGTCGCGGGGCACGGTGATGACCGCCATGTCCAGGCCCTGGGGCAGGTCCGGGATGCGGTTCACCACCTTGAGGCCCTCGATCTCCGTGGCCTTGGGGTTCACCGGGATGAGCGTCCCCGCGAAGCCCGCCTGGAGCATGTTGGCTATGACGGTGTGCCCGATCTTGCCCGGCTGCGCCGAGGCCCCGATGACCGCCACGGTCTTGGGGTAGAAGAGGGCGTCCAGATTCCTCTGCATGGCGTCCATGTCTCTCCCTTGCGCCGCGCCGTGCGGCCCGATTTAATCCAGGGTCTCGGCGTACAGTTCCACGGGGTGGCGCACGGCCACCTGGTCCCCGGACTTGGACAACATGTCCGTGATCTGGAGCATGCAGGCGGGGCAGCCGGTGGCCACCGTCTGGGCGCCCGAGGCCACGATGTTGTCCCGCTTCTTCTTGCCGATCTTGCCGGCCAGGTCGTAGTGCAGCAGCGTGAAGCTGCCGCCGCAGCCGCAGCAGACGTCAGCCTCGGCCATCTCCACCAGATCGACATTGGGGTTCAGGCGCACCACGGCCCGCGGCTGAGCGGCCACCCCCAGGGACTTCTTCAAATGGCAGGGGTCGTGGATCGTGACCTTGCGGTCGTGGGCCCCGGGCGCGCCGGTCCCCTGCACCTTTACAACATCCACCAGGAAAGCGTTGATGTCCAGCGTCTTGGCGGCCAGCTTGTCCAGGGCCTCGCGCTTGGCCGGGTCGTTCCCCCCGGCCAGGCCGGGCCAGAACTTCTTGATGGTCGAGGTGCAGGTGGCGCAGGGCGTGACCAGGTAGTCGAAGTCACCGCCGCCGAAGCGCTCCAGGTTCAGGTCCACGAGCTTGTCGAAGCTCTGGCGGTCGCCCGAGGACAGGGCCGGGATGCCGCAGCAGGCCTGGCCATCCGGCAGGAACACGGCCACCCCGTGGTGCGCCAGGACCTTGAGCACGGCCCGGCCCACGCGCGGGAAGACCTTGTCCACCATGCAGCCCGGGAAGAAGGCCACCTTGAGGCCGCCGGGCTTGCGGGGCTCGTCCAGGCGGGGCACGGCCTTGTGCAGGGCCTCCCCGGCCAGGGCCGGGAAGTGCCGGTCGCCCAGGGCCTCGCTGCTGAAGCGGGCGCAGGACGAGCCGAGCATCTCGCTCACCGGCTTGGTGAACAGGCCCTGGAACTTGGAGCCCAGGGAGAGCAGGGCGTTGAACAGGCCGGGCCGCACGAGCAGGCCGCGGAAGATGAGCTTCTTGAACGGCGGCAGGCCGAGGTACCCGGCCAGGATGGCCCGGGCCTTGAGGAAGATGTCCAGGACCTTCACGCCGCTGGGGCAGTTGGCCGCGCAAGCCCCGCACAGGAGGCAGGTCTCGACCTTGTCCTTGACCCCCACGGGGTCCTTGATCATCTCGTGGGCCAGGTGCTCCAGGAGCGCGATCTTGCCGCGGGCCACCAGGGCCTCGCGGCCGGTCTCGGCGTAAAGCGGGCAGACGGCCTGGCACATGCCGCAGCGCATGCAGGAAACCAGCTGATCGTCCAGCTCCAGAAGGAGCCGGTGGAGTTCGCGAACGTCGGCCATGGCCCTACTCCTCCCCGAGGATCTTGCCCGGGTTGAGGATGCTCTTGGGGTCCAGCGCCTTCTTCAGGCGGCGGGAATAGAGGATCGTGCCGCGGCTCGTCTCCTTGGCCAGCCACTTGGACTTGGCCATGCCGATGCCGTGCTCGCCGGAGAGCGTGCCGCCCAGGGACAGGGCCACCTCGAAGATCTCGTCCACGGCCTGTTCCACGCGCTCGAACTCGTGCGTGTCGCGGCGGTCGGTGAGGATGGTCGGATGCAGGTTGCCGTCCCCGGCGTGGCCGAAGGTGCCGATGAGGAGCTTGTACTTGGCCGCGATCTCGTCCAGGGCCTTGATCATGGCCGGGATCTTGCTGCGCGGCACGGTGGCGTCCTCGAGCACCGTGGTGGGCCGCACCCGGGCCAGGGCCGAGAGGGCCGCGCGGCGNNGCCTCCCAGACCTTGTTGCGCTCCTCGGCGCTCTGGGCCACCTGGACCTTGGTGGCGCCCATCTTCTTGCAGATGGCCTCGACCTGGGCGGCCTCGTCGGCCACCTGTCCGGGATGCCCGTCCACCTCGATGAGCAGGAGCGCCTTGGCCTCCACCGGCAGCCCGGCGTGGGCGAAGTCCTCCACCGTGCGGATGGTGAAGTTGTCCAGGAACTCCAGGGTGCAGGGCACGATCTTGGCGGCGATGATGGCGGACACGGTCTGGGAGGCCTTGGCCACGTCGTCGTACAGCACCATCATGGCCTTGTTGGCCGCGGGCGGGGGCACGAGCCGCAGGGTGATGTCGCTGAACACGCCCAGGGTGCCCTCGGAGCCGACCATGAGCCCGGCCAGGTTCAGGCCGGTGACGCACTTCACGGTCTTGGACCCGCTGACGATGAGCTCGCCCTCGGTGTCGAAGAAATTCACGCCCATGACNNTAGTTCTTGGTCACGCCGTACTTGAGCCCGCGCAGGCCCCCGGCGTTCTCGGCCACGTTGCCGCCCATGGTGGACACGGCCTGGGAGCCCGGGTCCGGGGGATAGAACAGGCCCTTGGCCGCCACGGCGGCGGCGAACTTGGCCGTGATCACGCCCGGCTCCACCACCGCGTACATGTCCTCCTCGTTGATCTCGAGGATGCGGGTNNAGGGCGTTGGTCAGGACCACGATGCCGTCGCGGGGGTCCGGGATGGTCCCGCCGGAGAGGTTGGTGCCCGAACCGCGCACGGTCAGGGGCAGGCCGTTGTCGCCGCAGAGTTTGACCACCTTGCCCAGGGCCTCGGTGGTCTCGGGCCGGACCACCAGGGCCGGCACCACGGGCTGAAGCACCGCCGAATCATAGGAGTAGGCGTGGCGGTCGGCCTCGCTGTCCATGAC
>DFYP01000084.1 GCA_002382645.1 Desulfovibrio sp. UBA4079 | reverse complement strand
GCCGATCCCGGCGCGAGCCTGCGCGAAACCCGCGAGCCGCTGTTCGCGCCCGCGCCGGAACCGGCCGGGCCGCCGCCCTCCGCGGGCGGGATGGAATACCTGGGCCAGGTGGCCGGGACCTATCTCGTGCTGCGCACCGCCGACGGCCTGGCCCTCCTGGACCAGCACGCGGCCCACGAGCGGGTGCTGTTCGAGAACATGCGCGCGGGCCGCACCCGGGGCCAGGCCCAGGCCCTGGCCGCGCCCCTGGACCTGGAACTGCACCCCGAGGAGGCCGGGCGCCTGGCCGAAATCGCCGGGGACCTGGAGCGCCTGGGTTTCCGCTTCCGGGCCGAGCCCGGATTGGCGCGCCTGACCGCCCTGCCGCCGGGCCTTGAAACCGGCGCGGCAAAAGGGTATTTCCGGGCCGCGGTGAGCGGGCAGTCCAAAAGCCTTGAGGACCTCTGGGTCCTGCTCTCCTGCCGCTCGGCCATCAAGGCCGGGGACGCCCTGGCCCGCGACGAGGCCATGGCCCTGCTCGAGGCCTGGCTGGCCTGTCCCGGGCGGGAGTTTTGCCCGCACGGCCGCCCCGTCCTGGTCCGCTTCGGCGCCGCGGACCTGGAGAAGCTCTTCAAGCGCAGATAGCGGCAGAGGACCGGCAGTGTTTTCGCGACGGGTTCCGGCTCGGACCCGTCCGCAGCGCACGCACCCCCGCAAGCCCTGAACAGCGAGGCCGCACATGACCATCACCTACAATAAGCTGCGCACCCGCGTCCGCCTGGACCGCATCGTGGCCAACTACCGTCTGCTCTCCAAGCTGGGGGGCAAGGTCATTCCGGTGATCAAGGCCGACGCCTACGGCCACGGCCTGGTGCAGGTGGCCCGGGTCCTGGCCCAGGCCGGGGCCGAGACCTTCGCCGTGGGCACGGTGGAGGAGGGCGTCAAGCTGCGGCTCTCGGGCTGCACCGGCCGCATCGTCTCCCTGCTGGGCCCCCTGGACCCCGAGGAGTACGACGCCCTGTTCGACCAGAACATCCTGCCCTACGTGGCCGACTTCGGCCAGCTGGAGGAGGCCGGACGCCGCGCCTCCCAGTGGGGCCGCCCCCTGCCCGTGTGCCTCAAGTTCGACACGGGCATGGCCCGCCTGGGCTTCACCGAGGCGGACCTGGAGGCGCTTCTGCCCCGGCTCAAGGCCCTGCCCGGGGTCAAGCCGGTCATGGCCAGCTCGCACCTGGCCTCGGCCGACGACCTGAAGCGGGCCGAAGCCACCACCGAGCAGGGCGCGTCCTTTGCCCGCATCCTCAAGGCCCTGACCAAGGCCGGCCACGCCGTGGAGGGCAGCCTGGCCAATTCCGCGGCCATCCTGGCCCACAAGAAGCTGCACCACCAGAACCAGCGCGCGGGCATCGCGCTCTACGGCTGCAATCCGTTCCTGGGCACCAAGCTGGCCAAGGCGGGCCAGGGCCTGGTTCCGGCCATGGAGGTGCGCGCCCCGATCGTGGCCGTGCACCCGCTCAAGAAGGGCCGGTCCATCAGCTACGGCGGCACCTTCACGGCCAAGAAGAACATGACCGTGGCCATCGTGGCCGCGGGCTACGCCGACGGCTACAGCCGGGGCCTGTCCAACAAGGCCGAGATGGTCGTGAACGGCGGGCGGGCCCGCATCCTGGGCCGCATCTGCATGCAGCTCACGGCCGTGGACGTCACCAATCTCCCCGAGACCAAGCCCGGGGATTTCGCCTGGCTCCTGGGCGGCGAAGGCGCCCCCATCACGCCCGAGGAACTGGCCGCCTGGTGGGGCACCATCACCTATGAAGTCTTCTGCCTGCTGGGCCTGAACCGGCGGGAATACGTCTGAGAGGGACAAGCATGAGCGAGAACGAATGGGTCCTGGCCGAGAACGTGCAGGCCGAGCCGGGCGAGGCCCAGGTCCTGCTGGCCAAGTGGCAGTCCGTGGCCGAGGACATGGCCCTGGTGCCGGAGTTGAACGTGCGGGTCACCGAAGAGGGCGGCCGCGTGCGCGTGGAGGTCAGCCAGGAGCTTTATGACTGCATGAGCGGTTTTTAGCTTCCGGTGGTGGTGGCAGGCGGCCCGGACCCGTGCTAGGCAGGGTTCAGACCCTTTGCCGGACTCTTCGGAGGTGACCATGCATTCCTTCCGGGCCCGCATCCTGTTCTGGGGCTGGGGTGTGCTTCTCGTGCTCCTGGGCCTGTTCGCCTTCTCCCTGTCCTGGGTGGAGCGGGAGCTGGTCACCGAGGCCGAGCAGCGCGCCTCCCGCCACCTGGAGAGCGTCCGCTGGCTGCTCTCCGACCATCCCGCCTTTGTCGATCCCGCCCATTTCGAGGCCTGGGTTCAGGCCCTGGGCGCGCGCTCCGGCGTGCGCGTCTCGGTCATCGTCAAGGGCCGGGTCCTGGCCGATTCGGACGTGCGCTTCGAGGACCTGGAGCGCCTGGACGACCACTCCGGCCGCCCCGAGGTGGCCGAGGCCGAGGACACCGGCCACGGCCTGGACATCCGCTACAGCGCCACGCTCAAGAAGGACATGCTCTACGCCGCGCAGAGGGTGCAGGCCGCCGGGGCCCTGCCCGCGGGCGTGCTGCGCGTGGCCATTCCGGTTTCCGAGGTGCGCTCCCGGCTCGGCCTGGTGCGCAACGGCCTGCTTTGGGGCTTTCTCTCGGCCCTGGCCCTGGTCCTGGTGCTTTCCTGGCTCTTGACCCGCAGCCTGAGCAGGAGCGTGCGCTCGTTCGCCGAGCGGGCCACGGCCATTGGCGCGGGCCGCTACCAGGACCGGCTCTGGGCCGCGCCCGGCGGCGAGTTCCGGCCCCTGGCCGAGGCGGTCAACGCCATGGCCGGGAGCATCGAGCGCCACGTCTCGACCATCGAGACCCAGCGGGAGCAGCTCAAGGCCATGTTCGAGGGCCTGGCCGAGGGGGTCATGGTCCTGGACGCCCAGGGCCGGCTCTTGACCTTCAACCGGGCCATGAACGAGATCCTGCCCCTGCCGTTCACCGCCCCGGGCAAGACCGTGCTCGAGCTGACCCGGCGGGTGGAGATCCAGGACGCGGTCCTGGGCGTGCTGGCCGATCCCGAGGGCGCGCGCCGCGAACTCTCCCTGGACCTGCCCGGGGAGCGGCAGCTGCGCGTGAGCGTCATGCCCTTTGCCGCGCCCGGCGGCGAGCGCCGGGTGGTCCTGGTGTTCCACGACGTGAGCGCCCTGCGCCGCAGCGAGCGGACCCTGCGCGACTTCGTGACCAATGTCTCGCACCAGCTGCGCACCCCGCTCACGAGCATCCGGGGCTATGCCGAGACCCTGCGCGACGCCGCGCCCGAGGACCCGGGCACCCGGGACAAGTTCCTCTCGACCATCGCCCGCAACGCCCGGCACATGGAGGGCGTGCTCACGGCCATGCTGGCCCTGGCCCGCTCCGAGGAGGCCGGGCGGAGCCAGCGGCTCGCCGGGGTGGACGCCGTGCTCGTGGCCGAGGAGGCCCTGGCCGACCTGGGACCCTCGGCCACGGAGCGGGGCGTGCAGATGAAGAGCCTGCTGCCCGAGGACCCCGTGCCCGTGCTGGCCGAGGCCCAGGGGCTCCTGGAGATCTTCCATAACCTCCTGGGCAACGCCCTGCGCCACAGCCCCCGGGGCGGGACCGTGACCCTCGCGGCCCAGGCCGGGCCGGACTGGGTGGAGTTTTCGGTGCGCGACCAGGGCCCGGGCGTGCCTGCGGAGTACCGGGAAAAGATCTTCGAGCGCTTCTTCCGGGTGGACCAGAACGCCGTGGACAAGAACGGCAGCGCGGGCCTCGGCCTGGCCATCTGCCGCCAGATCGTCCAGAACTTCGGCGGCGAGATCCGCCTGGCCGAATCCGGGGCCGGGGCCGAGGGCGCGGACTTCCGCGTCCGGCTCAGGGCCGCGCCGCCGGATTCCAAGATCACGGCATGAAAAAAGGCGGGCCTTGGCCCGCCTTTCTTTTTGCAGATGTCGGCTAGCCCAGGGCCAGCATGGGCTCGATGATGGCCTTGAGCGCCTTGCCCGTGGGCGTGTCGCCGTGGACCTTCATGAACGGGAAGCCCTCGTCGCCGGAGCGCACCACCTCGGCGTCCAGGGGGATGCGGCCCAGGAAGCGCACGTTCATTTCCCGGGCCAGGTTCTCGCCGCCGCCCTTGGTGAAGATGTCGTGGGTCTGGCCGCAGCCGGGGCAGACGAAGCCGCTCATGTTCTCCACGATGCCGAAGACCTGGTTGCCCACCTGGCGCACGAAGGACACCGAGCGCCGCACGTCGTCCACGGCCACGCCCTGGGGCGTGGTCACGACCACGGCGTAGGCCTCGGGGCCCAGGAGCTGGAGCGTGGTCAGGGGCTCGTCGCCGGTGCCCGGAGGGCAGTCCACCACCAGGAAGTCCAGGTCGCCCCAGGCCACGTCCTGGAGGAACTGGCGGATCAGGCCCATCTTCACGGGTCCGCGCCAGATTACGGCCTGTTCCTTGTCCGGGATCATGAAGCCCAGGGACATGACCGAGAGTTCGCGGCTCCAGGCGATGGGCTCGATGACCTCGTCGCCGATGTGCGGCTTCTGGCCGTCCATGGCCAGGAGCCGGGGCAGGCTCGGGCCGTGCACGTCCACGTCCAGGAGCCCGACCTTTCTGCCGGCCAGGGCCAGGGCCACGGCGATGTTGGCGGCCACGGTGCTCTTGCCCACGCCGCCCTTGCCGGACATGACCACGAGCTTGTGCTTGATGCGGCCGAGGTTCTTCTTGAGCTTGAGGTCTTCGGGCTTCTCGCCGCAGGTTTCGGGCTTGCAGCCCGAGCCGGACGAGGGACAACTCTTGCAGGAATCGCTCATGGGATCACTCCTTGAAATGAAATGGGCCGGTGTGACCGGCCCTTTCAGATAACGCCCTGACGGGAAATGTCAAACACGAGCCGCGCGCTCGGGGATCAGGGCAGCGGGGCCCCGGCCACGGTGGCCAGGCCGAGCAGCCGCAGGAGCTCGAAGCAGATGGCCGCCACCACGGCCGCGGCCGGGAGGGTCAGGACCCAGGCCACCACCATGTTTCCGGCGATGCCCCAGCGCACGGCCGAGAGCCGCTTGGAGGAGCCCACGCCGAGCACGGCGGTGGAAATGGTGTGGGTGGTGCTGATGGGCGCGCCGACCAGCGAGGCCCCCGTGATGACCAGGGCCGCCGAGGTCTCGGCCGCGCAGCCGTGCACGGCCTCCAGCTTGAAGATCTTGTGGCCCATGGTCTTGACGATCTTCCAGCCGCCCATGGCCGTGCCCATGGCCATGGCCATGGCGCAGGCCAGCTTGACCCAGAAGGGCACGGTGAGGTCGGTGATCTGGTGCCCCACGAACAGGGCCAGGGTGATGATGCCCATGGTCTTCTGGGCGTCGTTCATGCCGTGGCTGGTGGCCATGAGGGCCGAGGACACGATCTGGAGCTTGCGGAAGCTGGTGTTCACCTTGGTGGGGTGGGCGCGGCGGAAGCTCCAGGACAGCCCGAGCATGAGCAGGTAGCCGGAGAGGAAGCCCGCCAGGGGCGAGAGCACCAGGGGCAGGAGGATCTTTTCGGCGATGGAGGCGTAGTGCAGGGTGTTGAACCCGCCGTAGGCCACGGCCGAGCCCATGAGCCCGCCGATGAGGGCGTGGGAGCTGGACGAGGGCAGGCCCAGGTACCAGGTGAGCAGGTTCCAGAAGATGGCCCCGCCTAAAGCGGCCAGGGTCAGGGCCTGGCAGCCCCGGACCATGTCCGGGTGCACGATGCCCGAGCCGATGGTGTGGGCCACCTTGGTGCCCACGAAGGCCCCGGCCAGGTTGAGCACCGCGGCCATGAGCACCGCGGTCCGGGGCGAGAGGACCTTGGTGGAGACAATGGTGGCGATGGCGTTGGCCGAGTCGTGGGCTCCGTTGGTGAAGTCGAAGACCAGGGCCACCAGGACCACGGCTATCAGGATGACGAACGGATCAGGCATTCTTGAGCACGATTCCTTCGATGGCTTTGGCCAGGCCCCAGGTGCGGCCGATGGCCTTGTCGATGCGGTCGTAGACGTGGTTCCACTTCATGATGTCCAGGAGGTTGGTGCAGGCCGTGTCCGAGCCCGTGTCGTAGAGCTCGGCCAGGCCGCTCAACAGGAGCATCTCGCACTCGTTCTTGAAGTCCTTGACCCTGCGGACGTTCTGCTCGATCCCTTCCTTGCCGCCGAGCTTGCCGAGCATGACCCCGACCTCGGTGACCATGGCCCGCAGGTTGGCCACCATGCGCCGGGCCGGGAAGCGCACCCGGGTGAAGCCGTAGACCCCGATGCGCGAGGCCACGGCCTGGATGTGGTTCAGGATGGCCTCCTGGGAGACGTTGATCTCGTGGATGTCCTCGCGGTCGATGGGCGTGATGAAGGTGGTCGAGAGCTGATAGGCGATGTTGCGGTTGATGATGTCGCCCTCGGCCTCGATCATGTTCACGGTCTGGCAGCGTTCCTCGCAGTCTCCGGCCTCCTGGACGATCTTCTCCAGGACTGTGGCGGCCTGCACGATGGTCCGGTTCTGCTCGCGGAACAGGTCGAAGAACTTGGGGGATTTCGGGAAGAGGCTGAAGGACATGGACCCTCCGTAGAAACGGACCGCGCCGGCCGGTCCGTAACAAAATCAACCTGTCGGATTTATTGAAAATATTTGCAATCGCGGCGTATGTCGGGGGGACGGTAACACAACCGTCACAAATGTCCATGCCCTGCGGGGAATGAGCAGGGCCAAGGGCCCAGGGGCGGGCAAAAAAAGGGCCGCCTCAGGGCGGCCCAGGGAAGGCGGGGAAGCGTCTTTCGCAGGCCGGTCCAAAAATGCGAGGGCAAGGCGCGAAAAAAACGCACGGCCGACGCGTATCTCCCATACGCGAGGGTGTGCGTTTTTCGAGGCAACGCCGCCAGCGCGGATTTTTCAACGGCCTGCTAGCCGCGTTTGGCCGCCCGGGCCTTGCGCAGCCAGTCGTACCACTGGTCCAGGCCCTCGCCGTTCTTGCAGGACACCGGCAGCACGCGGATGTCCTTGTTCAGCTTGCGGGCGTGGGCCGCGGCCCGGTCCAGGTCGAAGTCCACGTAGGGCAGCAGGTCGGTCTTGTTCAGGAGCATGACCGCGGAGATGTGGAACATGAGGGGGTATTTCTCGGGCTTGTCGTCGCCCTCGGTGACCGAGAGGAGCGAGATCTTGTGGTCCTCGCCCAGGTTGAACTCGGCCGGGCAGACCAGGTTGCCCACGTTCTCCACGAACAGGATGTCCAGGCCGTCGAGGTTGATGCTCTTGAGCGCGTCCAGGACCATGCCCGCGTCCAGGTGGCAGCCGCCCTCGGTGTTGACCTGCACGGCCTGGGCCCCGGTGGCGGCCACCCGGCGGGCGTCGTTGTCGGTCTGGAGGTCGCCCTCGATGACCGCCATCTTGAACTCGCCCTTCAAGTCCGTGAGGGTGCGCTCGAGCAGCGTGGTCTTGCCCGCGCCCGGGGAGCTCATCAGGTTGAGGCAGAGGATCTTCTTTTCGCGGAACGCGGCGGCCAGGGTCTCGGCCAGGCGGTCGTTGGCCTCCAGCACATTGCGGACGACAGGGACTTCCATATCAGGCTCCTCGGATCATTCGGCTTCCAGGGATTCGATGAACAGCTCCTTGCCGGCCAGCACGGTGTGGCCCAGGAACTCGCCGCAGGAGGGGCAGGGCATGTAGTGCCGGTCCTCGGGCTCGAACTCGACCCCGCAGGCGCCGCAGCGCACGCGCAGGGGCACGTCCTCCACCAGGAGTTCCACGCCCTCCAGTTCCGAGCCCGGGGTCAGGGCCTCCCAGGCGAAGGTCAGCGCGTCGGTCACGGCCCCGGCCAGGGCCCCGTTCTTGACCTTGACCCGGGTGAGCTTGCCCAGACCGTGGCGGTCGCGCTCCTCCAGGATGATGGTCATCATGCTCTGTACCAGGGACAACTCATGCATGGACCGGAGGCTTACAGCAAAAGGGCCGAGGCGGCAAGGCGCGGGCGGCAATCCGGGCGAAGGAATTTCCCCTTGACTTGCCGCCGGTTCCGATGTTTGAGAAAGGCGAGTGGTTGCCCACGTTCGCGCCGGACCGTCCACGGACCCCGGGCGACCGTCCACGGAAAACCGCGCCCCTGATCCGAAAAAGCAGGCTAGTTTGCCCCAGGTTCCGGCCGCAGGCCGGGGAGGGAGCCACATGTTCGTCGGGCTGAAGATGCTCAGGAATTTCGTGACCGCCACGCCCAAGACCCTGGTCAAGGACGCCCAGAAGATCCTGGACGAGAGCAAGCTCTGGATGCTCCTCATCCTGGATCAGGGCAAGCTGGTGGGCTACGTGCGCAAGGAGGACATCAACGCGGCCCTGCCGTCCATCATGACCTCCCTGGAGAAGCACGAGATCAACTACCTCATGTCCAAGCTCACCGTGGACAAGATCCTGCGCAAGGACATCAAGAGCATCGCCCCGGAGACCGAGATCGAGGCTGCGGCCGAGCTCATGCACGAGCTGAACCTGGCCGGGCTGGCCGTGGTGGACCACCAGGGCAAGTTGCTGGGCTACATCAACCGCAGCGTCATGCTCGACGTGCTCGTGGAGGAGATGGGCCACCGCGAGGGCGGGGCCCGCATCACCTTCGAGGTGGAGGACCGGCCCGGGGTGATCCACGAGGTGGCCGGGATCATCGCCTCCATGGGCAAGAGCATCATCTCCACGGCCACCTTCTACCACGACAAGCGGCGCATCGTGGTCCTGCGCGTGGCCACGGACGATCCCTCGCCCATCGCCGCGGCCCTCCAGGAGCGCGGCTACAAGGTGGTCGGACCCCAGGACTTCATGCACGAGTGGCAGTGATGGCCCTGCTGGAAGTCGAGAACATCACGCTCACCTTCCGCGGCCTGGCCGCGCTCATGGACGTGGGCTTCAGCGTGGAGGAGGGCAGCATCACCTCGCTCATCGGGCCCAACGGCGCGGGCAAGACGAGCATGCTCAACTGCATCTCCGGCCGCTACACCCCGGACTCCGGCCGCATCACCCTGGACGGCCAGGACCTCCTGGCCATGCCCGCCCACCGGCGCACCACCATCGGGCTCTCGCGGACCTTCCAGAACATCGCCCTGTTCAAGGGCCTCTCGGTGCTCGACAACCTCATGGTCGGCCGCCACGGCCGCCTGGACTACGGCCTGTTCGCGGCGCTGCTCTACTGGGGTCCGGCGCGCCGGGCCGAGGACCGCCACCGCCGCCGGGCCGAGGACATCATCGACTTCCTGAACCTCTCGCCCTGGCGGCACCAGGCCGCGGGACGGCTGCCCTACGGCGTGCAGAAGCGCGTGGAGCTGGGCCGGGCCCTGGCCGCCGAGCCCAAGCTCATCCTCCTGGACGAGCCCATGGCCGGCATGAACCTGGAGGAGACCGAGGACATGGCCCGCTACATCCTGGACATCCGGGACGAGTGGGGGGCCACGGTGCTCCTGGTGGAGCACGACATGGGCGTGGTCATGGACCTTTCGGACCAGGTGGTGGTCCTGGACTTCGGCAGCGTCCTGGCCCACGGCACGCCGGAGCGCGTGCGCACGGACCCGGCCGTGGTCAGCGCCTACCTGGGCGCCGAAGACGCGGCCTTTGCCGGACGCTGACAGGGAACGCGGATGACCAAACCTTACGACACCACCCTGCCGGCCCTGCTCTGGAAGCAGGCCATGGAGCAGCCCCAGCGCATCGCCCTGCGCGAGAAGGAGTGGGGCGTCTGGCAGGCCTACACCTGGGACCGCTGCCTCAAGATCACCGCGGAGTTCGCCGCGGGCCTGCGCTCCCTGGGCCTGGGCCGGGGCGACATCGTGATCCTCATCGGCGACAACCGGCCCGAGTGGCTCTGGGCCGAACTGGCCATCCAGGCCCTGGGCGGCCTGGCCCTGGGCCTCTACCAGGACGCCACCGCCGAGGAGGTGGCCTACGTCTTCGAGCTGTCCGGGGCCCGGCTCGTGGTGGCCGAGGACCAGGAGCAGGTGGACAAGATGCTCGAGCTGAAACCCCGCCTGCCCCAGCTCGCGCACATCGTCTACCACGACCCCAAGGGGCTTTCGTCCTACGACGAGCCCGGGCTGCGGTCCTTCTCGGACGTGCGCCGCCGGGGCCGCGAGTCCGTGCCCGACGCGCGCTTTTTTTTCTCCGAAATAGTGAGTGAGTTATCACCCGAAGACCCCTGCCTGGTGGCCACCACCTCGGGCACCACGGGCCGGCCCAAGCTGGCCGTGCTCTCGCACCGCAACCTCCTGGCCATGGCCGCCAACCTCGGCCGGGTGGACCCCAAGCGCGCCAGCGACGAGTTCGTCTCCTTCCTGCCCCTGGCCTGGATGGGCGAGCAGATGATGGCCGTGGCCTCGGCCCTGCTGTTCGGCTTCTGCGTGAACTTCCCGGAGGAGCCGGACACGGTCCAGAGCGACATCCGCGAGATCGGGCCGCACGTCATCTTCTCGCCGCCCCGGGTCTGGGAGAACCTGGCCGCCACGGTCCAGGTCAAGATCATGGAGACCACCCCGCTCAAGCGCCTGCTCTACAACCTCTGCCTGCCCGTGGGCATGGCCTGGGCCGAGGCCCGGTTCCGCGGCGAGACCCCCGGACCCTGGCTGCGCTTCACCTATTTCCTGGCCCAGGCCGGGTTGTTCCGGGCCCTGCGCGACCGCCTGGGCTTCTCCCGGGTGCGCTCGGCCTCCACGGGCGGCGCGGCCCTGGGGCCGGACACCTTCCGCTTCTTCCACGCCCTGGGCGTGAACCTGAAGCAGATTTACGGCCAGACCGAGATCGCGGGCATCTCCTGCATCCACCGCGACGGGGCCGTGGACTTCGACTCCGTGGGCCAGCCCATCCCCGAGACCGAGGTGCGCATCTCGGAAGACGGCGAGATCCTCTCGCGCAGCCCGGCCGTGTTCCTGGGCTACTACAAGAACGAGGCGGCCACGGCCGAGACCCTGGACCAGGGCTGGCTCCGGTCCGGCGACGCCGGGTTCTTCCGCGAGGACGGCCGGCTCGTGGTCATCGACCGGCTCAAGGACGTGATGCTGCTCTCCTCGGGCGCGCGCTTCTCCCCGCAGTTTCTGGAGAACAAGCTGAAGTTCTCGCCCTACGTGCGCGAGGCCGTGGTCTTCGGCCGGGACCGCGCGCACACCGCGGCCATCCTGTGCATCGACGGCGGCATCGTGGGCCGCTGGGCCGAGGCCCACATGCTCACCTACACCACCTACCAGGACCTCGCCGCCAAGCCCGAGGTCCGCGGACTCATCCACGGGGAGGTGGCCGCGATGAACGCCGGGCTGGAACCGGCCATGCGCATCCGGCGCTTCGCCCTGCTGTTCAAGGAACTGGACGCCGACGACGGCGAACTCACCCGCACCCGCAAGGTCCGCCGCCAGGTGGTGGAGGAGCGCTACGGCCGCCTGGTGGAGGCGCTCTACGACGGCTCCCGCGAGATCCTCCTGGAGGCCGCCATCGGCTACCAGGACGGCAGCACCCGGGAGATGCGCGGGAACGTGGTCATCGAGACCGTGGAGGACTGAGGGCGCACATGCACTACTATCTCCAGCTGCTCATCAACGGCCTGGTGGTCGGCGGCATCTACAGCCTGGTGGCCCTGGGCTTCGTGGTCATCTACAAGGCCACCCAGGTGGTCAACTTCGCCCAGGGCGAACTGGTCATGGCCGGGGCCTACGTCTGCTTCTCCCTGACCGTGCAGTTCCACGTGCCCTTCCTCTGGGCCTTCCTCATGACGCTCGGCTTCTCGGTGCTCCTGGGCCTGGCCGTGGAGCGCCTGGCGCTCCGGCCGCTCATCGGCGAATCGACCATCAGCGTGATCATGGTGACCATCGGCCTGTCCTCGGTGCTGAAATCCCTGGTCCAGCTGGTCTGGGGCACCCAGATCAAGGTTTTCCCCCAGGTCCTGCCCGCGGAGCCGCTGTTCCTGGCCGGGGTGCCCATCGCCCCGGTCTATCTGGCGGCCTTCGTGCTCTCGGCGCTGCTCTTCGCCGTGTTCTCGCTGTTCTTCAAGTACTCCCGCCTGGGGGTGGCCATGCGCGCCACGGCCTTTGACCAGCAGGCGGCCCAGTCCATGGGCATCGGCATCAAGAACATCTTCGCCCTGTCCTGGTGCATCGCCTGCGTGGTCTCCGGGGTGGGCGGGGTCATCCTGGGCAACATCAACGGCATCAACTCCCAGCTCGGCTACCTGGGCCTCAAGGTCTTCCCGGCGGTGATCCTGGGCGGCCTGGACAGCTTGGCCGGGGCGGCCCTGGGCGGGCTCATCGTGGGCGTGCTGGAGAACCTCTGCGACGGCCTGGCCAAGGACTTCCTGGGCCTGTCCGGGTTCAAGGAGGTGGCCGCGTTCGTGGTCCTGGTCCTGATCCTCATGATCAAACCTTACGGGCTGTTCGGCTCCCGCGAGATCGAGAGGGTCTGAGATGCACGGCAAGTGCGGTCTGTTCTTCAGTTCCTACGCGGCCGAGGCGCGCTTCTTCCAGAGCGGGTTCCAGCGCACCTGCCTGGGGCTCTTCGTCCTGCTCCTGGTGGCCGCGCCCCTGCTCGTGGGGCCCTATCTCCTGTCCGTGCTCAACATCATCTGCATCGCGGTCATCGGCGCGGTCTCGCTCAATCTGCTCACCGGGGTCTGCGGCCAGATCTCCCTGGGCCACGGCGCGTTCATGGGCGTGGGCGCCTACGGCGCGGCCATCTGCACGCTGCGGGGCGTGCCCTTCCCCCTGGCGCTCCTGGCCGGGGGCGCGGCGGCCTCCCTGGCGGGCATGGTCTTCGGCGTGCCCTCGCTGCGGCTCAAGGGCATCTATCTGGCCATCGCCACCCTGGCCGCCCAGCTCATCCTGGAATACGTCTTCCTGCACGCGGGCGGGATCACCGGCGGCTCCAACGGCCTGCTCCTGGACCCGCCCACGATCTTCGGCTTCTCCTGCAACACGGACGCGCGGATGTTCTACCTCCTGCTGGTCTGCGCCGCGCTTTCCCTGCTGGTGGTGGCCAACCTCCTGCGCACCCGCCACGGCCGGGCCTTCGTGGCCATCCGCGACTTCCACCTCTCGGCCGAGATCGCGGGCGTGAACCTGTTCGCCTACAAGCTCATGGCCTTCGGCGTCTCGGCCTTCCTGGCCGGGGTGGCCGGGGGGCTCTGGGCCCACTACACCCAGTTCGTCTCGCCCGAGCAGTTCGGCATCAGCCAGTCCATCTCCTGCCTGGCCATGATCATCATCGGCGGCCTGGGCAGCGTGCTCGGCTCGGTCTTCGGCGCGGTCTTCCTGACGCTCCTGCCCGAGGGCCTGAACCTTGTGGCCGGCACGCTCTCGGCCTGGTTCCCGGACATCAGCGCCCAGCTGGTGGCCCTGCGCGAGGGGGTCTTCGGACTGACCCTCGTGCTCTTCCTGATCTTCGAGCCCGAGGGCCTGGCGCACCGCTGGAAGCTCGTGCGGGCCTACTGGAAACTCTATCCCTTCGCCCACTAGGGCCAAGGGGAGCAACCCGGCCCCCCAGAGGGACCGGAGCAAGGGGGATACGCCATGCGCACCGTGATGAAAACCTTTCTGACCCTGGCCCTGTGCCTGGCCCTGGCCGCCCCGGCCCTGGCCGAAACCATCAAGATCGGCGGGCTCATCGACCTCTCCGGCCCGACCTCGGCCGTGGGCCGGCCCTACGCCGAGGGGCTGCGTGCCGCTGCCGAGTATATCAACGCCCACGGCGGCGTGTCCGGGCGGCAGATCGAGTTCCTGCTCCAGGACACGGCCTACAACCCGCAGCAGGGCCTGGCCCTGTACAAGAAGTTCGCCACCGTGGACAAGGTGGTGGCGGTGCAGGGCTTCGGCACGGCCGTGACCGAGGCCCTGGTGCGTTTCGTGGCCCAGGACGAGATCCCGAACTTCTCGGCCTCCTATTCCGCGCACCTCACGGACGCGGCCAAGGCCCCCTACAACTTCGTCATCGCCGCGGACTACTCCACCCAGGCCCGGGCCGCGCTCAAGTACTTCAAGGACAACTGGAAGGAATCCCGGGCCCCGCGCCTGGCCCTGCTCTATCCCAACGCGCCCTACGGCCTGGCGCCCATCCCGGCGATCAAGGCCTACGCCAAGGAGCTGGGCTTCGAGCTGGTGGGCGAGGAGAACGTGGACCTCAAGGCCATTGACGCCACCACCCAGCTCCTGGCCCTCAAGGGCAAGAATCCGGACTACACCTGGATCGGCGGGACCACGCCGTCCACGGCCGTGATCATGAAGGACGCCAAGAAGCTCGGCATGAAGACGACCTTCTTCGTGGACATCTGGGGCGCGGACGAGAGCCTGGTGCAGCTGGCCGGCGACGCCGCCGAGGGCGCGGTGAGCCTCCAGGCCGCCGCGGTCTATGGCCAGGACGTGCCGGGCATGAAGGCCATCCTGGAGCAGACCAAGAACCAGCCCCAGATGACCCACTTCATCCGCGGCTTCGCCTCCATGATGGTCATGGTCGAGGGCATGCGCCAGACCCTGGCCAAGGGTCCGCTCACCGGCAAGACCCTGAAGGAGACCCTGGAGACCCTGCGGGACTATGACCCCCAGGGCCTGACCCCGAAGATCAGCTTCCTGCCCGGCGACCACCGGCCGAACATGTCCGTGTTCCTGTACAAGATCCAGAACGGCAAGCTGACTTTCCTCTCGGCCCAGACCCTGGAGCGCAAGGCCGAGTGGCTGGGACTGTAGGCAGGGATTCCGGGGAGGGAGCGGGCGGTGTCTGACCTGTTGCGCATCGAGAACCTGGAGGTGGTCTACAACGACGTGGTCCTTGTGCTCAAGGGCCTGTCCCTGGCCGCCGAGGCCGGGAAGATCACCGCGCTGCTCGGGGCCAACGGGGCGGGCAAGTCCACCACGCTCAAGGCCATCTCCGGGCTCCTGGAAGGCGAGGACGGGGCCATCACCGACGGGGCCGTGCTCCTGGACGGCCAGGCCGTGCACGGCCGGCCGCCCGAGGAGATCGTGCGCCGGGGGGTCTTCCAGGTCATGGAGGGCCGGCGCATCTTCCAGGACCTGAACGTGGAAGAGAACCTGCGCTGCGGGGCCTTCACCCGGCCCCGCGGCGAGTTCCGCGAGAGCCTGGACAAGGTCTACGGCTACTTCCCCCGGCTCAAGGAGCGCCGCCGCCAGATCGCGGGCTACATGTCCGGCGGCGAGCAGCAGATGCTGGCCATCGGCCGGGCCATCATGGCCCGGCCCCGGCTGCTCCTCCTGGACGAGCCCTCCCTGGGCCTGGCCCCGCTCCTGGTGGAGGAGATCTTCGAGATCATCCAGCGCTTCAACCAGGCCGAGGGCGTCACCGTGCTCCTGGTGGAGCAGAACGCCCGCGTGGCCCTTTCCGTGGCCTCCCGGGGCTACATCATGGAGGGCGGCCGCATCGTCATGGACGGCGCGGCCGAGGAGCTGCTCGGCAACCCGGACGTGCAGGAGTTCTACCTGGGCATGGGCGCCTCGGGGCAGCGCAAGAGCTACCGCAACATCAAGCACTACCGCCGCCGCAAGCGCTGGCTGGGCTAGCTTGCCCGGACGGCCCGCGGCGGGCTACAAGGGCCGGGGAGCAAAGGAGGGCGGCGATGCACTATCGCGAGGCCGAGAGTGAGGGGCTGGGCCGCAAGGCCCGTCAGTGGAAGGCCCTGCGTTCCCTGCTGGAGCGGGCCCTGGAGGACTCGGGCGAGTTCCGCGAGCGGCTGCGCGCGGCCGGGCTCTCGGCCCGGGACCTGGACAGCCCCGAGGGCCTGGCCCAGGTGCCGCCCTTGCGCAAGAAGGACCTCATCCGCTTCCAGGAGGAGCGCGGCCTGGACTGGCTCTTGACCTGCGAGCCCGGCAGGCTCCGGCGCATCTACATGTCCCCGGGCCCGATCTTCGACCCCGAGGGCCTGGGCCCGGACCACTGGGGCTGGGCCGAGGCCTTTTTCGCCGCCGGGTTCCGGGCCGGGGACCTGGTCCAGATGACCTTCAGCTACCACCTGACCCCGGCCGGGCTCATGCTCGAGGAGCCCCTGCGCGAGATCGGCTGCTGCGTCATCCCCGCGGGCCCGGGCAACACCCAGGTCCAGATCGATTTGATGCGCCGTCTGCCGGTCACCGGCTTCGTGGGCATGGCCAGCTATTTGAAAACCATCGGCCAGAAGGCCCGGGAGCAGGGCCTGGACCCGCGCCGGGACTTCCGCCTGCGCACGGCCTTCGTGGCCGCGGAAAAGCTCACGGAATCCCTGCGTTCCGAGGTGCAGGAGATGTTCGGGGCCGTGGTGCGCCAGGGCTACGGCACGGCCGACGTGGGGGCCATCGCCTACGAGTGCGAGGAGAAGAACGGCATGCACGCCTCCACTCGCTGCCTGGTGGAGATCTGCGACCCGGCCACGGGCCGGCCCCTGCCCCCGGGCGAGACCGGCGAGGTGGTGGTCACGGCCCTGACCCCGGAATACCCGCTCGTCCGCNNTGGCCACCGGCGACCTTTCGCGCTTCCTCACCGATCCCTGCCCCTGCGGCCGCACGGCCCTGCGCCTGGACGGCATCCTGGGCCGGGCCGACGACACGGCCAAGGTCAAGGGCCAGTTCATCTANNTCCCAGGCGGCCAAGGTCATGGCCCTGTTCCCGCAGGTCGGGGCCTGGCAGATCGTGGTGGAGAATCCCGGGGGCCGGGACGAGATCGCGGTGCAGCTCTGCCTCACGGGCGAGCTGGACGAGGGGGCCTTTGCGGCGGCCTTCCAGAACGAGATGAAGCTCCGGCCCAAGGTGCGCAGGCTGGCGGCCGGGGACCTGGCCGCGGACGCGCCCAAGCTGGTGGACCGGCGGACCTTCGGGGCCTAGCGGGCCCCTGCGCGCGGAGAAAGTCGAGGGGCGGCTCCCGGTCCGGGGGCCGCCCCTTGTTCGTTGGCGCGAAGGGTCTGG
>DFYP01000096.1 GCA_002382645.1 Desulfovibrio sp. UBA4079 | reverse complement strand
GGCGCGCGGCCGCGGGCCAGCGGGGCTGGTGGGTGCTGGCCCTGGGCGAGCCCTTTGCCGGATTGTCCTTCGAGGAGCGCGACGCGGTCCGGGCCAGGCTCTGCGAAACCGTGGCCCTGCGCGGCATCCATCTGCCGCAATGCCTCTGGGTCTGGGACGAGACGGACCGGGCCCAGCTCGTGCTGGCCACGGTGCCCAGCCGGGAGATGGCCGGTCTGCTGGCCGAGCGCCTGAGCGTCCGGGGACTGGACGTGCGCGTCCGGCGGGAGNNCCCGAGGCCGCCGCCAAGGAGCCGGGGGACACGGAAAAGGGCTCCGGAACGGCCTGAGGCCGTCCGGGGTCCGGGCCTACTCCCCGCCCGCGAGATAGGGATTGAGTTCGAGCACCGACTCGAACAGGAAGTGGTCCACCACGTGGCAGAGCATGTGCCCGGCCGCGATGTGGATCTCTTGGACCACCGGGGTTTCCCGGCTCGGCACCTGGATCAGGAAATCACACAGGGGCTGCATCTCCGCGCCCTGCATCCCGGTCAGGCCCACGGTCACCAGGCCCCGGCGGCGCCCTTCGCGCAGCGCGGCCAGGACGTTGGGGCTGGAGCCCGAGGTGGACAGGCCCACGAGCACGTCGCCCCGGTTGCCCAGGGCCTGGACCTGCTTCTCGAAGACCTGGTCAAAGCCGTAGTCGTTGCCGATGGCCGTGAGGATGGAGGTGTCCGTGGTCAGGGCCACGGCCGGCAGCGGCGGCCGCTCCAGCAGGAAGCGGTTGACGAACTCCGCGGCCAGATGCTGGCTGTCGGCGGCGCTGCCGCCGTTGCCGCAGAACAGGAGCTTGCCGCCCCGGGCCAGGCACACGGCCATGGACCGGGCGATCTCCACGAGCAGTCCGGCGCGCTCTTCAAAAAACCGCTCCCGGGCCTCCAGGCCCTTGCGGGCGTGGTCCCGGATCTTGGCCAACGCTTTCTCGGACATGCCTTCCCCCTGTTCCCCAGGCCGTGTTTTGCCCCCCTGTACAGCACTTCCCCTGTTCACGCAATGCGCCGCTCCGCCCCCGGAACCGGGGCCCGCAAGTGCCCGCGCCACAGGCCTATGACAATTTTGAAGAAGCCGCGCCGAATGGAGAAAGCCCTTTTTTTTCGCCTTGAATTGGAGTATGTCTCGAGCCTGCGGGTGCGAATCCAAAAAACCACAGTTTCCCCACACGAGAGGAGGTTGATGATGAAGATTTTCGGCAGACTGTCCCTGCTGGCGCTGGCTCTTGTTCTCGGCGCCCTGTTCCTGGCGGGTTGCAGCAAAGAATCCGACACCATCAAGATCGGCTTCGACATCCCGCTGACCGGCGACATCCCCAAGGTCGGCGAGGCCTCCAAGTTCGCCGCTGAAATGCTCAAGGAGGACATCAACTCCAAGGGCGGCCTGGAAGTGGGCGGCAAGAAGTACAAACTCCAGTTCATCTACCAGGACAACGAGTCCAAGGCCGACTCCGCGGTGAACGCGGCCCTCAAGCTCATCGAGCAGGACGGCGTCGTGGCCATCGTCGGCCCGAACTCCTCCAAGCAGGCCGTGCCCGCCGGCGGCATCTGCAACGAGCGCGAGACCCCGATGATCTCGCCCTGGTCCACCAACCCCGACACCACCAAGGGCCGTCCCTGGGTCTTCCGCGCGGCCTTCCTGGATCCCTTCCAGGGCCCGGTGGCCGTGAACTTCTCGGCCAAGCAGTTCGGCGCCAAGACCGCCGCCGTCATCTTCGACATCGCCAACGACTACTCCAAGGGCCTGGCCGACATCTTCAAGGCCGAGTGGGAGAAGAAGATGGGCGCCGGCTCCGTGGTGGCCTTCGAGTCCCACGGCACCAAGGACCAGGACTTCTCGGCCCAGCTGACCAAGATCCTCGGCGCCAAGCCCGACTTCATCTTCATCCCGGACAACTACAACCAGGTGGCCCTGATCGTGAAGCAGGCCCATGACCTGGGCTGGAAGGGTCCCTTCATGGGCTCCGACGCCTGGGGTTCCGCCGAGCTCATGACCCTGTGCGGCAAGGACTGCGTGGGCCAGTTCTTCTCCACCCACTACGCCGCCGCCGGCGCGCAGGGCGACACCAAGGTCTTCATCGACCGCTACAACCAGAAGTACGGCTACATCCCGGACGACGTCGCGGCCCTGACCTGGGACGCCACCCGCATCGTGCTCCAAGGCATCCAGGATGCCGGCAAGGTCGTGGCCGACGTCAAGGCCGAGCGCAAGCTCATCCGCGACGCCATGGCCAACATCAAGGAGTTCAAGGGCATCACCGGCTCCATGAAGTTCGACGCCGAAGGCGACCCGATCAAGTGCGCCGTGGTCGTGCGCATCAGCGAGGACGGCCAGTTCGTCTTCGCCGAGTCCGTCTGCCCGTAATACCGCATAGCCTTTGATCGTGGCGGGGACCTCCAGGTCCCCGCCACTTTTCAAGGGCTTTGCTTTTTGGACGCAAACCGGGCATGAAACCCCGACGCGGGCCACTCCCGCAATCCATTCCGGACACCCGCACGAGGACCTGACGTGGAATTCGTCTTCCAGAACATCCTGAACGCGCTCCAGTGGGGCAGTTTCTACGCCCTCATCGCCCTGGGCTACACCCTGGTCTACGGGGTGCTCCTGCTCATCAACTTCGCCCACGGCGACATCTTCATGGTCGGCGCCTACATCGCCTACTTCGTGGCCACCCTGTTCCTGGCCACGGTGGGCCTGAGTCCCTCGGCCACCCTGACCCTGGCCGTGCCCCTGACCATGATCCTGACCGCCTGCGTGGGCGTGACGCTCGAGCGCGTGGCCTACCGCCCCCTGCGGCGCAAGGGCGCGCACCGGCTCTACGTGGTCATCACCGCGCTGATGTGCGGGCTCATCCTGGAGAACGGCAACCTGGCCCTGCTCGGGGCCAGCCGCAAGAACTTCCCGGAACTCCTGGAGAAAACGGTCTACAACTTCATGGGCCTCTCGGTGACCAACCTCAAGGTCGTGGTCATCTTCACGGCCATCGCGGTCTTCCTCCTGCTCCAGTTCATCGTCACCCGGACCAAGATCGGCATGGCCATGCGCGGCATCGCCTGGGACAAGTTCGCCATCCCGCTCATGGGCATCCCGGTGGACACCATCATCGTGTTCACCTTTGTCCTGGGCTCGGGCATGGCCGGGCTGGCCGGGCTGCTCTTCGCCATGTCCTACCCGGTGCTGGAGCCCTACATGGGCGCGCTCATCGGCTGGAAGGCCTTCATCGCCGCGGTGGTCGGCGGCATCGGCGACATCCGCGGCGCCTTCGTGGGCGGCTTCCTCCTGGCCTTCCTGGAGATCGGCGTGGCCGCCGTGTTCCCCTCCACCCTGCGCGACCTCATCGCCTTCACCGTGCTGCTGCTCATCATGTGGCGCAAGCCCACCGGCATCTTCGGCGTGGCCAAGCACCAGAAGATCTAGGAAAACGACGGACCCTCCACGATGCAACGATACGCCCTGAACATCCTGCTCCCGGCCGCCGCCGCGTTCATCGTGGTGCTGTCCCAGATGGGAGCCCTCGACCTCTACGTCCAGTCCGTGATCATGTTCATGGCCATCAACGTGATCATGTCCGCGAGCCTCAACCTGGTGAACGGCAACATGGGCGAGTTCTCCTGCGGCCACGGCGGGTTCATGTGCGTGGGCGCCTACGTGGGCTCGCTCCTGTCCATGCTCCTGTTCACCAACAGCAAGCTCTTCGGGGCCGCGCTCCTGCCGGGCTACTCCGCCCTGGTCCTCTTCCCCCTCGTGCTCCTGGGCGCGGGGGCGGCCGCGGCCCTGGTGGGCGTCATCGTGGCCGTGCCCTCGTTCAAGACCCGCGGCGACTACCTGGCCATCATCACCCTGGCCGTGAACTACATGGTCATCTCGGCGATCCAGAATCTGGACGTCATCGGCGGCCCGCGCGGCCTCACCGGCATGCGCCCGACCATGTCGGCCATGGAGGACGTGGTCAACCTGCCCTGGATGATGATCTGGGTCCTCATCGGGGCCTTCGGCTCCGTGGCCCTGATCCGGCGCTACATCTCCTCGACCTACGGCAAGGGCGTGAACGCCGTGTGCCAGGACGAGATCGCGGCCGAGATCATGAGCGTGGACACCAACCGCATCAAGCTGGTGACCTTCATGGTCTCCTCGGGCCTGGCCGGGGTGGCCGGGGCGCTCTACGCCCACGTGGTCGGCTACGTGAACCCCGGGTCCTTCGACATCCTCAAGTCCACCGAGGCCATGGTCATGGTCTATCTCGGGGGCATGGGTTCGCTCTCGGGCTCGGTGCTCTCGGCCGTGCTTTTCACCCTCCTGCTGGAGGCCCTGCGGCCGCTGCAGATCTACAAGTGGGTCCTGGTGCCCCTGATCCTCATCCTGCTCATGCAGTTCCGCCCCGAGGGCATCATGGGCAACAAGGAACTCCCGGATATGTTCCCCCGGCTGCGCAAATACTTCACGTTCAAGTAGAGGACACGATGGCGCTTCTCTCCATCAACGGTTTGACCCAGAAGTTCGGCGGCCTCCTGGCCGTGTCCGACTTCAACATCGAGCTTGGGGGCGGCGAACTGGTGGGCCTCATCGGCCCCAACGGCGCGGGCAAGACCACGGTCTTCAACGTGGTCTCGGGCTTCTACCAGCCCAGCGACGGCGAGATCGTCCTGAACGGGGTCAAGACCCGCGGCCTGCGGCCCCACCAGGTCACGGCCCTGGGCGTGGCCCGGACCTTCCAGAACATCCGCCTGTGGCACGACATGACCGTGCTGGACAACATCCGCGTGTCCCAGCACTACCGCATGGGCTACAACCTCCTGGACGCCTTCCGCCGCTCCAAGCGCTACGTGGAGAACGAGCGCAAGATCGAGACAATCGCCTACGAGCTCCTGGAGGCCATGGACCTCAAACAGTACGCCTCGGAATACCCCAAGAACCTGCCCTACGGCCTGCAGCGCCGGGTGGAGATCGCCCGGGCCATGTCCGTGAAGCCCCAGCTCCTGCTCCTGGACGAGCCCGCGGCCGGCCTGAACTCCTCGGACGTGGACGGGCTCATCAAGCTGGTGCGCTGGATCCACAAGGAATTCCCCATCACCATCTGGATGATCGAGCACCAGATGAAGGTGGTCATGAGCCTCTGCTCCTGGATCAAGGTCATCGACTTCGGGGCGACCATCGCCGAGGGCACCCCGGAGCAGATCCAGAGCAATCCCACCGTGATCAAGGCCTACCTGGGAGACGACACGCTGTGAGCAAGCTTTTGGAAGTGAACGGGCTCAAGGTCCGTTACGGCAGCATCGAGGCCCTGCACGGCCTGACCTTCCACGTGGAAGAGGGCGAGATCGTCACCCTCATCGGGGCCAACGGCGC
>DFYP01000020.1 GCA_002382645.1 Desulfovibrio sp. UBA4079 | reverse complement strand
ACCGATGTCCAGACGACTGGCCCTGACCCTCGCGCTCACACTCCTTGTCCTGTTCGCCTGCTCCCGGGGCGAAGATTCCCGGAACTCCTCCTCAGCCCAGCCCGCGTCCCCGCCCGCCCAGCCCGCCGGTCCCTCCCTGGATGCGGCCCTGGCCGACCTGGACGCCTACATTCCCAAGAAGATGGCCCAGTGGAAGATCCCGGGCGCGGCCTGCGCCGTGGTCAAGGATGGGGCCGTGGTCTTTGCCAAGGGCTACGGGGTGAAGAAGGCCGGGGGCAACGAGGCGGTGGACGCGGACACCGTGTTCCAGGTGGGCTCCACCAGCAAGGCCTTCACCGCGGCCCAGATGGCCCAGCTGGTCGAGGAAGGCCGGCTGGCCTGGACCGACCCGGTGCGCCGGCACTTCCCGGGCTTCGCCATGCACGACCCCTGGGTCAGCGAAAACTTCCTGGTGGCCGACCTCATGGCCCAGCGCAGCGGCCTGCCCGAGCACGCCGGGGACATGATGATCCTCCTGGGCTACACCCCGGAGGAGTATCTGCGCGCCCTGCGCTTCTTCAAGCCCGCCACCAGCTTCCGCAGCGCCTTCGCCTACCAGAACGGCCTGTTCCTGGCCGCCGGGGAGATCATCCGGGCCAAGACCGGCAGGCCCTGGGCCGAGAACGTGGCCGAGCGCATCTTCAAGCCCCTGGGCATGACCTCGGCCAGCGCCACCCTGGCGGGTTTCGAGGCCTCGGCCAACCGGGCCCGGCCGCATTTCGGCACCCCGGAAGGGCCCGCGCCCATCCCGGACGACTGGCCCCTGCGCGGCTGGGCCTACACCATGGGGCCGGCGGGCGGGATCAACTCCTCGGTCAACGACATGGCCAAGTGGGTGGCCTGCATGGCCGGGGGCGGGAGCCTGGGCCAGACCCGGATCCTCAAGCCCGAGAGCCTGGCCTTCCTGCACGCCCCGTCCATCCACTCGCCCCTGCCCCTGAAGCGGACCCTGGGCTTCACCTCCTCCTACTGCCAGGGCTGGGTGAGCACGGGGTACCAGGCCGGGCCGGTGGTCTGGCATACCGGCGGGACCTCGGGCATGTCCTGCGTGGTGGCCTTCCTGCCCTCCCGGAACCTGGGCCTGGTCTGGCTCACCAACCTGGGCGACAACCCCTTCACCTATCCCGTGCCCTTCCACTTCTTCGACACCTACCTGGGGCTCCAGGGCCCGGACCTGGAGGCCTATGTCGAGGACAAGGCCCGGGCGACCCGCCAGGCGGCCGAGACCCATGGCCTGAACTGCCGGCCCAAGGAGTTCCCGGCCCTGGGGCTCCCGGCCTACGCGGGGACCTACGCCAACGAGGCCCTGGGCAACTGCGAGGTGGTCGAGGCGGGCGGAAGCCTGCGCCTGCTCACCGGCGCGGCCCGGATGTCCACCGAGCTGCGGCCCTGCGGCCGGGACAGCTTCGAGATGCTCATCGGCATGCCCGGCCCCGGCCCCCTGGTCCAGTTCCTCCCCGGGCCGGACGGCCACGTCCAGGCCATGCGCCTGGAAGTCTTCGAGATCGAGGGCGTGGACCTGCTCCAGCGCGTCCAGCCGCCAAACAAGTGAGGCCCCCCATGCTCCGTCGCGCCCTGATCCTCTGCTGCCTCGGCCTGCTCCTGGCGGCCTGCACCGCCGGGCCCCGGCTGCTGCCCGGCAACCGCCTGGACTACAACCGCAACATCCAGCGCAGCAACGAGGAGGAACTGCTCCTGAACATCGTGCGCATGCGCTACTACGAGCCGCCCTTCTTCCTCCAGGTGGGCTCGGTGTCCTCCAACTTCGGCATCAGCGCCGGGGTGGGCGCGGGCGGCCAGTACTACGACCGGACCAGCCAGGTGGCCCGCAACAGCGTGAACCTGAGCGCCCAGGGCTCCTACTCCGAGAACCCGACCATCACCTACACCCCGGTGCAGGGCGAGACCCACGCCAAGCGGCTCCTGGCCGAGATCGGCGTGGACCGCCTGGCCCTGTTCGTGCGCGCGGGCTGGCACGTGGACGACGTGTTCCGGCTCATGGTGGAGCGCATCGCCTCCCTGGAGAACGACTTCTCCGCGGGCGGGGCGAGCCGCGCCGACGAGGGCCAGCGCATCAACAGCCTCAAGGGCTTCCTGGAGCTCTGCGCGTTCCTGCGCCAGAAGCAGATCTCCAGGGACCTGACGGTCTACGAGGAGCATCAGAACCAGGACGCGGCCCACGTCCTGGAGGTGCGCCTGGCGGACGCGGCCGAGGCCAAGCGCCTGGGCGAGCTCCTGGGCAGGCCCCTGCGCCTGGCGCCCACGCCCCGGGGCCAGGTGGCCCGGATCCGGCTCGCGACCGTGAATTCCTTCGTGAGCGCGGCGGCCACGGACTCCGCGGACAACGTGGTGCCCATCCGCATGCGCAGCTTCCTGGAGACCATGGTGGGGCTGGCCTCGGGCGTGCAGCCCTCGGCCGAGGACGTGGCCCAGGGCGCGGCGGTGAACCTGGACAACGCGGACGCGACCGCC
>DFYP01000111.1 GCA_002382645.1 Desulfovibrio sp. UBA4079 | reverse complement strand
CTCGTTCGCCCGCAACCTGCCCGCCGGGACCCCGTGCGAGCTGCGCGCGCTGCCGGGCCTGGGCCACGAGCCCGGGGCCTGGGCCGCGGCCTGGCCACAGCTGATGCCGGCCGTCCCTTCCCGGTGACACCCCCCGGAAGCCTTGCCCCGCCTCGAAAAATTCCCATTGACTGATTCCCTGATCGGTGCCAGGACGTCTTTGTAATCCAAAGGCATTCCTTGCCTTTTGAGGAGCGGGGTCCACTGTGCCACACCACGCCTTGTCCGCGCGCCGTCCCTGGGCGCTGGCGCTCCTCTGCGTGCTGGTGTTGACCGTGTCCGCCGCCCCTGCCCGGGCCGCCTCGTTCCTCCTGCCGGGCCAGTATCCCGGCTCCCCCATCGACTATTCCGAAGGCTGGAGCGTGAGCGCCGACGGCTCCCTGGCCGCGGGCCTAGTGGTGAACCCCTCGGGCGACGACCAGGCCTTCTACTGGAGCGGCGGGGCCATGACCCTGGTGCCCTTCCTGGGGGGCCCGGGCACGCCCTCGTCCGGGGCCTACGCCATCAGTTCCGACGGCTCCACCATCGTGGGCCGCTACGACCCGGGCGGCCCGGGCATGCCCGAGGCCTATCTCTGGACCTCCGGCGGCGGCTACACCTTCCTGGGCATCCTGGCCGGCGGCGCGTCGTCCTCGGCCAATGCCGTGAACGCCGACGGCACCGTGGTGGTGGGCGTGAGCGACACCCCGGGCGGCGACGCGGCCTTTCGCTGGACCGGCGGGGTCATGACCGACCTGGGCCACCTGCCCGGCGGCGGCGGGGACGCCCAGGCCACGGGCGTGGACGCCACCGGCACCGTGGTGGTGGGCTGGGACTACACCGGCGCGGTGTACGAGGCCTTCCGCTGGACCACGGCGGGCGGCGGCACCATGACCGCCCTGGGCACCATCGAGGGCTGGGGCAATGCCCAGGCCATGGGCGTGAGCGCGGACGGCGCCACCGTGGTGGGCATCTGCGACGTGACCGCCGGGGCCGAGGCCTTCCGCTGGACCGCGGGCACCGGCATGGTCGGGCTGGGCCTGCCCTCGGGCAGCACGGTGTCCTCGGCCATGGCCGCCAACGCCAACGGCTCGGTCATCGTGGGCCTGTACAGCACCACAACCGGCACCGAGGCCTTCTACTGGACCCAGCCCCAGGGCATGGTCTCCCTGGCCGACTACCTGCGGCTCAAGGGCGTGAATCTCGCGGGCTGGAACCTGGATTCCGCCAGCGGCGTGAGCGCGGACGGCACCATCGTCACGGGCATCGCCAGCACCCCGAGCGGCGACTCCGAGGCCTACCTGGCCTCCACCACGGGCGGGCTCACCACCCTGGACTCCCTGGCCGACTCCCTGGGCGCCATGGCCGGGCTCGGCTCGCGGCTCTCGGGCATGGGCCTGTCCCGGATCCAGTCCCTGCTCCTGGCCTCGCGCGGCGCGCTGCACAGCGGCGCTTCGGGCCTGGCCAGCGGCGACGAGCCCCAGGCCCGGCGGCGCTACTGGGTGGTGGGATCGCTCTTCACGGACAGCGGATTCTCGGGCTCGGACCTGGGCGGGGACGGCGGCACGGGCCTGTCCTGGACCTGGGACAGCGGCCTGAGCGCCGGGGCGGGCCTGTTCGCGGGCAAGCGCTCCACGGAAACGGGCTGGGGCGGGGAGCAGGACCTGGCCATGGTGGGCCCGGCGGCCTTCGTGGGCTACGCCCCCGGGACCGAGGGCCTGCGCGCCGAGGCCGCGGCCACCATCAGCCTGGTGGACATGGATTTGCAGCGCGGCTACGCCAACGGCGCGGGCGGGGCCACCTCCAAGGGCCAGACCCAGGCCCGGGTCTATTCCCTGGCGGGCCGCCTGGGCTGGCTCGTGCCCCTGGACGCCCAACTCGGCCTGGAACCGTTCGTCATGCACTCCTGGACCCTGGCGGACATGGACGGGTACACCGAGGACTCGGGCCCGTTCCCGGCCAGCTTCGATTCCCGCCAGGACGTCGCCAATGTCTCGCGCGCGGGCCTGGAGGCCCAGTACGCCTGGGCCCCGGACCTGGACCTCTGGACCTGGCTGGCCTGGAACCACCGCTGGGAGGACCGTGGCTCGACCATGCGCGGCGAGCTTGTGGGCATCACGGGCTTCCGGTTCAACGGGGCCAAGGTGGACCAGGACTGGGGCGACACGGGCCTGGGCCTCAAGCACCGGCCCTGGGACGGGTTCGAGGTCTCCTCGCGCCTGGGCCTGGGCATTGATTCCCAGGATCAGGCCGAGCCGGATCTCTCGCTCATGTTCGGACTGGCCTGGGATATCTAGCCTTAAACAGGACTTCGGACCACCTAAGACACCGTCTTCAATTGCTCCAAATCCCAGAGCGCATACAAATATCTCCAGCAAAACTCACCGTTATCTCCTTGCCCTTCTCGCAAGACATAGCTGTATCTTCTCTTGGTCTTATTAAGATATTTCGCAATATTCTCATAGGCGTATCTTCCTGGCGGATTTGATTCGACTTCATCTCCGCTCCACCAATCAGAAAAATTCTTGTCTGTGCATGTTGTTGCAAAAAGTGCAAATCGTTTTTCTGGATAAAATATGTTTCTGGACCACGTTGTGTCGTGTTCCGGCATTTCAAAATCTTTCAATCGAATCATATCTTCGAGAACTTTCTTTGGATCGTATGGATGTCCCTTGGCCTCAAGGCATATCAGCATTCTCTCTTTTATGTTGAACGCCAATAGATCGAGGCTCATTCTTTTGTTATCATCTTCTTTGTTCTTCATGATATTTTTATTCTTCTTGTCTGCAAATGGAACCTCGCTATAAACGAAAAATGAATTGTTCAAGAGGACATGCGCCAAATGACTTACGATATTAGCCTCTTTCAGCGTGGAATTCATCGTTTTGGAATAGGGCCAGAACCATTCAAGGCCTTCAGCCAGGGATAACGCGGATTTCTGGATATAGCTTTCGATCACATCGAGTTCTCTCTCGTGCTGAACATCCATTCCCGCCCTCCTTTTTGTTCCGGCGTGACTCTCGGTTCCCGTTCAATTGGCACGAGATATATCGATGTGGCAATACGTGATGTTTTTTCTCGTTTCTGACCGCCGAAAGCTCAGCCCTTCTGGCACTTGGGGCAATAGGTCGTGCTCCGGCCCCCGACCTTGGTGCCGCGCAGTTTCGTCCCGCAGACCACGCAGGGCTCCCCTGCCCGGCCGTAGACCCGGAAGCTGTTCTGGAACGCGCCCGCATTGCCGCCCGCGTCCCGGTAGTCCCGGATGGACGAGCCGTTCTCCCGGATGGCCTGGGCCAGTACCTCTTGGAGATGCCTGTGGAGACCTTGCAGACGCGGGGCGGACAGGCTCGCGGCCTTGGCCATGGGCCGGATGCCCGCCCGGAACAGGGACTCGTCCGCATAGATGTTGCCCACGCCCGCCAGCACCGTCTGGTCCAGGAGCGCGGCCTTGACGGCCTTGTTCCGGCCCTGGAAACGCCCCACAAAGCCCTCGGCGTCCATTTCCAGGGGTTCGGGTCCCAGGGTGGCGAAAAACGGCCAGGAGGCCAATTCCGGGGCCGTCAGGGCCAGGCACGTGCCGAAGCGCCGGATGTCCGTGAAAACAAAGGACCCGCCGTCGGCCAGCTCGAAGCGCACCCGGCTGAACCGGCGCACCTCGTCCGAGTCCAGGTCGGCCACGAGCCCGCCGGTCATGCGCAGATGCACGGCCAGGAACAGGTCCGGCTTCCCGGGCCGCTCCAGGTCCAGGAGCAGGAGCTTGGCCCGGCGGCGCACGTCCCGGATGCGGGCCTTGGCCAGACGGCGGGCGAAGAGGTCCGCGCCCTGGGGCGTGCTGATGGGGTCCAGGACCCGGGCCCGGGCAATGACCCGGCCCAGGAGCAGCGGCTTGAGGCCCTGGGCTATGGTTTCCACTTCCGGCAGTTCGGGCATGACTTCAGCTCCTTTTCAGCCAGGCCGTTGATCACGCTTTTCCCCACAGGCCGTTCAAAAAACGCGCGGGCAAGGCGCGCAAAAAATTCAAGGCCAACCGCGTATTGGGACATACGCGAGGATTTGAATTTTTTGGAGCAACGCGGCCATCGCGAATTTTTCAACGGCCTGCTAGGATCAACGCCAGGCAAGGATAACCACCATGCGCGACAAGTCCATGATCCGCTTCACCCCGGCCGCCCTGGCCGAGCTGGGCTTCGGCCTGGCCGCCTCGGGCTCCCGGGCCGCCCGGCTCTACCTCACCGCGGGCTGAGGCGGGGCCAGGCGCCGCCTGGCCGTGGCCCTGGACGGGCCGCAGGAAGGTGAACACGTCCTGGAGATCCAGGGCCTGCCCCTGGCCGTGGACCCCCGGCTCCTGGCCGTGCTGGGCTCCGTGCTCGTGGACCACGTGGACGGGGCCTTCGGCATCCGGGCCGAACTGCCGCCCCTGGTGCAGGAATTCGGCCTGCCCACGGGCTGACGCGCCCCCAACTCCCCCTTTTTCCTTCACAACCTGTTCTCTCCAGCGAAACCCCAACAAGACCGGGAAGTTGGCTTGCACACTGGAATTCCTCTTCATTTTCTGTAGGCATTTTCGTGAAAATCGGGTAGCAGGAAATCCAGCGGGTTGGCGGTGTGCGCCTCCAGCCCCAAGGACCCGGCATGACCCTGTCCCAGTCCCGCCAGATCGCCAGGAACGCCTCGGTGGTGGCAGTGGCCACCCTGGCCTCGCGCATCCTGGGCTTCATCCGCGACGCCGTGGTGGCCGCCACTTTGGGCGCGGGCCTGCCGGCCGACGCCTTTTTCGTGGCCTTCCGCGTGCCCAATGTCCTGCGCCGCCTCTTCGCCGAAGGCTCCATGACCATGTCCTTCATCCCGGTGTTCCAGCGTTTGCGCACGGACCAGGGCGAGGCCGCGGCGTTCGTCATGGCCCGCTCCACCCTGCTCTGGCTCCTGGTCGTGGTGGGCTGCGTCACGGTCCTGGCCGAGGCCTTCGCCGGGCCCCTCACGGAGCTCATCGCCCCTGGTTTCGCCAGGAATCCCGGACAGCTGGAAACCGCCACCGCGCTCCTGCGGGTCTGCTTCCCGTACATCCTGCTCATCTCGGGCGTGGGCCTGTGCATGGGCATATTGAACAGTCTCGGCCACTTCCTGGCCCCGGCCCTGTCGCCCGTGGTGCTCAACCTCTGCCTCATCGCCGCGGCCCTCCTGGGCTGGGCCCTGGGCCTGGACGTGGCCTGGTGCCTGGCCTGGGGCGTGCTGGCGGGCGGGCTCTGCCAGTTCCTGTCCCAGCTCCCGGCGCTGCGGGCCCGGGGCTTTTCCTGGCGCGGGGAGCGCTCCTGGCGGCACCCGGGCGTGAGCCGCATGGGCAGGCTCATGCTGCCCACGGTGTTCGGGGCCGCGGTCTACCAGATCAACACCCTGCTCGGCACGCTCCTGGCCTCGTTCCTGGCCGTGGGCAGCATCTCGTACCTGTACTACGCGGACCGGCTCGTGGAGTTCCCCCTGGGCGTGTTCGGCCTGGCCGTGTCCACGGCCGCCCTGCCCAACCTCTCGGCCCTGGCCGCCACGGGGAAACACGAGGAATTCCGCGACACCCTGTCCTCCACCCTGCGGCTCACCCTGTTCGTGAGCCTGCCGGCCATGGCCGGGCTCATGGCCCTGGCCCGGCCCATCGTGCTCCTGCTCTTCGGCCGGGGCCGGTTCGACGCCGCGGCCGTGGACGCCACGGCCCAGGCCGTCATGGCCTTTGCCCTGGGCCTGCCCTTCGCGGCCCTGGCCCGGCCCCTGGCCTCGGCCTTCTACGCCCGGGAAAACACGCGCACGCCGGTCACGGTGGCCTTTTTCTGCATGCTCGTGAACGTGGGCCTGGGCGCGGCCCTCATGCAGGTCCTGGCCCACGTGGGCCTGGCCCTGGCCGTGTCCGCGTCCTCGGCCGTGAACTTCGCGGCCCTGGCCCTGGTCATGCGCCGGGAAACCGGGCGGCTCCTGCCCCTGAAGAGCCTGGGCCCCATGGCCGGGCTCTCGGCCCTGGTGTTCGGCGGCGCCTTTGCCACGGCGGGCACGGCCTGGCTCTGGCTGGCCCTGATCCCGGTCTGGGCCGGGTTGTACGTGCTTGCGGGCCGGCTCCTGGGCATGGAGGAGGCCCGGCTCCTCCTGCACATGCTCTGGGGCCGGGTGCAGCGGGCCCGGAACAGCGGGAACGGGACCCGGACCTGACCCCCAGGGGCCGGATTCGGCCCGGAAACCCGGCGTGATGATCGTTTTTCCGTCCATCCCCTTGTTGTGCCGTCCATGTCCTCTTCAAACCGGGAAAAACAAGCGATCACGCAAGGCGCGGGGATTTTATGGATGAGCGTATCCGGATACAGAGATTGAATTTTCCCCGCGGGCTGTCGCAACCCGTTGGCGGGCATAGGTTTTCCGTGGATGCCCTGCTCCTGGCCGCCTTTGCCGGATTGCGCGCAAAGGACCGCCGGGGGCTCGACCTGGGCACGGGCTGCGGGGTGGTGGGCCTGGCCCTGCTCCTGTCCCAGGGCCGCGAAGACCTGCATATCACCGGCCTGGACAGTGACCCCGGGATGCTGCGCCACGCCTGGATCAATGCGGAACGGCTTGGCTTTCAGCGGCAGTTTGAAATACAAAACGATGACGTAACGTCATACGCTCCCGAGAATACGCCGCCCTACGACTTCGTATCGTGCAATCCGCCCTGGCGCGAGCCCGGCCGGGGGCGGCAAAGTCCGGGCCTGGACAAGGCCCGGGCCCGCCACNNCCCGCCACGAAGGCCCTGCCGGGCTCGTGGATTTCGCGGCGGCCTCGCGCCGGGCCCTCAAGACCCGGGGCCGGTTTTTTCTCGTGCACCTGCCCGAGCGTCTGCCAGAGATCCTTGCGGTCTGCTCCGGACACGGCCTGGCGCCCAAGCGGCTGCGCCTGGTCCACGGCCACGCCCAGGCCCGGGCCAAGGTCCTGCTCCTGGAGGCGGTCAAGGCGGGCGGACCAGGGCTCGCCGTGGAACCCCCGCTGCTGCTCTATTCCGGGCCGGAGCGGGGCGCGGCCCTGACCCCCGAGGCCCTTGCCTTTTGCCCGTTTTTGCAGTGCAATCGGGCAAGCACCAAGGAGTGATCCCATGCCTGATCCCGGACTCGTGGCCCGGCTCTCGCCCTGCGGGCTCAACTGCGGGTCGTGCCTGGCCTTTTCCAGCGGCCCTGTGCAGGTGGCGGCCCAGACCCTGACCCGNNCTCCTGGGCCCGAACTTCGCGGCCTATGCCCAGCGCTTCGAGTCCATGAACCCGGTATTCCAGGACTATCCGGCATTCGCCCGGCTCCTGGAGTTCCTGGCCAAGGGCTCCTGCGGCGGCTGCCGCCAGTCCGGCTGCCTGTTCGCGGCCTGCGGCGTGCACGCCTGCGTGCGCGACAAGGGCATCCATTTCTGCTATGAATGCGCGGACTTCCCCTGCGCAAACCCGGGCCTGCCCGAGGGGCTCAGGGAGCGCTGGCTCAAGAACAACGAGCGCCTGCGCGAGGAAGGGCCCGAGGCCTTTTATGCCCGCATCAAGGACAAGCCGAGATACCCGTAGGTCCCTTATGTCCGAAGCTCCGCAACGATCCACAATGTCCCGAGAGGACATCGCCGCGCTGTCCGAGGATGTCGATCTCGAAGTGAAACTTGCCGCAGGACGCGACGGCCGGGGCGAATTGCCGGACAGCTTTTTCGAGACATACAGCGCCATGGCCAACACCAATGGCGGAACGGTGCTGCTCGGGGTCAAGGAAAAACCCAAGGGTCATTTCACTCCCCAGGGATTGCCGGACACGGCGAATATCCTGAAGAAGCTTTGGGATGAACTGAACAACCGCGACAAGGTCAGCGCCAACCTGCTCTCCCATTCTTTGGTGCGCGAAGTGGAGGTCGAGGGCCGCCTCATCCTGCGCATTGACATTCCCCGCGCTCCACGGTCGTCGCGGCCAGTGTACATAGGCCGCGATCCCTTGCGGGGCACCTACCGCCGGTTGCATGAAGGCGATTACAAGGCGGATCAGGAAAGCGTGAAGCGCATGCTGGCGGAGCAGGTGGAGGATGCCCGCGATGCCCGCGTCCTACCAAGGTTCGACATGGACGATCTGGACCCGGCCAGTTTAAGCGCCTACCGCAACGTTTTCTCGTCGGTTCGCCCCGACCATCCGTGGAACGCCCTGGACAACCTGGAGTTTCTGCGCATGATCGGAGCATGGGGCCGCAACCGGGAAACAGCAGAAGAAGGATTGACCCTGGGGGGATTGCTCATGTTCGGGCAGCTCCCCTTCATCCTCGATCAGTTGCCTCATTACATTCTTGACTACCAGGAGCGCTCCGAACCACGTGCCGAACTCCGCTGGGTCGACCGCGTGACCACGGACGGAACTTGGCCAGGCAACCTCTTTGAATTCTATCGCATTGCCTACCGCAAGCTGACCACAGACTTGAAAATCCCCTTCCGGCTTCATGGAGACCGCAGGACCGACGACACTCCCGTCCACGAGGCGTTACGCGAGGCGCTGGTCAATACGTTGATCCACGCGGACTACTCGGGCCGAGTCTCCGTGCTGGTGGTCAAGAGACCGGACATGTTCGGCTTCCGAAACCCAGGGACATCGAGGATTCCACTAGCTGCGGCCATCCGCGGAGGCGAGAGCGACTGCCGCAATCGGAAACTTCAAAAGATGTTCCAATTGGCTGGCCTTGGCGAACAAGCGGGTTCCGGAATTCCCAAAATCTATCAAAACTGGCGGGGCCAACAATGGTTTCCGCCCAAGCTTTATGAAAAAAATAAGCCTGAACAAACCCTGCTGGAAATGAGCATGCATAGCTTCATTCCAGAGGAAATCAGCACCAAGCTGCAGGAACTGTTCGGGGATCGCATTGCTGCTTTGACCGAAACCGAGCGGCTGGCCCTGGCCTTGGCTGCGGCCGATGGGACAATCACCCACCCCCGATTCAAGGACGTGGCGGCCGTGCACCCAGGGGACGCCAGCAAAGTTTTGTCTCACTTGGTACGCGAAGGATTTCTTGAATCCTCAGGCACGGGCCGGGGTACAGTTTACTCCCTGCCCGGGACAGGCGCGCTCCGAGAAAAAACCCTTCGTGAACGTTATCTTGATACCATATTCTCCGATGGGCCCAACCCGGCTCCGGACTCCGTACACTCCACCCCGGACTCCGTACACTCCACCCCGGACTCCGTACACTCCACCCCGGACTCCGTACACTCAAATCTAGAGCTTGCGTGCCTGCCCGATCCTCTGATCTATCCTGATCTTCATGTAAAGACGGCCGCCATACGCGCCCGATCGCGCGCTCCACGTCTTGAGGTGGAGCGTGTCATTCTGGACGTATGCGCCGAACACTATCTTTCGCCACGCGATCTGGCCGAACTGCTCGGCCGAGCCCAGGAAACCCTGCGCATCCATTACCTCGCCAAAATGGTCAAAGACGGCCGTCTGGAACTGCTCCACCCCACGACCCCGAACCATCCGCGCCAGCGCTACCGGGCCGCAAGCAAGGGCGAAAAGCCGTGATCCGCTGCCTGACCCTGGAAAACTTCATGGCCCACGGCCGCACCGAGCTGGCCCTGGGCCCGGGCCTCACCGCCCTCACCGGCCCCAACAACGTGGGCAAGTCCGCGGTGGTCGAGGCCCTGCGCTGCCTGGCGCTCAACCCCGCGCCGCGCCACGTCATCCGCCACGGGGCCAAGGAGGCCCGGGTGACCCTGGAGCTTTCCGACGGCACCCGGGTGGTCTGGATCCGGAAAAAGGCCAGCGCGGGCTACGAGCTCTGGCGGCCCGGGGCCGAGACCCCCGAGGAGTTCTGGAAGCTCGGCCGGGGCGGGGTGCCCGAGGAGATCCGCGAGGTCCTGCGCCTGGACCTGGTGGAGCTGGAATCCGGCGAGCCCGTGGACGTGCACCTGGGCGACCAGCGCACGCCCGTCTTCCTGCTGAACCAGCCGCCCTCGGCCGCGGCCGCGTTCTTCGCGGCCTCCAGCGAAAGCGCCCATCTTCTGGCCATGCAGAACGCGCTCAAGCGCCGCATGGCCGACGCCAAGCGCGACCAGGCCCAGGCCCGCACCCGGCTGGCCGGGCTGGCCGCGGGCCTGGACCAGCTGGCCGGACTGCCGGACCTGACCCTGGCCCTGGACGCGGCCCGGGAAAAGGAAGCGGACGTCCACGAGGCCCAGGCCCGCATTCCGGCCCTGGAGCAGGCCCTGGAGCGCCGCCGGGCCCTGGACGCGGGCCTGGCCCGGGCCAAGGCCAAGGCCGCGGCCCTGGCCCAGCTCACGGCTCCGGCCGAGCCCGCGCCCACCGCGGACCTGGCAAGAATCCTGAACGATCTTCGCCGCTTGTCCCAGGACCTGGGCCAGGCCCAAACCCGTGGCGCGGCCCTGGCCGGGCTGTCGGCCGCGCCCCAGGCCCAGGCCACAACGCCTGTTGCGGAGTATTTGAAAGCTCACAAGGTATTGAAAAACAAGTTGAAGGCCGCTGCGGACAAGGCCCTGGGACTGGCCGGTCTGCAAGCCTGTCCAAGCCTGACCCCAAGCGCGCCCCTGGCCGAACTCGCGGCCCGCATGGCCGGGGTCCGGGCCGAGCTGGAGCGCAGCAGGAAGTCCAGCGAGGCTTGCCTGGCAAGGCTTCATAAGCTCCGGCAGGAGATCGCGGAGCGGCTCGCGAACATCGGGGTCTGCCCCACCTGCGGCGCGGGCCTGGAGCTGGCCCGGTTCCTCCAGGAGGCCTCATGAGCCTGCCGCGCCTGGAAGCCTCGGGCCTGCTGCTCATCGCCGACCCGCACGTGGCCGACACCCCGCCCGGCCAGCGCCTGCCCGGATTCCGCGAACAGGTCCTGGACAAGCTGGCGGCCGCCCTGGACCTGGCCACGGCGCGCGGGGCCCTGCCCGTGATCCTGGGCGACTTGTTCCACTGGCCCCGGGAGAACTCCAACGGCCTGCTGGTGGAGCTCATCCGCCTGTTCTCGCCCCAGCGGCCCTTCGTGCTCGTGGGCAACCACGACAAGCACCTGGCCCGGCTCACCAGCGACGTGTCCCTGTCCGTGCTGGCCGAGGCGGGCGCCGTGCGCCTNNCTGCTTGCCGAGCCCGGGCCGCAATTCGTGCTCACGACCCCGGCGGGCGAGGCGCTCATCGGCGCGAGCCCGGACGGCGCGCCCCTGCCCGCGGGATTCCAGCACGCCCCGGAGGACCCGGACCTTGTGGTCTGGCTCACCCACCACAACATCCGCTTCCCGGAGTTCGAGACCCGGGCCCACGGCATCCGCGAGCTGCCGGGCATCGACCTGGTGGTCAACGGCCACATCCACAGGCCCCAGTCCGAGGTCCGCGCGGGCCGGACCCTCTGGTGCAACCCCGGGAACATCACCCGGCTGACCTTCAGCCGCCGCTCCCTGGAGCGCAAGCCGGCCGNNGTTCTTCTGGCGGCCCGGGCTGGAAACCCTGGAACGGCTGGAACTGCCGCACCTGCCCTTCGCCCAGGTCTTCCCGGACCAGGACTTCCCGCCCGAGGAGCAGGAGACCGAGGGCGAGTCCCGCTTCCTCCTGGGCCTGGAGCGCCTGGCCTGGAAGCGCACCAGCGAGGGCACNNGGCCTCAAGCAGTTCCTCCAGGCCAACCTGAACCCCGAACTCCCGGAGAGCGCGCTCGTCTGGGAACTCTACGAGGAGGCCGTGCATGGCCCGGAACACGGATGAGGACCGCGGCCTGGAGGCCGAACTGGAAGGCTTGCGCCGCAGCTACGAATCCCTGCGCGAACAGCGGGTGCGGCTGGAGCAGGACCAGGCCCANNGGCCGAGTTCGGCACGGCCGACCCGGCCGAGCTGGAGCGGCTGCTCACCGAGCGGCGGGCCGAAAACGCCCGGCTCGTGAGCGAGTACCGCAAGCATCTGCAAACCATCGAGCAGAGCCTGGCGGCCATTGAGCGGCAAGGCTCGCGGGGTGAGGATCAATGACCGGCGACGGACTTCCGCAAGGAACTCCGGACCTCCGTTCCCTGGAGCGCCGCCTGGACCGGCTGGAGGCCCGGGCCGAGGCCCTGGCGCGGGAATTCGGCCAGACCCGGACCGAGGAGGCGCGGCTCACGGCCTTCCTGGACCTGGCGCCCAGGGCCATGGACACCCTGGAAGGCTTGGCCACGGCCCTGTTCGGCGAGNNAGCCTGCGCGAGGTCAAGAACAACCGCCTCCAGGTGACCTTCCAGATCCACGCCGGGGACCGGCCCGAGGACCTGGAGGACATCCTCCACGGCCAGGGCGGCAGCGTCTGCAACATCCTCTCCGTGGGCCTGCGGCTCATCGCCCTGTCCCGGCTGGACCAGGCCCGGCACCGGCCCTTCCTGGTGCTCGACGAGCAGGACTGCTGGCTGCGGCCCGCCCTGGTGCCCCGGTTCATGAAGCTCATCGCCGAGATCGCCCAGCGCCTGGAACTCCAGGTCCTGGTCATCAGCCACCATCCCCTGGACCTGTTCATCCACGCCTGCGACCGGGTGCTCACGCTCTCCCCGGACCGGGAGGGCGGGGTGCGGCTGTCCGAGTCCGGGCCAGGAGCCGGGACATGAGCCGCGTTTCCCTCCTGATCCGCGTCCTGGCCCTGGTCCTGCTGGCGGCCCTCCCGGCCGCGGCCCGCTGCCCGGATTCCGTGGACATGGACCGGGTGGAGCAGCTGGCCGAGCTGCCGGTGTCCGACATCCTTTTGGGCGCGCCCATCCAGCCCGTGGCCGACGGCGACTACCGCGAGCTGGTGCTCCAGGACCAGCGGCCCTGCCTGGTCTTCTTCTACCTGGAACGCGACCGCGACTCGCGGCTGGCCGCCACCCTGCTGCTCCACCTGGCCGAGGCCTTCCACGACTGCGTGGACTTCTTCGCCTTCCGCGCGGGCGGCGAGGGCCCCCTGCCCCGGGAGATCAAGGCCGAGCTCCAGCGGCGCTACCACCTGGACCAGGTGCCCGGCGCGCTCCTCTACGACCCCCGCCGCCAGGGCGCGTCCTTCGAGCACGAGGGCATGCTGCCCCAGCCTGTGGGCGCCGAGTACCGCACCCCGCCCCTGCTCTTCTGGAAGACGGCGCTCAAGATGTCATGCCGGGCCATGGAAAAGGAATTGCTCACCCGCTAGCCCGACCCTGCCTCTTGCGTGCCGCCTGGTCCAATGCACTGTTTCTGCAGCGCGGTCCGTATCGCAAAAATCACTATGAGTTTTTCACTATTATAAGAGAGGGGTTGCTCACTTCCTGCCGGGATCAAGGCCTAGCAACCCCTGCGCTGGATTCCGGGACAGCGCCCGCAGAGTTGCTCCCATTCTTATGGCTACTATATGATAGCCATGATCTGCGCCCGAAAACCGGGCTGTTCCGGCCGAAGCGGCCCTGGACAGGCGGGCGGCGCGGCCCGTGTTGCCGGTGTTCCGGTCCCCTGGAACAATGCGCACAACTGAACCCAGGAGAGACTATGTTCCGCAAAAGCATCAGCTCCGTGCTCATCGCGACCGTGGCCCTGGCCGTGATCCTGGCGGTGGCGGCCATCGTGACCTATGTTTCGCGGTCCACCTACGGTCTGGCCCTGGATCAGCAGAAACAGGCCATGACCCAGATGACCAACGCCTGCCAGCGCGGTCTGGACGTGTACATGGACGGCGTGCGCTCCATGGTCGGCACCCTGGCCGCGCGGCGCTCCATGCAGGAGGCCCTGGCCGGGGATGCGGTCCGGGCCGAGGCCGACCTGAAGCAGTATCTGGCGGCCAACAGCAAGACCATCTGGGGCGCCCTGCTGTTCAACACCGAGGGCCTGGTGGTGGCGGGCAGCACCTCCTCGGGCGAGAGCCTCGCCGGCCAGAACCGCAGCGAACGGGCCTACGTNNCCTGTACATGCCCAAGGACCTGCTCCAGGTGGAATTGGGCGGCTCCAAGGCCCTGACCTTCCCCATCGCCCAGGCCGTGAAGGGCCCGGAGGGCAAGATCATCGGCGGAGTCTGCCTGTTCCCGCTCTGGGAGGAGTACACCAAGGCCTTCATCGATCCGCCGCGTTTCGGCGACCGAGGCTACGGCTTCATGCTCGCCGCCGACGGCACGATCATCGGCCACGCCGTGGACCGGTCCCTGCTGCTCAAGAACCTCACCGAGCATGAATTCATCCGCCAGGCCCTGGAGATCAAGAACGGCGACCTGTTCTACGACTGGAAGGGCGAGCNNCAACCAGCGCAACGTGCTCCTGGGCATCGGCGCGGCCGCGGTCCTCGTCCTGGTGGGGGCCATCATGTTCGCCATCAGCCGCCTGGTGGTCCGCCCCCTGCGCGAGATCGAGGGCTTCACCGCGGCCA
>DFYP01000203.1 GCA_002382645.1 Desulfovibrio sp. UBA4079 | reverse complement strand
GCTCTGCCTCTGCCTGGCCTGCGCGGCCTGCGCCGTGGGCCCGGACTACCGCACCCCGGCCCTGGACGCGCCCCCGGCCTATGCCGAGGCCCGCCAGAAGAGCGCGGCCCAGGCCCTGGACCTGGCCGCCTGGTGGAAGACCTTCGACGACCCCGTGCTGAGCGGCCTCATGGAGCGCGCGGCCCAGGCCAACCTGGACCTGGCCCAGGCCCAGGCCCGGGTGCTCCAGGCCCGCGCCGCGCTCAAGGCGGTCACGGCCGGATTCTGGCCCACGCTCTCGGCCTCGGGCACGGCCTCGCGGGCCAAGGACAGCAAGAACGCCATGGAGGGCTCGTCCTATTCCAGCGGGGCCACGAGTTCCCTGTACACCGCCGGATTCGACGCCTCCTGGGAGCTGGACGTGTTCGGCAAGGTGCGCCGGCAGCGGGAGGCCGCGGCCGCGGACCTGGACGCCAGCCTGGAGGAGCGCAACGACACCCTGCGCACGCTCCTGGCCGAGGTGGCCACGAACTATGTGGGCCTGCGCTCGGCCCAGAGCCGGGCGGCCATTGCCCGGGCCAACCTGAAGGCCCAGGACGAGACCCTGGAGATCACCCGGACCCGCTTCCAGGCCGGGCTGGTGAGCTATCTCGACGTGGCCCAGGCCGATTCCCAGCGCGCGGCCACGGCCGCGGACATCCCGAGCCTGGAGGCCTCGGCCAAGGAGGCCATGCACCGGCTGGCCGTGCTCCTGGGCCTGGCCCCGGGCGCGCTCAACGCCGAGCTTTCCAGGCCGGGGGCCCTGCCCGAGCCGCTCAAGGCCCTGCCGGACACGGGCCTGCCCTCGGACCTGCTGGCCCGGCGGCCGGACGTGCGCCAGGCCGAGCGCAACCTGGCCGCGGCCTCGGCGAACATCGGCGTGGCCCAGGCCGGGCTCTACCCGACCTTTGACCTGACCCTGGGCCTGGGGCTCCAGAGCGCCGGGAACAACACCTTCCTGAGCAGCGCCAGCCGCTACTGGTCCATCGCGCCCGGGGTGAACGTGCCGATCTTCAGCGGCGGCTCCACCCTGGCCGGCATCGAGGAGAAGAAGGCCGTCTACGACGAGGACCTGGCCGCCTACCGGGCCGCCTTCCTCACGGCCCTGGAGGACGTGGAGAACGCCCTGTCCGGGTCCTATGCCCAGCAGGAGCGCCTGGCCCTGCTGGTCCAGGCCGAGGCCGCGGCCCGCCAGAGCCTGGACCTGGCCCGGGAGCTCTACGCCAAGGGCCTCACCGGGTTCCTGGACGTGCTCACGGCCCAGGAGACCCTGTACACGGCCCAGGACAACCTGGACCAGTGCCGGGCCGAGCTCCTCAACCAGGTCATCGCCCTGTACAAGGCCCTGGGCGGCCCGCCTGCGGAGGAGTCCTAGAAAGTCCGGGAAGGGCGGCGTGCCGCGCACAGGCAGGGCGCTCCCCGGCCTTTGCGCTTTCCGCGGATCCGGCAGAGCCGGGCAGGTGGCCGTTGCGCCATTGTTGCTACGAATTTTAAATTCGTATACATAAACCGCGCATGAACACACCTCATCCTCGCATTCTCGTCCTGGGCGTGGGCAACATCCTCTCTGCCGACGAGGGCCTGGGCGTGCGCTGCATCGAGCTGCTCCACGCGACCCACGCCTTTTCGGACAACGTCACCCTGCTGGACGGCGGGACCATGGGCCTGCTGCTCATGGGCCCGATCCTGGACGCCGACGTGCTCATCGTGGCCGACGCCGTGCTCGGCGACGGCGAGCCCGGGTCCATCTACCGGCTCACCGGCGAGGACCTGCCCCGCCGCCTGGACCCGGGCAAGTCCCCGCACCAGGCCGACCTCCTGGACACCCTGGTCTACTGCGAGCTGCTGGACCAGCGGCCGCCCACCATCATCCTGGGCATGGAGCCCGCGGACATCCTCAGCGTGACCTGCGAACTCACCCCGGTGGTGGCCCGGCGGCTGCCGGACCTGGCCCGGCTCGTGCTCCGCGAGATCGAGGCCGCGGGCGGGTCCGGGCGGCCCGTGGAGGATATGCGGCAGGAGGTGGGCTGACCGGCGCGGTCAAGTCTACGCCACCTGCTTCTTGCGGAGACGATTCTGTTCAAGATCATCACGGACGTGAGGGCCGAGCTGGGCGTGTCCCAGAAGCTGCCCTGCGGCTGCTCCACGGACGATCCTGCGACTGCGCCAAGGCCTAGCGGTCGGCGGCCACCGCCTGAATGAAACGGCCTGCTCCGGAAGGAGCGGGCCGTTTCATTTGTGTTGGGTTGTAATTTGTTGCTTTCAGCGCATTTCCCGCGTGGATATTGAGGAGACTACATACAAACAACGCGGCTTGTCTGAGCCAAAGAATTGAATTAAAGAGCAACGATAGAATATAATTTAACTCGGGTTGCAGGCGAACTGACTATGAAAATTAAACAAAAGATTGGGAGAAATGACAAATGTCCATGCGGGAGTGGTATAAAGTATAAAAAATGCCACGGAGCTGGAGGGAGCAGAAGGTTCAACCCGCATACCCTGAGAACAGAACCAAGTTTTGAGAGAATAATCCAAGGATTAAACGCACGTGAGCATCAACGGCGAGAGCAACAAGGCTTAGGGCGTCAAATTATATCAATGGAGACAAATGGATTCAGGTTTGTTGTCGTTGGTAATAGCGTTCTGTATTCGACTAAATGGAAAACATTCCACGATTTTCTTTTTGATTATATAAAAAGACTCCTTACTTCAGAATGGGGCAACAGTGAAATAGCTCGTCCGATTGAAGATCGACATCCAATTATGCAATGGTATGATTCGTTGTGCCGAATGCAAAAGCAATATATTAAAAATCAAGGTGAAGTATCTAATATTCCATTAACTGGTGCTGTGGCAGCATATTTGACATTGGCATATAATTTATATCTCCTTGCGCATAACGTAAAAGTTCAAACTAGACTTATCGAGCGCCTTAAAAATAAGAGATTGTTCCACGGTGCATATTATGAAACATTTGTTGCTGCAGCATTTATTGTTTCTGGATTTGATATCGAAATAGAAAATGAAAAAGATAATACTGTTACCCATTGTGAGTTTATTGCAACAAGTAAAACATCAGGGAAAAAATACTCGGTTGAAGCAAAGGCGCGGCATGTGCCCGGGAGACTAGGCGCAGATGTTGATTCTGGTGTAAAGAAAATGGATAATATTAGCAATCGAAGAAGGTTGCGAGCAGCACTATCAAAAATGTCAAAGTATAAACGCGTAATATTTATAGATGTTAATACAGAAGATACACACGATATTCCGAAAGACGATCATTGGTATACTGGTGTAACAAGCGAATTGCGGAAGCTTGAATACTCGATGCAAATTGATGGGAACAAAGCGCCAGAGGCATATATATTTTTCACCAACTTTCCTTATCATTATGTGCCAGATGATTCGGACTTCCGTTGCTCGGTTGTGGCAGATAGTTTCAGAATTCCTGAATTCAAATTTGGACAAAAGTTTAATTTGCGACAAGCATTAATTGCGCGAGATAATCATAAAGACATGCATAATCTGTGGGTTAGCTTCAAAAATCAGAATATTCCATCAACATTCGATGGTGAGCTTCCTGAGTATGCATTTGGTTTTGTGAACGGACCAAGAATGATAGTTGGCAATAGATATCTCGTTCCGGATAAAAATGGTGCTGAAGTTGTAGGGATTCTTGAAGATGCCGTCGTTATTGAAAGCCAAAAACGAGTTTTTTGTATTTATGAGATAGAAGGCGGTCGTCGAATTATAGCAATAAATCCAATTTCTGACATAGAACTAGATGCATATAGAAGATGCCCAGAGACATTTTTTGGCGTAATGAAGAAAGAAAGAGTCCATGTGGACGACCCGATTGATTTTTATGACTTTTTATACTCAACCTATAAAAATAGTTCGAAAGAGGAACTCCTCAGCTTTATGGAAAAATCAATTAACATAAGCACGTTAAAGCATTTGACCCAAGAAGAACTTGCAAAAATTTTCTGCGAGGGAATTGTAAGCCAGGAGTTGCTGCGTCGGGCATCGAGGCCTAAGAAGTAGCATGCTTCGAACCCCCGACTTTATCTGTTGAAGCTCCCATGAAAAAAGGCAGGGCTCGCACCCTGCCTTTTGGCTTTCCGTGAATCCGGCGCAGCCGGTCAGCCCGCGCCGAAGGTGCGGGACAGGGTGAGCAGCTGCTGGGAGAGTTCGGCCAGTTCGCGGGTGGCCGCGGCGGTCTGGTCCGCGGCCTCCTCGGCCTCCTTGGCCACGTGGGCGATGTCCTCCACGCTCCGGTTGATCTCCTCGGCTGCCGCGGACTGCTCCTCGGCTGCCGTGGCGATCTGGGCCACCCGGGAGCTCATGTCGCCTATCCGGCCCATGACCTCGGAGATGGCCTGCCCGGCCTGGCCCGAGAGCTTGGTGCCCGCGGCCACCTGGGACTCGGTCTCGGCCATGGAGTCGATGGCCAGGCGCGAGCCGGACTGGATCTTCTTGATCGCGTCCTCCACCTCCTTGGTGGCGGTCATGGTCTTCTCGGCCAGCTTGCGNNGCCTCGATGGCCGCGTTGAGCGCCAGCAGGTTGGTCTGGTCCGCGATTTCGTTGATCACCCCGATGATCCGGCCGATCTCCGCGGACTGCTCCTGGAGCTGTCCCAGGACCCCGGCCAGCTTGCGGGCCGAGACCGCCACCTGTTCGATGCCGGCCACGGCCTGGCTCACCAGCCCGCCGCCCTGGGTGGCGGATTCGCTGGCCTCGGCCGCGGCCTGGGAGGTCTGCCCGGCGTTCTGGGCCACGTCCAGGACCGTGGAGCGCATCTCGTCCATGGACGCGGCCACGGAGTCGGTCTGCTGCTTCTGGTGCTGGGCGCCCCTGGCCTGCTCCTCGGCCGAGGCCGAAAGCTCCTCGGCGGCCGAGGCCGCGCGCTGGGCCAGCTCGTTGATCTCCCGGCCCAGGGCCAGCATGTGGGTCTCGTGTTCGCGGATCTTGGCCTCCTGCTCCTTGATGAGCGTGAGGTCCACGATGGAGGCCACGCAGCCGATGACCGTCTCGTGGCCGTCGCGGATGCAGTCGGCGTAGAGGAACACGGGCAGGGTGCGGCCGTCCCAGATGGCCAGGTCGCGTTCGTCGTGGGTCTTGGAGCCCTTGGCCATGACCTCGGCGGCGAACGAGCCGCCGTCGTGGCCCTCAAAGGCCGAGCCCACGCTCTGGCCCACCACCTCTTTCTCGGTCTTGCGCAGGAGCTCGAACAGGGTCCGGCTGGCGTGGGTGATGGTGCCCTTGGAATCGGCCAGGAAGAACGGGTTGCCCATGCCGATGACCGCGCCCCGGTAGTATTCCCGGCGCTCGATGTTGTAGGCGAAGAGCTCGCCGGCCAGGCCGGGCAGCTCGCCCCACTGGCCCCAGGTGCGGCACTGGTCCTTGAGGGTCAGGTCGCGGCGGCGCTTGTCCATGTCGCGCAGGGCCGCGGCAAAGCCCTGGACGGGTCCGGAGAGGGCCTTGGACAGGACCAGGGCCACGATGACGCCCAGGCCCAGGACGCCCAGGGTCACGTAGAGGTTGGCGAGGAACACGGCGGCGGCGAAGAGGGCCGCCAGTCCCAGTCCCAGTCCCAAGACCGCGGCGGAAGGCGAGAGGGTCTTTTTCGGAGCGCTCATGAAGGCCTCGCGCGAGGCCGGGCGGGGAAGCCGCCCGGGGTCGGAGTTTGGACGCACACTGACCGCGAACCCAGGTTTTCCGTCGGCCCCAGGAAAGCAGTGAAGCGCGGTTCCGTCAAGTGAAAAAAAGAACAAATCACATCCCAAGGGGTTGCCGGGGTCCCGGGCCGGGGTTCCGGCGTTTACTGGCGGACCGATTTGTGGCAAGGCTGGCGCAAACGCCGAGGGATTCATGCGCGAGATCATCCTCATCCACGTTACCGGCGAGGACCGGCCGGGCATCACCGCGGCCCTCACCGGGGTCCTGGCCCGCTATGGGGTCGAGGTCCTGGACCTGGGCCAGGTGGTCATCCACAACACCCTGACCCTGGGCATCCTGATCCACATCCCGTCCCAGTCCGAGAGCGCCCCGATATTGAAGGACGTGCTCTTCAAGGCCCACGAGCTGGGCGTGGAACTCAAGCTCCTGCCCCTCTCGCCCCGGCGCTACGAGGCCTGGGTCAAGGCCCAGGGCAAGGCCCGGCACATCGTGACCCTCATCGCCCGGCGCGTGAACGCGGCCCAGATCGAGCGCATCGCCTCGGCGCTCGCCGCCGAGGGCCTGAACATCGACCGCATCACCCGGCTCTCGGGCCGCGTGCCCCTGGACGGCGGGGCCTCCCCGCGCATGGCCTGCGTGGAGATCTCGGTGCGCGGCACGCCCAAGGACCCCTCCAGCCTGCGGTCGCACTTCCTGGAGGCCTCCCAGGACCTGGGCGTGGACATCGCGCTCCAGGAGGACAACGTGTTCCGCCGCAACCGGCGGCTCGTGGCGTTCGACATGGATTCCACCCTGGTCCAGGCCGAGGTCATCGACGAGCTGGCCAAGCGCGCCGGGGTCGGGGCCAAGGTGGCGGCCATCACCGAGCGGGCCATGCGCGGGGAGCTGGACTTCAAGGAGAGCCTCACGGCCAGGCTGGCCCTGCTCAAGGGCCTGCCCGAGAGCGTGCTGGCCGAGGTGGCCGCGACCCTGCCGCTCACCGAGGGCGCGGAGCGGCTCATCGCCACGCTCCAGCGCGTGGGCTACAAGACCGCCATCCTCTCGGGCGGGTTCACCTATTTCGGCCGGAAGCTCCAGGAGCGCCTGGGCATCGACTACGTCTTTGCCAACGAGCTGGAGATCAAGGGCGGCGCGCTCACCGGCAAGGTGAAGGGCGGCGTGGTGGACGGGGCCAAGAAGGCCCAGCTCCTGAAAAAGCTGGCCAAGGCCGAGAACATCAGCCTGCAGCAGGTCATCGCCGTGGGCGACGGGGCCAACGACCTGCCCATGCTCAGCCTGGCGGGCCTGGGCATCGCCTTCCACGCCAAGCCCAAGGTCAAGCAGGGCGCGCGCCAGTCCATCTCCACCCTGGGCCTGGACTCCATCCTCTTCCTCATGGGCTTCCGCGAGCGCGAGACGGTCTAGCGCGGCGTTGGGTTTTTTTCGGCAACGCGGCCGGCGCGGATTTTTCAACGGCTGCCGTCCGAGCGGGCAAATTTCGTCCGCAGTGCGCAAGAATCGGCCGCGTTTTCACGTTTGGCGGCACTTTTTTTCATTATCGCATCCCTTGATTTTCTCCGTGACGCATGTATAGATGGACCCGGATCGGCTCCCCGGCCGATGCCTGGGCCGCTTTGTGGCCCACCCCCCCTGTCCCCGCCGGAGCGACCCCCCGAACCGCTCCGGCGGGGCGTTTTTTCCCGCCCCGCCCGGGACCGGGCCCTGACCCGGCCCTTGCGCCCGGCGATGGATGAGGTAGAATATTTTTGTTGAGCGCGTGGCACGGGGATTGCTGGAGCATTCCGAGGTTCCACGCAGGCAACGCCCGGACGGGAACCGTCCCGGCGGAAATATGGAGGCGAGACGCGATGAGAAAAGGCATTGTTCCGATGATCCTGGTCCTGGCCCTGGCCCTGGTGGCCGGGGGCTGCGCCAACAAGGCCCAGACCGGCGCGGCCACGGGCGCCACCGCGGGCGCGCTCGTCGGCGCGCTGACCAGCAAAAACAAGCTCACCGGCGCGGCCATCGGCGCGGGCGCGGGCCTGCTCCTGGGCTATGTCATCGGCAACGAGTTCGACAAGAACGACCAGCAGAAGCTGAACCACACCCTGGAGAACCAGCCCTCGGGCCAGACCAGCACCTGGAAGAACCCGGACTCGGGCCGCTACTACTCGGCCACGCCGGAGCCGGCCTACACCGGCTCGGACAACCGGGTGTACCGCGACGTCTGGATCGAGACCACGGACGCCGACGGCAAGCCCCAGAAGGTCAAGGCCAAGGCCTACCGCAACGACGACGGCACCTGGGTCCTGGT
>DFYP01000129.1 GCA_002382645.1 Desulfovibrio sp. UBA4079 | reverse complement strand
CCCTGGCCCCGCCCCCGGGCTGCGCCTTCCATCCCCGCTGTGCCGAGGCCCAGCCAGGATGCCGCGAGTCCGCCCCGGACCTGCGCGAGGTGGAACCGGGCCGGTTCGTGGCCTGCCACCTGCGCTAGGCCCTGAAAAAGCCCCTGAAATCCCTTTCAAAATAATCCAGAGATCATTGAATACCGAGGAAATCAGCATGATTACCAGAGACGACGCGCTCAAGCTCCTGAAACAGGGAAATCCCGAGCCCCACCTCCTGGCCCACGCCCTGGAGAGCGAGGCCGTGCTCCGCGGACTGGCCAAAAACCTGGGCCGGGACCAGGAACTTTGGGGCCTCACCGGCCTGCTCCACGACCTGGACTATGCCGAGAGCAAGGACCAGCCCAACCGCCACGGCCTGGCCAGCAAGGAGCTGCTCCAGGGCCGGCTGCCCGACGAGGCCCTGGCAGCCATCGCCCGCCACGCCTTCGAGATGAACGGTTCCGAGGCCCCGTCCACGGAACTGGACTTCGCCCTGCGCTGCGGCGAGACCGTCACCGGCCTGGTCCACGCCAACGCCCTGGTGCGGCCGGGCGGGCTCGCGGGCATGGAGCCCAAGAGCCTGAAAAAGAAGATGAAAGAAAAGGCCTTCGCAGCCAGCGTGTGCCGCGAGACCATCCGCGAGTGCGAAAAGATCGGCCTGGACCTGGGGGCCTTTTTCCAGATCGCCATCGAGGCTGTCACGGGCGTCAAGGAGCAGGTGGGCCTGAGCTGAAATCCGGGCGCGCCGCGTTGCATCTTTTGGGACCTCGTGCTACGAACCGGGCTGTCTTTACCAGACAGTATTCCGGGGGCCCAGCATGCACATCTCCGAAGGCGTTCTCTCAGCACCCGTGCTCCTGGCCGGGGCGGCCGTGGCCGCGGCCGGAGTGGCCATTGGCCTGAAGCGCCTGCAGCACGAACGCATCCCCCAGACCGCCATCCTGTCCTCGGCCTTTTTCGTGGCCTCGCTCATCCACGTGCCCGTGGGCTTCACCAGCGCGCACCTCATCCTCAACGGCCTGCTGGGCGCGGTCCTGGGCTGGGCGGCGTTCCCGGCCATCCTCGTGGCCCTGCTGCTCCAGGCCGTGCTGTTCCAGTTCGGCGGCCTCACCGTGCTCGGCGTGAACACGGCCACCATGGCCCTGCCCGCCGTGGCCTGCGCCTGGGCCCTGCGGCCGCTCCTGCTCTCCCAGCGCAACGGCCGGGCGGCCCTGGGCGGCTTCCTCTGCGGCTCCCTGTCGGTGTTCCTCTCCGGCATCCTGGTGGCCGCAGCCCTCATCGGCACGGGCGAGGCCTTCCAGCAGGCGGCCCTGGCCATCTTCCTGGCCAACCTGCCGGTGACCGTCATCGAGGGGCTGGTGACCGCGGCCACCGTGGTCTTCCTCCAGCGCGTCAAGCCCGAAATCCTTTCCAGCGCCCTGACCTGAGATGCCCGGCCTGGACACCCCGCTGAGCCAGGGCCGGTCCCTGGTCCACCGTCTGGACCCGCGCGCCCGACTCCTGGGCCTGGTCCTGTTCAGCCTGCCCGTGGCCCTGGCCGGGTCGCTCCGGACGGCCCTCCTGGGCCTGGTCCTGGCCGCCCTGCTCCTGGCCCTGGCCCGGCCCCCGGCCGGTCTGGTCCTGCGGCGGCTCGCGGCCGTGAACCTGTTCACCGCCTTCCTTTGGGTCTTCGTGCCCCTGAGCGCGCCGGGCCAGGCCCTGTTCCACCTGGGGCCGCTGGCCTACACCCGTGAGGGCGCGGCCCTGGCCCTGCTCCTGACGCTCAAGACCAACGCCGCCTTTCTGGCCGTGACCGCCCTGGTGGCCAGCATCGCCCCGCCCGAGCTGGGCTGCGCCCTCCAGGCCCTGGGCCTGCCGGAAAAGCTCTGCCACCTCCTGCTCATGACCCACCGCTACCTGTTCGTGATCCAGCGCGAGTACCTGCGGCTGCTCACCTCGGCCCGGGCCCGGGGCTTTGCCCCGCGCACCAACGGCCACACCTACCGGACCTATGCCTGGCTCCTGGGAATGCTCCTGGTGAAGAGCTGGGACCGGGCCGAACGGGTGCATCAGGCCATGCTCTGCCGGGGCTTCAAGGGGAAATTCTACTGTCTGGCGGACCTGCGCTACCAGACCGCCGACGCCCTGTTCCTGGGCGCGGCGCTCCTGGCTTCGGCCGCCATGATCCTGGTGGGAAGGGCCGCATGAGCGCAGCGCCCCTCATCGAGGTCAAGGGCCTGGTCTGCGGCTATCCCGGCCGGAACCCGGTGCTCCGGGGCCTGGACCTGGCGCTCCGGCCCGGGCAGCGGGCCGGGCTGGTGGGCCCCAACGGCTGCGGCAAGACCACCCTGCTCTTCGCCATCATGGGCCTGCTCCAGCCCCAGGCCGGGGAGATCCGGCTCTTCGGCACGACCATGCAGGGGCCCAAGGACTTTGCCGAGGCCCGGCTGCGCCTGGGATTCCTGTTCCAGCACGCCGACGACCAGCTGTTCAGCCCCACGGTGCTGGACGACGTGGCCTTTGGCCCGCTCAATCAGGGATTGTCGCGCCGGGATGCCCGGAAGCGGGCCGAGGAAACCTTGGATTTGCTGGGGCTTGCGGACTTCGCCCAGCGCACGCCCTACCGTCTCTCGGGCGGGGAGCAGAAGCTGGTGGCCCTGGCCACGATCCTGGCCATGCGGCCCGAGGTCCTCATCCTGGACGAGCCCACCACGGGCCTGGACCTGGCCACCAAGGCCCGCATCGTGGAGCTGCTCAACGGCCTGGACCTGGCCATCCTGGCCGTGTCCCACGAGCCCGATTTCCTGAGCCAGATCACCGCCAGCCTGTTCTCCCTGCGCGACGGACGGTTGCGGGAGAGCGCCGTGGCTCCCCACGCCCACGTGCACGTGCACGCCGAGGGCGATCTGCCCCACAGCCACGACGACTAGTTCAGACCGCGCTGAACCCCGTGATGTCCCAGGGCAGCAAGGCCCGGGCGCGCTCCAGGGCGAAGCGCTCCACCTCCCCGTGCCAGGCCGCGAAGTTCCGCACCAGATCCTCGCCCAGGGGGGTCAGGATGTAGCCCTTGCGGCCGCGGATCTTCTGGACCACGGCCCGGCCCAGGGCCTCCTCGGTGCGTTTGATGCGGCCCCAGGCGGCCCGGTAGGACATGCCCAGCTCGGCGGCGGCCTTGTTCAGCGAGCCCAGCCGGGCCACGGCCTGCAGAAGCTGGACCCGGCCCAGGCCGAAGAGCATGCCGACCTCCTCCTCGAACCAGAGATGGACGCGCAATGTGGGATGCGGCTCACGCGGTTGCATGGATTCCTCCTTGTCTGCCGAAACCGANNCCCTCTTGGCAAATGCCGGAGAATGACTATGCTCTGCCGATCGCCGGACGACCCGGCCCCAAGGACGCACACTCCCCATGACCGCCCCCATGGCCCAGGATCTGGACCGATCCCCCTACCGCACCATCTGGACCCTGTCCTGGCCCCAGATCCTGATGATGGTCTTCCATTTCCTCATCGGGTTCGTGGACGTCTGGGCCGCGGGCCGGATCAACCGCGAGGTCCAGGCCTCCCTGGGGCTCATCGCCCAGTCCCTGTTCTTCTTCCTGATCCTGGCCACGGCCGTGGCCAACGGCGGGGTGGCCGCCATCGGCCAGTCCCTGGGCGCCGGCAAGACCGCCCGGGCCAGGCGCTACGTGGGCCTCTGCCTGCTCCTGGCCGCGGTCTCCGGCGGGCTCATCCTGATCCTGGGCCTGCCGCTCAAGAACCTGCTGTTGTCCGCCCTGCAGGTGCCCGAGGCCATCCGGCCGGTGACCGAGTATTTCCTGTTCGTCTATCTCCTGCTCCTGCCCTTCTACTACGTGCTCATCATCCTCAACGCCGTGTTCCGGGCCCGCAAACAGGTCTTCTTCCCGCTCTACTCCATGGCCGCGGTGACCCTGGCCAACACCGTGGGCGACCTGGGCCTGGGCCTGGGCTGGTGGGGCCTGCCCAGACTCGGATTCCAGGGCCTGGCCTGGGCCACCTTCGGCTCCATCGCCCTGGGCGCGGCCGTGAACGTGATCGCGCTCTGGAAGGAAGGGCTGTTGGCGCGCTCCACCTTCGCGCCCTGGCGCTGGACCAAACGCGCCCTGCCCTATCTCTGGAAGGTGGGCTGGCCCTCGGTGATCTTCCAGGTGGTCTGGCATTCCGGCTACCTCGTGCTCTACGCCATCACCGCCAGCCTGCCCCACGGCAGCGTCATCGCCCTGGCCGGGATGTCCGCGGGCATCCGGGTGGAGTCCCTGCTCTTTCTGCCGGCCTTCGCCCTGAACATGACTGCCGGCATCCTGGTGGGCCATTCCCTGGGGGCCGGGCGCTTCCAGGAGGCCCGGGCCTACGGCTACCGCATCCTCCTGGCCGGGCTGGCCATGGTCACGGTCATGGCCCTGGCCCTCTGGCAGTTCCTGGAGCCCGTGGCCGCGTTCCTGGCCCCGGACCCGGCCGTGGCCAAGGAGGCCGTGAACTACCTGTTCTGGAACCTCCTGGCCATCCCGTTCACGCTCACGAGCATGGTCCTGGCCGGGGCCTTCAACGGGGCCGGGGCCGCCTTCCTGAACATGCTGGCCATGGGGCTGGCCACCTGGGGCCTGCGCCTGCCCCTGGCCTATGTGCTCGGGCACAAGGTCTTCGAGTCGGCCAGCGGCATCTGGATCTCCATGCTGGCCTCCCAGGGGGTCCAGTCCCTGGTCCTGCTCTATGTCTTCGCCTTCAAGGACTGGTCCTGCCACGGCATGATCAAGCCGAAACACTGCAACAACAAGGATGCCGCGCATGGATCTCGCGTTTGAGCCCATCTCCCTGGAGCGCCGGGCCGACTACGCCCGGGCCCTGGAGACCAGCCCCGGAATCACCTCGGACTACGCCTTTGCCAACATCTGGGGCTGGGCCGGGCACTACGGGCTGGAATGGGCCTTTGCCAAGGACCTGGTCTGGATCCGCCAGACCCGGCCCAAGACCGCGTACTGGGCCCCGGTGGGCCCCTGGGACCGCTACGCCTGGGCCCAGTGCTCCTGCCTGGCCCAGGTCGGGCACCTGACCCGCGTGCCCGAGGCCCTGGCCCGGATCTGGAAGCAGGCCTTTGCCGGACGGGTCAACGTGACCGCGGCCCGGGACCACTGGGACTACGTGTACGCCGTGCCCGAGCTCATCGCCCTTTCCGGCGAGACCTACCACAAGAAGCGCGAGCTCCTGGAGCGCTTCAAGGCCTCCTACCTCTGGCAGTACAGCTGCATGACCCCGGACTGCGTGGAAGAGGTCCTGGAGATGCAGGCCGAGTGGTACCGCTGGCGCGAGGAAGAGAACGAGCATTCCCCGGCGCTCCAGGCCGAGAACGAGGCCATCACCCGGGTGCTCCAGCACATGGACCGGCTGCCCTGCCTCATGGGCGGCACGGTGCGCGTGGACGGGCGCATCAAAGCCTACACCGTGGCCGAGTGCCTGTCCCGCGACACCCTGGTCATCCACTTCGAAAAGGCCGACACCCGCTTCGCCGGGGCCTACCAGGCCATCAACCAGATGTTCCTGGAGCACGCGGGCAAGGACTTCGCCTTCGTGAACCGCGAGCAGGACCTGGGCGAGGAGGGCCTGCGCAAGGCCAAGCTCTCCTACAACCCGGTGCGCTTCGAGAAGAAGTACGACGTGGCGGTGGGCTGATGCTCACGCGGCCGCGCCTGGCGGTCCTGGGCCTGGACGGGCTGCCCCTGTCCCTGGCCCGCGAGCTGGCCCCCCGGTTGCCGAACCTGGCCGGGCTCCTGGACAAGGCCGGGTCCATTGAGGCCGAGCTGCCCGAGCTCTCGCCCGTGAACTGGACCTCCCTGGCCACGGGCGAGGGCCCGGAAATCCACGGCGTGTTCGGGTTCACCCGCCTGGACCCGCGCTCCTACGAGCTCTCCCTGACCGACGCCACGCATGTCTCCTGCCCCACGCTCTTCGACCTCCTGGGCGAGCGCGGCCTGGTGAGCCGGGTCATCAACCTGCCGAACACCTTTCCGGCCCGGCCCCTGCGCGGCATGCTCGTGGCCGGATTCGTGGCCCCGGACCTGGAGCGCGCCGTGTTCCCGCCGTTCCTGGCCGGACAGCTGGCGCGGCTCGGCTACCGCCTGGAGGCCGACACCACCCGGGGGGCAAAAGACCCCGCATACCTCCTGGCCGGGCTGCGGGCCACCCTGGCCTCCCGGCGCGCGGCCCTGGACCTGCTCTGGCCGGACCTGGCCTGGGACCTGTTCGTGTTCGTGCTGACCGAAACCGACCGGCTGTTCCACTTCCTCTGGAGCGCGGTGACGGAAAAGGACCACCCCCTGCACCGGGACTGCCTGGAATTGCTGGAGGAATGGGATCGCTGCATCGGGACTTTTCTTGAACGGTTTGCCGACCTGCCCGGGCCCAAGCGGCTCCTCGTGCTGGCGGACCACGGCTTCACCAAGCTCGTCACCGAGGTGGACCTCAATCGCTGGCTCGTGGAGGCCGGGCTGCTCCGGCTCCTGCCCCCGCAGAAGCACGGCGCGGACGCCGAGTGGGAGGCGGCCCGGATCGCGCCCCAGAGCGCGGCCCTGGCCCTGGACCCGGGCCGGATCTGGCTCCATGACCAGCGCCGCTTCGGCCGGGGACGGCTCTCCGGCCAGGAGGCCCGGCCCCTGGCGGAACAGCTCCGCGACGCCCTTCTGGGCTTGACCTTCCAGGGCGAGCGGGTCATGGAACAGGTGTTTTTCGGACGCGACCTGTACCCCGGGGCCGCGGAGCGCTTCGGCGCGGCCGTGCCGGACCTGGTCTGCCTGGCCAGGCCGGGCTTTGACCTGAAAGCCAAATTCGACCGCGACAGCGTGTTCGGCCGCTTCGGCCGGGACGGGGCGCACACGGCCGGGGACGCCTTTTTCCACGATTCGCACAAGGCCCGGCCGCAGCGTGTGCGCGACGTCGGCCGCCTCATCCTGGAGCACTTCGGAACCGCCGCATGCCCATAGACTTCGAACGCCAGCTCAATCCCCAACAGCTCGAGGCCGTGCGCCACGGCGACGGCCCGGTGCTGGTCATCGCCGGGGCCGGTTCGGGCAAGACCCGGACCATTGTCTACCGCCTGGCCCACCTGGCCGAGCGCGGCGTGCCGCCGGAGCAGATCCTGCTCCTGACCTTCACCCGCAAGGCCGCCCAGGAGATGGTCTCGCGGGCCGGGGCCCTGCTGGGCCGCCCCCTGGCCGGGGCCGGCGGCGGCACCTTCCACTCCTTCGCCTACTCCGTGCTCCGCCGCCACCCGCAGTTGGCCTCGGACACCGGCAACCTCACGCTCATGGACCGGGGCGACGCCGAGGACGCCCTGCGCGAGGTGCGCGACGGCCTCGGCCTGGGCAAGTCCGACCGCTCCTTTCCCAAGCGGGCCACCATGGCCGACCTCATCACCAAGGCCCGCAACAAGGAGGTCGAGCTCAAGGACCTCCTGGAGCGCGAGGCCTTCCACCTCCTGCCCTACCTGGCCGACCTGGAGCAGGTGGCCGCAGGCTACGAGACCTTCAAGCGCGGCCACGGCCTCCTGGACTACGACGACCTGCTCTTTCTCCTGGAGCGGGCCCTGAGCGAGCAGGAATGGCTGCGCACCGAGCTGCGGGCGCGCTTTCGCCACGTCATGGTGGACGAGTACCAGGACACCAACCTGGTGCAGGCCCGGATCGTGCGCCTCCTGGCCGGGGAGTCCGGCAACGTCATGGCCGTGGGCGACGACGCCCAGTCGATCTATGCCTTCCGCGGGGCCAATGTGGCCAACATCCTGGAATTCCCGAAAATATTTACCGGGGCGCGGATCATCCGCCTGGAGCGCAACTACCGCTCCACCCAGCCCATCCTGGACCTGACCAACGAGATCCTGGCCGGGGCGGCCCAGAAGTTCGACAAGCGCCTCGTGGCCGCGCGCCACGGCGGGGACCTGCCCCTGCTGGTCCAGCCCCTGAGCGACCAGTCCCAGGCCCGCCAGGTGCTCAACACGGTCATGGAGCTTTCCCGGCGGCACCCCCTGCACGAGATCGCCGTGCTCTTCCGCGCGGGCTACCAGTCCTTCCCCCTGGAGGCGGCCCTGACCCAGCTGGGCATGGCCTACCAGAAGTACGGCGGCATCCGCTTCCACGAGGCCGCCCACATCAAGGACGCCCTGGCCTATCTGCGGCTCACCCGCAATCCCGGGGACATGCTCTCCTGGCAACGGGCCCTGGCCCACATCCGGGGCATCGGCCCCAAGACCGCCCTGCGCATCGCCCAGGCCATCCTGGCGGGCGACCAGCCGGCCTTGCAGAAGAAAATAAAGAAGCACACCGGGTTGGACGCCCTGCTCCGGGACCTGGACACCCTGCGCCGCACGGCCAAGACCCCGGCCGGGGCCCTGGAGCAGGTGCTGGCGTTCTACACCCCGGTGCTCGTGGCCCAGTTCCCGGACGACTATCCCAAGCGCCAGGCCGGGCTGGAACAGCTCCTCCAGATCGCGGCCGGATACCAGGACCTGGACTCCTTCCTGGCCGACCTGTCCCTGGACGGCGAGCAGCAGGAGGCCCGCCGCGACGACGCCCTGGTGCTCTCCACCGTGCACTCGGCCAAGGGCCTGGAATGGGACGCGGTGCTGCTCATCGATCTGGTCCAGGACCGCTTCCCGTCCAAGAAGGCCCAGGCCCGGCCCGAGGACCTGGAGGAGGAGCGCCGCCTGCTCTACGTGGCCTGCACCCGGGCCCGCGACGAGCTCGTCCTGTTCGTGCCCGGCTCGCTGTACAACCGCTACAACGGCTGCACCGAGCCGGCCCTGCCCTCGCCGTTCGTGAGCGAACTGCCCGAGGCCTGCTTCCGCAGGGTCCAGGAGTCCTATCTCGGCGGGATGCGGCCCGCGGCCTGCCCGGAACCGGCCCGCAGACCCGGGCCCGAGGCTGAACCCCGTGAAACCGGGACAACGTCCCCCCCCAGGGCCGCGCCCGAGACCCTGGGCCGCTGCAAGCACAAGATCTTCGGCCCGGGCAAGATCGTGGCCAAGCTCGAGGACAACAAGTACCGGGTGAACTTCCCGGGCTTCGGGCTCAAGGTCATTGTGGGCGACTACCTGGAAATGCTATAGGCCGGGAACAGGAGGACCCATGCCGCTGACCTCCGAGGACGCCTTCCTGGCCCTCATCGACCGCCACTTTCCCCTGCGCCACGGCCGCGCCCTGCTGGACCGGGGCGACGACTGCGCCCTGCTGGCCGGGCCGGACCGGCTCCTGGCGACCTCGGACCTGTTCCTGGAGGACGTGCACTTCCGGCGCTCCTACTTCTCCCCCCGGGACATCGGGCACAAGGCCCTGGCCGTGAACCTGAGCGACATCGCGGCCATGGGCGGCAAGGCCCTGGCCTTCACCTTGAGCCTCATGGTCCCGCCGGGCCTGGACCAGGATTTCTTTGAGGACCTGTTCGCGGGCATGGCCGCCCTGGCCGGGGAACACGGCGTGTACCTGGCCGGTGGCGACCTGAGCCGGGCCGAGACCCTGGGCCTGGACATCTGCGCCCTGGGCGAGCCCGGGCCCGCGGGCCGGGTGCTCACGCGCAGCGGCTGCCGCCCCGGGGACATCCTGTTCGCGGCCGGAAACCTGGGTCTGGCCCGGGCCGGACTCCTGGCCCTGGAACAGTGGGGC
>DFYP01000115.1 GCA_002382645.1 Desulfovibrio sp. UBA4079 | reverse complement strand
GCCGAGGCGCTGGAGGCCGAGGACATCTCCCTGGAGGTCGTCGATTTGCGCAGCCTGGCGCCCCTGGACACGGCGACCATCCTGGCCTCGGTGCGCAGGACCGGCCGCTTCCTGAGCCTGCACGACGCCACGCGCTTCTGCGGCTTCGGCGCGGAACTCGCCGCCACGGTGAGCGAGGCCTGCTTCGCGGAGTTGAAGGCCCCGCCGCGCCGCATCGCGGCCCCGGACATCCCGGTGCCCTTTGCCCCGGCCCAGGAGGCGTTCTACAAGCCCTCGGCCGAGCGGGTGGCCCGGGCCGTGGCCGAGCTGGTGCGCGGATAGGGAAAGCGGAGAATACGGAGCCTGCCATGTCCACATCCCTCAGGGACCGCGCGGCCGGCGCGCTCATGGGCGCGTTCATCGGCGACGCCCTGGGCCTGGGCCCGCACTGGTACTACGACCTGGACGAGCTGCGCCACGACTTCGGGCCCTGGATCAGCGGCTACACCGACCCCAGGCCCGGCCGCTACCACTTTGGTCTCAAGGCGGGCCAGCTCTCCCAGGCCGGGTTCATCCTCAAGCTCACCCTGCGCTCCCTGGTGGACTGCGGGGGCTACGACCAGGAGGACTTCTGCCGCCGCCTGGATCAGGAGCTCTTTCCGCTCCTGGACGGCACCCCGGTGAGCGGGCCCGGCCGCTACACCAGCCAGTCCATCCGCGAGGCCTGGCGGCGGCGCGTGCAGCAGGGCCTGCCCTGGGGCAAGACCGGCGGTCCGGCCGACACCACCGAGGCCATTGAGCGCACCCTGGCCATTGCCGTGCGCTACGCGCTCGATCCCGGCAAACTGGCCCAGGCCGTGTGCCAAAACGCGGCCCTGACCCAGGCCGACGACCTGGTGCTCTCCCTGACCACGGCCTTCGGCGCGGTGCTCGGCCTGCTGGTCCAGGGCCGGGCCCTGGACGCGGACCTGTCCATGACGCTCATGGACCTGGTGCACACCGGGGAGCTGCCCTTCCACGCCGTGACCGGCGAGAATCTCCAGCCCCCGCGCCCGGGCGACCCGGACCCGCCGCGGGCCGGGCGCTTCGCCTCGCCCGACGCCCTGCTGTCGCCCTCGTACATGGCCGCGGCCGCCGAGGACCCGGACATCCGCATCGAACCGGCCTGGAAGGCCTCCCTGGTCTACGGCCTGCCCTGCGCCATCTACCACCAGCTTCCGGCCGCCTATTACCTGGCCGCGCGGTTCAAGCGCGACTTCGAGTCCGCGGTGCTCCATTCCGTGAACGGCGGGGGCCAGAACCAGGCCCGGACCATCCTCACCGGCGCGCTGGCCGGGGCCCAGGTGGGGCTCCCGGGCATTCCGCAGCGCTTCCTCGACGGCCTGGAGGAGCGGGCGGAGCTGCTGGACCTGGCACAGAAGCTGGCCGGGCAGGTGTAGGGGTCCTTGACGCCCGGCGCCGGGGCCCGTAGGCCCAGGCCATGAGCCAACCCACTCCCGACGCCATGGTGCGCAAGAACATCGTCCCGGGCCTGCGCGTGCTCGTGGTCCGCAAGGAGGACCAGCGCAGCGGCAAGACCACCGAGGGCCTGGTCCAGGCCATCCTGACCAGCGCGGCCCGGCACACGCGCGGCATCAAGGTGCGCCTGGAAGGCGGCGTGGTGGGCCGGGTCTGCGCCATTCTGGGGCCCGCATGAGCGAGTCCCCGCGCATCTGGGTGGACGCCGACGCCTGCCCGGGCCCCATTGCGGAAATCCTCTATCGCGCGGCCCAGCGCTGCAAGATCCACCTGCACCTGGTGGCCAACAAGACCCTGCGGCCGCCGGACTCGCCGTTCATCCACACCCAGCGGGTGCAGAAGGGCTTCGACGTGGTGGACGACATCATTGCCCAGGGCGCGGGCCCGGGCGACCTGGTGGTCACGGCGGACATCCCCCTGGCCGGCCGCGTGGTGGACAAGGGCGCCTGGGGCCTCAACCCGCGCGGCGAGCTGTACACCCGGGAGAACATCCAGGCCCGGCTGAGCCTGCGCAACCTGCTCTATGAACTGCGCGAAAGCGGGGTCCAGACCGGCGGCCCGGCGCCCCTGCACCAGCGCGACCGCAACGCCTTTGCCGCCCAGCTGGACAGGTTCCTGAACGGGAGACTGGGGGAGGAATAGGGGGAGGCTAGCTCTTGCCCCCGCCGTCGGCCGCGGCCTTCTGGTCCTCGGACTTCGGGGCCACGCGCGGCAGGGGCTGGCCGGCTTTCACGATCTCCACGGCCTGGGCGAAGCGCTTGTGGAAGGTGCCCTCGGTCAGGGTGGTGGCCACGTTGATCGTGACTCTGCGCTTGGTCACCACAGTGACGCTCATGGTGTCGGCGTCCACCGGCTCGACCCAGCAGCCCATGACCGCGCCCCAGGAAACCATGTTCATGCCCGAGCTGGTGAGCATGTAGTGCTGGTCCTTGTGTTCCTCGATGGCGTCGGCCCCTTCCCAGCGAAAGACCGTCATGGCGATCTCCCAGGCCTGGTCAAAGCTCACGTCGTATTGCCTGGTCGTGCCCTCCTTGCCCTGCTCCTTGACGCGGATGACGTCGTTGGTCGTGGCGCAACCCATTGCCAGGAGCGCGGCGCAGAGCAGGAGGACGCGGAAGGCCGGGGCGAAACCATGATGACGTTGCATGCGCGAGTCTCCCGGGAAAGGGGTTTTTTGATAGAGGACCTATGAACGGCGGGTATGCGATTGTCAAGGAGACGGCCCGGCGCCCCGGTCGCGCAGGAAACGCCCTTGATCCGGCACCGCGCATTGGCTAGGGTGGGCCTGTCATCCCCACCCCCCAGCCCGGAGGGACCATGATCCGCCGCATTCTGCTCCTGTGCCTGTTCTGCTCCCTGCTCCCGGTGTCCGCCGCCCTGGCCGACGACGAGATCCTGCGCGAGATCCTGAGCAAGAACTCCGCGGACTACGCCCCGGTGGACAAGGACAAGGACCAGGTCATGACCCTGGGCGACGATCCCCTGCGCCACCAGTCCACGCCCGAGACCGTGCACGCGGACGACGGGAACCCGTTCAAGGCCTCCGGCGATCTCGGCATTGTGGGCAGCATCCTCAATCCGGTCGGGGCAGGAACAGGGCAGTCCAAATAGGTCCGGGGCGGTCATGCTTTTCCCAGGAACCAGGACCCTGTTCCGGCGCATGCTCCTGGCGGCGCTCTGCGCCCTGCTGGCGGTTCCCGCTGTTTGCGGCCGGGCCCGGGCCTTCACCTCCCTGAGCGAGCCCGAGTACCAGGCCCTGCTCAAGCCCTGGTACGGGGACCTGGACGGCATGGTCCAGCGCCGCTTCATCCGCGTGCTCGTGGCCCACAGCCGCACGAACTATTTCCTGGACGGCGCGCGCCAGAAGGGCGCCACCTTCGAGGGCATGGAGTTCTTCAAGGACTGGCTCAACAAGGAGCTCGGCCCGGGCAGGCACGTGGAGATGATCTACATCCCCATGCGCCGCGACGAGCTGTTCACGGCCATGGCCGCGGGCCGCGGCGACATCCTGGCCGCCAGCCTCACGGTCACGCCCGAGCGCGAGGCCCTGGTGGACTTCACCGAGCCCTGGCAGGAGAACGCCAGCGAGTTCCTGGTCACCGGGCCTGCGGCCCCGCCCCTCCAGAGCCTGGACGACCTGGCGGGCCAGGAGGTCTGGGTGCGCCGCTCGAGCAGCTATTTCGAGAGCCTGACCGGCCTGAACCAGCAGCTCAAGGCCAAGGGCCTCAAGCCCGTGCGCATCCGCGAGGCCGACGAGAACCTGGAGGGCGAGGACATCCTGGAGATGGTCTCGGCCGGGATCATGCCCATGACCGTGCTCGACGACTACCGGGCCGCGGTCTGGGTCAAGGTCCTGCCGGGCCTGCGCGTGCACGCGGACATGCCCGTGGCCCAGGGCCGCCACATGGCCCCGGCCGTGCGCAAGAACTGCCCCCGGCTCAAGGAGCTGCTCAGCCGGTGCGTCCTGGCCCAGCGCCAGGGCGCGACCCCCGCGCGCCTGAGCAAGACCTATTTCCGCACCACGGATTATCTGCGCAATCCCACGGCCAGCGAGGACATGCGGCGCTTCAACCAGGCCGTGGGATTCTTCCAGCGCTACGGGGACCAGTACGACCTGGACTATTTGCTCATCGCGGCCCAGGGCTACCAGGAGTCGCACCTGGACCAGGCGGCCCGCAGCCCGCGCGGGGCCGTGGGCGTGATGCAGCTCCTGCCGAGCACCGCGGCCGGCGCGCCCGTGAACATCCCGGACATCACCAAGATCGACCGGAACATCGAGGCCGGGGTCAAGTACCACCGCCACCTCATCGACACCTGGTTCAACGACCCGGTCATTCCGGCGCAGGACCGCATGCTCCTGGCGTTCGCGGCCTACAACGCGGGCCCGGGCAACGTGCTCAAGATGCGCAACCTGGCCAAGGACATGGGCTTTGACCCGAACCGCTGGTTCGCCAACGTGGAGGTGGCCGCGGGCCGGGTCACGGGCCAGGAGACGGTGCGCTACGTGAGCAACATCTTCAAGTACTACGTGGCCTACAAGCTGGTCATGGAGCGCAAGGCCGAGATCGAGGAGGCCAAGGCCAAGGCCGAGGCCGGGAAGTAGGGGGGCGGGGATGATGAGACGGCGATTGGTTTGGCCGAGCGATGTGAGGCGATAAGGCTACGGGAGTAGCGAATGAGGCTTGTTTCTGAGATGAAATTATAGCGAGTGAGGTTTGCGGCGTTTAGGGGAAATGGGAATAATTCTTTTTTAGATAACGCGCACGCGCATCAACTCTATGTTTTAATATAACCGGCAGAGGTGGCGCATATGCCAATGGAAAAATGTTCACATTGTTCCGGTAGGGGACGTTTTCACTGCACTAATTGCTCCGGCCAAGGGAGCAACACATGTAGCCACTGTGGGGGAAGAGGATTGAGCGGATATGGAGATGAATCAACCACATGCTCGATGTGTGGTGGATCTGGAAAAATATGTTGCGGTCCATGCGGCGGGAGTGGCGAATTGAACTGTGGGATGTGTAGTGGTTCTGGCATGGTATGGGTCAGCTAGCGGAGTTCGTTGTTGGACCTCACTCCGACCGATTTTGGTGGCCTTCCTAAGGGGACTTGAACCCCCTGTTATAGAAAAGAGCCAGGAGTTTTATCGCTGAACTTTTTGCACATAATGATTCGCACCCAGCGCTTTTATTGGCAGATGGCCGCAAGAAGTGCTGGCTATTTTGTCGACGAACCTGTCGCCGCCGACAAGAAAGCCCCCGGAGCAATCCGGGGGCTTTCTTGTTTTGGTGGTAAGACGGATCACTTTTTATTGTCAGCAACCACAGGTTGTTCTTCAACCTGGATAGCTTTCTGGTGCGCCGATTCCAGTTGAGCAAGAATTTTTTTTAGGAGTTCTTTTATCACCACAAGCTCAAGAGTGTGTTGTTCTAAATTTCTATTGGCCAGATTGATTTTCCAGTACCAACAAATAATTTCGCGGCAAAGTAAGAAAACAAGAACGAGAAAAATGAAGGCGATAATTGCTTGAATATCTATTCCAAACATGACGACCCCCTTATTCAATTACGTTGCAGACGTCATAGGATATGAAATGGCCGCATGAAGACATGCGCATGACGTAGTTATTTGGAAATGAGTAGAGAGTTTAACTCAAATCCATACCGGAACCGAGCTTGCGCATTTTGTACTCCCAATCCCCGCACCAATCCATATCTGCAGTTGTTGGCCAAGTGGCATCATGATTAGGAGCCTTGGCCCACATTTCTTTGAGTTTCAGAACCGAGAGAGGAAACGGCGCAGGAGCATAACGATGGCATTCGCCAAGATCGGTACCCTCTCCCTTTTGCCAAAAGCGGCAGCTCTCACAGCTTTCGTCAGATTCCGTTCCGATGCGCTCCATGGCGGCCCCCCTTAAAAGTTATTTGATATGTGCCTATCTCTTAAATTGTGCGATGTCGTCAAGGGGATGGACAGGGCCAGAGAAGGGGGGCAGAGCGGGACTCAGGCAAAAGAAAAGGCGGCCAGGTTTCGCACCTGACCGCCTGATGTTTTTGTGGCGTCCCCAAGGGGATTTGAACCCCTGTTATCGGCGTGAGAGGCCGTGGATAATAATTCGCACTACTTTTTACTATTACCTAAAAACCTAGTGCTGGCGCTGATTAACCAGGGTTCACTTTTCACTTGACGTGTTATCTGTTTTTATGATTTTGGTTGGGAAAGGTTGGGAAGACGGTTGGGAGGGACCCGGCCGAGACACCTTCCCTCGTGCTCTATGGCCGCCAGAATCAAGACCGACTACCCAGGCGTGTACTACTACGTGCAGCCCCGCGTTGGCGGGCCGGGCACGGAAAAGGTCTTCTACGTCGTTTTCAAGAAAGCGGGGAAGGTTCACGAAGAGAAGGCGGGCCGTCAATACGCCGATGCCATGACCGCGGCCAAGGCCGCCCGCATCCGCGCCGCCCGCATCGAAGGCAAGCGGGAGTCCGGCAAGGAACGCAGGGCACGGGAGAAGGCCGAGAAGGACGCCCACGAGAACCGCTGGACCCTCAACCGCCTATGGGAAGCCTACGCGGCGCAGAAGGCCCCTTCGCACTCACTGAGCACGGACGCCGGGCGCTACCAGAAGCATCTTGCCCCTGCCTTGGGGGAAAAGGAGCCTGGGGAGCTTGTGACCCTGGACGCTGACCGGCTCCGGGTGAAGATTCTCAAGACCCATTCCCCGCAGACGGCAAAGCACGTCCTGGCCCTGCTCAAGCGCATTATCCGCTTCGGGGTCCGGGCCGGGCTCATTGACCCGCCAAGCCCTCGCAAGTTCTCGATCAAGATGCCGTCATTCGACAACACCCGGACGGAAACCCTGACGGATGAACAGCTAGCCGCACTCCTCCGGGCCGCTGCCGAGGATTCCAACATCCAGGCCGGGGCGCTAGTACGGCTGGCCCTAGCAACCGGGCTGCGCCGGGGCGAAATGCTGCGCCTCCGCTGGCAGGACATAGACGTGGACGCGGGCTTTATCACCCTGCCGAGAACCAAGTCTGGGAAGGTGCAGCGGGTGCCCCTCAACGGCCTGGCCCTGGACGTGCTGGAAGGGCTGCCCCGGACCTCGGAATACTGTTTCCCTGGGCAGAAGGATGGGGAACACGCCAAGGGGCTCTATCCGGCCCTGCGGCGCATCCGCAAGCGGGCTGGCCTGCCTGATACAGTGCGCCCGCTTCACGCCTGGCGGCACATCTATGCCTCGCGCCTCGCTAGCTCAGGGGAAAGTCTCTACGTGGTGCAGAAGCTCCTGCGGCACTCTGACGGGCGCATGACACAGCGATACAGCCACCTTGCCGACGAAACTTTGCGGCAAGCCGCGGACAAGGCCGGGCGGATCATGGAGCAGGCCGAGGCCCAGGCTCAGAACGGGAAGGTTGTGAATCTGGCGGATCGTCGGAAGGAATGACGGAATTTCCAGGGCCTAGGTTCCGGCTGATCCCCGGAGCCGAAAAGCCGCAACCCTGGCGGCCTGGCCCTGGTTCAACAGGGCAAGCGTAGGGGGCTTGAGGCATGATGATCTTCCACCACAACGACGACGTGCGGGATTGCCTTGCGGTGCTCCAGGAGTACCTGGAAGACCCGCGCCCAATCGGGCGAGAGTTGGCCCAGGAACGCCTTGCCGAGCTGGCGGGCTGGATCAAGAAAGAGCTCGCCGACGTGATCCCCGCGGCTGACCTCCAAGACATGAGCGACTTCCTGCACGAGCGCCACACGCACCGCTCCTGTGATTGGACGGTTGCCATGCTCAATGGGCTCATTGCGCTGGAGGGGGTGAGGATCGGATTGCAAGACTCCGGCGTTGCCGGTGCGGAGGTCGTTGCGACCCTCCGGCCAGCATTCCAGGAGATACTTTCTCAACAGTCACAAGCCGGAGCGCAGGAGCACATGGCAAACCTGGAGGCCATGCAGAATGCGCGGCGCAAGGGTGGGAAGGCCAGTAAGGCAACAGACCTCGATGGGGTATTGCGGGGCATCGTCTCGCGTTACCCGGGTGCCCAGGTGAAGGACTTGTGGGAAAAACTTTCAGCCAACAGCGCTGTTTTCACCCGCCCGGACGGCAGCAAGATCACGGCTAAGGTTGAGGCCCGCGAACCAGAAGACAAGCTCGTTATCTGCGACCTCGCCACCGGGAAAGAGTTGTACGCCGGGACGTTCAAGGCCCTGACCGGGCACATGACCGCGGCTAGGAAGTGGTTCAAGTCGCAGGAGGCAAGAAAAATTCCCCGGAAGTGACTTACGGGGAACACGCCTTCATATCTATTCGCTAGGTGTCGCCTCAGACGCTGGCAGTTTCGCCAGAAGGAGACGACACCATGCCTCAGAACATCCTCAATGAGCGCGACGCGGCCGTGTTTGTCGGCTTGAGCGTCCACACCCTGCGCAGCCGTAGATTCAGGGGGTTGCCGCCTGAATTTCTAAAACTCGGCAAGAGCGTCAGATACGAGGCCGAGGCCTTGAGGCGGTTTCTGGAGTCTTGCCGGGTGCGCTTGGGCGGCAAGGCGGCCTGAGGCGCGTGATGGGTCAGGGATTCATCCTCCTGCCCTTGGGTGGCCTGGCCCGAGATGGAGTGTTGGCCAGGTGGCACGATGGACCCTTGGCCGTACTCCCTGCGTTGGTGGCCCACGAAAACGCCGTGACGCGCCTTTCCTACCCTTCACAGGCACGGCTTGCGATCCTGAGCGGTATGGGCAAGGAATCCACCGGCCGTGCAGTGGCCTCCCTGGCGCAGGGCGGGTGGTGCTCCAAAGAAGCCCGGCCCGGCGGCGGTTGGGCTTGGGCGATGCGCTATGCCCCCTACGGAGAAGATGCCGCCCCCGGCTCTGGCGATTGGATCAGGATGGGCCGCGACTTGGTGCTCAGGGGCGCGTGGGCAAAGTTCATCCCGAGCGCCAAGCGGCTCTATCTGGTACTGCGCGGGCTCTCCCTCATGGGCCATCGGGTTGACGGGACATGGGTTCCGAATCTGGACATTGACCATGACCCCGAGGGGCTTGAGGACTTCACCTTCCTGCCCGCGAAAGCCCTGGACCCCGCCGGGCTTGAAGAACTGACCGGCCTGAACGCTCGAACCCTGCGCCATGCCCGGGCCTGGCTCCTGGAGAACGGCATGATGCAGCCATCAGGGGCCGGTGAGCAGCCGGGAATGGTGCTCCCCTATGACCCGGGCCGCTACTCTCCCGCCGTTCTGGAAAGCCTGAATCGGATCAGAACCGAGACCAGCGATAGACCCACCGGCGGCGCACTCAAAGCGTATCGAGCCCTGCGGAAAGCGGCAATCAGGGGCCTCAATAATTCTAAGGTGTTAGGTGGTAAGCGGCAACGTGGGGCCTCGCAAGCGGCAACCACAGGACCGACAAGCGGCAACGACAGGTCCGACATCCGGCAACCACAGGCCGGGAACTATTCTTAGAACTAGCCTTTAACGATGCATTAACGATTGAACGAGCAGGTCCAACCCGGGGACCGTGTTGGACGCCCGCATAGTGGAGATCGAGATGCACATGAGAGAGCCGGAAGAGAAAATGCCCCGCGAGGTGGAAGGCATGGGGAAGGCCAAAGGAAAAAGCCAGGAGCCGGACACCGAGGCCGCGGGCCTGGCGTGGTGCCTGCGTCTGCATCGGAAGATTCAGGGCAAGCGCAAGGCTCAGGACCGGGAGGTGCGCCGTGCGGATCATCGCTGATACGCGGGAGCAAGCCCCCTTCACCTTCGCGCACCCGCGCTATGCGGCCCAGGTTGAAGCCGGAGCCCTTACCATTGGCGACTACTCCCTTGCGGGTCTGGCTGACCGCGTGGCCGTCGAGCGCAAGAGCCTTCCTGACCTTGTGGCCTGCCTTGGCCGGGAGCGGGAGCGCTTCGAGCGCGAGTTGCAGCGGGCCGCCGCCCTGGACGCCTTCATGGTGGTTGTAGAGGCTCCGTGGGCAGACCTGGCGCAGGGGCAGTACAGGAGCGCCCTGAATCCCCACGCGGCCTGTCAAAGCGTCCTGGCTTTCCAGGCCCGCTACCGCGTCGCCTTCCTGTTCGCCGGGACTCGGGCCGCGGCTGAGTATGCGACCTGGGGCTTTCTTAGGCAGTACCTCGAAGGGGCGAGAAAGCGCCTCCTGGCCGTTGTGAAGGCCCAGGGCGAGCAAGATGCGCTGGAAGGTCAGGACGCGGCGTAGGGCCGTTTCCGCGTGAATCATACGCCAAAGGAGAACTAGCGATGAACGAGAGGATCCGCATTGTGCTCAAGACTCAGATGGAAGAGGCCCTGGACCTGGTTGCCGAGCTGGCCGCCGCTGACCCGGAACTGCGCGAGCTGGCCCAGACGCGGCTGCGCGAGCTGGCCCTAGGGGTTGACGCCGCGTGAAGGCCCTGCGCTCTCCCTGCCTCGTGTGTGGCGTCCACGATCGCGGGACGTGCTGGCAGACGTGCGAGGCACTGGCCGCCTACCGCAGCGACCTGGATAGGCTGGACCCCATCGAGGCCGCAAAGGTTGACCGCCTCGCCAAGTGGTGTCTGGCCCTGTCCATCGCTTCAGGGGCGAGCCCGTCCGAGCTGGCCCGGGCGCTTGAGGAGCCCATCGCGGACTACCCATTTCAAGAGGAGTGGGGGGAGGGGGGGTGAAAAAGTCCAGGACCTCACTGCAAAGACCGGTCGGGCAGCCGTTTACGCTGGCTACCATTTGAAACTTTCAACAACAGGGGCGCACCATGAATCAGAAACCCACACAATTGAAGGCCGTCCGGGGCACCCTCCGAAAGGGCCGGACCAACCCCGAAGAGCCGCGCCCGGCTCCCGGTCGGCCTATGGCTCCATCCTGGCTCTCCGGTGACGCGCTGGCCGAGTTCAACCGGGTTGCCGAGGTGCTGGAAGGAATGGGCTACCTGACCCCTGCCGACGCGGGAGTCTTGGCCGCCTATGCCCTTGCCTGGGCCGAGCTTTGCGCGGCTGGCCGGGGGGAAAAGCCTATGACCGCTGCCATGCTGACCTCGTTCCGCCAGCTCGCGGGAGTCCTGGGCCTGGAGCCGGTGAGCCGTGGCAGAATCCACGCGCCCGGGGCGGGAGGGGCTGAGCCCGGCCCTTGGGACAACTTTAGAGGTGCTGCCAGATGAAAAAGCCAACCTTGAAGGCCGTGAAAAAGAAGCCCGAGACGGTCAAGGCACACGCGCTGCGCCTGATAAAGTATCACGACGGGTTAGTGGCGGAACGGTTTGAACACCTTGAACAGCGCCTCCAGCGCATCGAGGACGCGCTCCAGCGGTTGGAAGATGCGGTCGCGCTTCTGTGAATTTTCCCAACTGACTTGAAACCAAGGAGACACAGTATGTTTTTCGGAAAGAATCCCGAACCCGCGGCAGAGGATTTGCGCTCAGTGTTTGAGGCCCCCGAAGTAGTCCACGCCCGCCAGGAACTCGACCTTGCGGAACAGGCGTGGTCCGAGGATGCAACCATGGCAGCCAGGGGCGGGGATCGGTTGAAACAGGCTGGCGAAGAGCTTGCCACTTTGCGGAAGGAGTTTGACCGGGCCGTTGTGGTCGGGGGCGAAACGGCGGACCTGTCTCCGCGCATCCGGGGGAAGGAAGATGAGATCGCTTCCATCACGCGTGTGATGGCGGGCGCTGAGAAGACTGGCCGCATCGCCCTGGATCGCCTTACCGTGGCACGGGATCGCTACAGCCTGGCTGTTCGTGAGGCCCTGCGCAGGCTGCCCGAGTTCCAGGAAGCCGAGCGACGCATCAACGCAGCGATCCGGGAGGCCGTCGAATTCCTGCAAAAATGGACGGCAGAGACTTCGGAGGCGACCCGCGAGTTGGGGTGTTTTGTCCCGCCCCAGGACGCGCCTCGGCTGGACCTCGACCGCGAGAATCTGGACCTGCTCATTCGTATGACCCGGCGCGTCGCTCAATGGCGGGATCACAGCCCCACATCTGCAACGGCCTGGGAATATTATGACCCCGCGAAGGCGACGCAGGATTTCTACCGGGGCATTGGCACCAGGCGTGGAGCTACCCGCCGCGGGGCTCCCCGGCGCTAAATTTCCGCTGCGCCGGGATTGGCCCGGTGTGGTGGGACACACGCACGGGCTCCCCGCTTCCTCTGCGGCCCAGAGTTCCGGGGAGCCTGTGCGCAACCGAAGCAGACGGAGGAATACGCCGATGCTGGATACCAGAATGAAGAGCCCTAAGGCTCACAGTGCGCCGCTGGGGGTGGCCCGGGGGTATTGGGATGCGACCCGCAAGGGCGCTGAGGCCGAGGTCCTGGAAGATCGCATGGTTGCCCTGGCGGTCCCCATGGCCGTTTCTCGGGGCGGGTTCGCACGACTCATGCGCGGTTTGGCCGAAATGAGGTTGACCGCTGCCATGATGGAGCGCCGCCGCTGACTTGCGGGGCGCGAGACGGGACGGGGCCGGGAAACCGGCCTGGACAACAATCGTTCCGCTCTTTTGGACGCGGCCAAGCACCAAGAGCCGGAAGCCCAGGTCCAAGCCGAGCGATAGGTATTCCCTGTTGACTTTTCGGCCCATTATGCCGTACTAGGACTATCTTTTTTGTGAGGATGTCCTATTTAGGTTGTGCCGGGCAGGCCCCCGGCGCAACGCTTATCAAGGGGAAAACTATGGCGAAGCCGATCAAAGCGACTCCTGTACTGACAGGTGAGCGGGCGACGGCTTTCTTAAAGAAGGTCGCCGAGGGGTTGAAAAATCCTACGCCGCTTGTGGTGGTGAAGAACGCGAAAAAAATGAAGGAGATGGCTTTTGCCCTTGGCAAATGCCGCGCCTAGAAATTGCCTCTGTGAAGATGGCTTTTGTTTACGCCCCGTGGACGACTTCTCGTTGTTCACGGGGTTTTCTTGTGGGAATGATGACCTGGATGAGTTCCTGCACGAAGATGCCGAAACCCATGCCCACGAGTTCATTGCCCGGACCTATACCCTCCACGCTGTAGATGGGGAGGCCCTCTCTGTGCCGATCGCCTTTGCTAGTCTCCTTAACGATTCGGTGAGAGTCCGCTCCGGGGCTAAAAAGGGTATACCTAGAATCTGCCATTACCCAAACATGCCCGCCGTCAAGATAGGCCGCCTAGGGGTGCGTGTTGAGTTGCAGGGAAGACATTTCGGGACAGTGCTGCTTAACATTTTGAAGCGGCTTTTTGTTACCGACAATCGCACTGGATGCCGGTTCTTGGTCGTTGATGCCTATAACGACACAAAAACAATTTCTTTCTATAAAAACAATGGGTTTAGGTTCCTATATTCTTTAGATGCACACTCTGACACCAGGATTCTCTTTTATGACCTAAAGAGAATCCTGCTTTAGCTCCAGGGTTGGGAATAGGGTTGGGAAGCTCTCCCGGCAAAAGAAACAGGCGGTCAGGTTTAACACCTAACCGCCTGAAATTGTTTTGGCGTCCCCAACCGGATTTGAACCGGTGTTATCGGCGTGAGAGGCCGACGTCCTAGGCCACTAGACGATGGGGACACGCGGCTTTTTGGTGGGCCGTACTGGGATCGAACCAGTGACTCTCTGCTTAAAAGGCAGATACTCTACCGTCTGAGTTAACGGCCCGCACAAAAAGGAAACCCTGGATACCCGAGGGGGCTTGCCGCTGTCAAGCCCGATCCCGGGACCCGGCCTCCGGCCGGGGGCTTCCCCGCCGCGGACCGGTCCGCGAGGACCGGCCGTTGATTTGGGAAATAACGCATAATTGATTGATTTGCCACAGTTTTTTTTATTTTTCTTGCCAGATTTTTTTCACTGTGCTAGGATGCCGCTCCGAGCTAAAAAAATCCTGTATTAAGGAGACGTTATGACCCGCAAAGATCGCACCGAAGGCATCTACAGCCGCCGCGAGGTGCTCGACGACTCCGAGCGCCGCCAATACTACCAGCTCCAGCTCAAGGAACTGCTCTCCTACGCCTACCGCTATTCCGAGGACGTGAAAAAGCGCTTCGACCGCGCCCAGTTCAACGTGGACAAGTTCAAGACCCTGAGCGACCTGAAGCACATCCCGATCATCAAGAAGAAGGAGCTCATCTTCCTCCAGAGCATGGGCCCGCGCCTGGGCGGCCTGCTCACCAAGGACCTGGGCGAACTCCGCCGCGTGTTCCTCTCGCCCGGCCCGATCTTCGATCCCGAAGACCGCCACGACGACTACTGGGGCTGGACCGAGGGCTTCTACGCCTGCGGCTTCCGCTCCGGCGACCTGGTCCAGGTGACCTTCAACTACCACCTGGCCCCGGCCGGGCTCATGTTCGAGGAGCCGCTCAAGAACCTGGCCTGCGCGGTCATGCCCGCGGGCCCCGGCAACACCACGAACCAGATCGAGATCATGCAGAAGCTCCGGGTGACCGGCTACGTGGGCACGCCCTCGTACCTCATGCACCTGGCCCAGAAGGCCGAGGAGATGGGGCTGTCCCTGCGCAAGGACCTGTTCCTGGAGGTCTGCTTCGTCACCGGCGAGAAGTTCTCCGAAAAGATGCGCAACACGCTGGAAAAGAAGTTCGACTGCATCATGCGCCAGGGCTACGGCACGGCCGACGTGGGCTGCATCGGCTACGAGTGCTTCCACAAGAACGGCCTGCACCTGAGCAACCGCGCGTTCGTGGAGATCTGCCACCCGGACACCGGCATCCCGCTCAAGGAAGGCGAGGTGGGCGAGATCGTGGTTACGGCCTTCAACAAGACCTACCCGCTCATCCGCCTGGCCACCGGCGACCTGGGCTACATCGACTCCGCGCCCTGCCAGTGCGGCCGCTCCAGCCCGCGCCTGGGCTCCATCGTGGGCCGCGTGGACACCACCGCCCGGATCAAGGGCATGTTCGTGTACCCGCACCAGGTGGAACAGGTCATGACCCGCTTTGAAGAGATCAAGCGCTGGCAGATCGAGGTCACCAACCCCGGGGGCATCGACGAGATGGTCCTGTCCATCGAGGCCGGCAACTTCAAGCGCGAGGACGAGCTGCTGCACTCCTTCCGCGAGAAGATCAAGCTCCGGCCCATGCTCAAGATCCTGGCCCCGGGCTCCCTGCCGCCGCAGATCAAGCCCATTGAGGACAAGCGCAACTGGGATTAACGAGCCGCTGAAAATTCCCCGGCGGCTGCGTTGCGATGCAAAGGGCCGGACCCTCGCGTATGTCCTGATACGCGTCGGGCCCGGCCTTTTTTCGCGCCTGGCCGCCGTGGTTTTTGAGCGGCTCGTGTCCCTTCGGGACTTCTACGGAAAGGCAGGGGAGGGGTTTCGCCTTTTTGAAAACCGGCGAAGCCGGGCCCGTTTGCGGTGGGGGCGTATCTGGCCTATATTCTTCCCATGTTTCGCATACGCCGGATCTACGACACCACCTTGTCCCTGGACCGGGAGGCCATTGCCGCCGCCCAGACCATCCTGAGCGAACAGTTCCAGCTTCTGAGCCGCGAGGAGATCGAGGAGCTGCCCGGGCTGTTGGCCGACCCCATGGCCCACGGCTTCCGCACCATCCTGTTCGTGGCCGACGTGCGCGCCAGGATCCAGGGCTTCGCCCTGCTCATGCACTTCCCGGACCTGCGCTTCTGCTACCTGGACTACATCTCCGTGCCCAAGGCCATGACCAGCCGGGGCCTGGGCGGGGTGCTCTACGAGCGCGTGCGGCGCGAGGCCCGGGCCCTGAAATCCTCGGGCCTGTTCCTCGAGTGCCTGCCCGACGACCCCGCGCTCTGCTCCGACCCGGCGGTGCTGGCCCAGAACCGCGCCCGGCTGCGCTTCTACGAGCGCTACGGCGCCCGGCCCATCACCGGCACGGCCTACGAGACCCCGCTTTCGCCCGGCGGCGAATGCCCGCCGTACCTTGTGCTCGATTCCCTGGGCAGCTCCCGGCCCCTGCCCGGCAGACGGGCCCGGGCCATTGTCCGGGCCGTGCTCGAGCGCAAGTACCGGGGGGTCTGCCCGCCGGAATACGTGGACATGGTGGTGCGCTCGTTTCCTGACGGGCCCGTGGCCCTGCGGCCGCCGCGCTACGCCGAGCCGCGCTTCGAGCCCTTGGCCCGCCGCGTGGTGGGCCCGGACCAGCGCATCGCCCTGGTGGTCAACGACCGCCACGAGATCCACCACGTGCACGAGCGCGGCTATGTGGAGGCCCCGGTGCGCGTGAGCCGCATCCTGGAGCAGCTCCGGCGCACGGGCCTGTTCGAGGAGGTCCGGCCGCGGCGCTTCCCGGACGCCCGGATCAAGGAGGTCCACGACGCGGACTACGTGGACTATCTCAAGCGCGTCTGCCTGCGCATCCCCGCGGGCCGCTCGGTCTACCCCTACGTCTTCCCCATCCGCAACCAGGCCAAGCCGCCCCGCGAGCTGCCCGTGCGCGCCGGCTACTACTGCATCGACACCTTCACCCCGCTCAATCCCAATGCCTGGCTGGCCGCGCGCCGGGGCGCGGACTGCGCCCTGACCGCGGCGGCCAGCGTGGCCTCGGGCCAGCGCCTGGCCTACGCCCTGATCCGGCCGCCCGGGCACCACGCCGAGCGCCGCGCCTTCGGCGGGTTCTGCTACCTGAACAACTCGGCCCTGGCCGCCCAGCACCTCTCGGCCCTGGGCCGGGTGGCCGTGCTCGACCTGGACTACCACCACGGCAACGGCACCCAGAACATCTTCTATGCCCGCGCCGACGTGCTCACCGTGTCCATCCACGGCCACCCGAGCTTCGCCTACCCCTATTTCAGCGGGTTCCGCGACGAGACCGGCGAGGGGCCGGGCCTGGGCTTCAACCGCAACTTCCCGCTCCAGGAGCGGGTGGACGGGGCCATGTACCGCAATGTCCTGGCCCGGGCCCTGGACGCGGTCCAGGACTTCGCCCCGGACTTCCTGGTCCTGGCCCTGGGCCTGGACCCGGCCAAGGGCGACCCCACCGGCACCTGGTCCCTGTCGGCGCGGGACTTCCAGGCCAACGGCCGGATGGTCGGGGAGCTGGGACGGCCCACCGTGGTCATCCAGGAGGGCGGCTACCGCACCCGCTCCCTGGGCCCCAACGCCCGCCACTTCTTCCAGGGCCTCTGGGACGGCGCCTTTGCCCGCTAGGGTCCTTCGGGACTTCCACGGAAAGGCCGGGAGGGATTCCGCCTTTTGGGAAAAGAGCCGAAGGCTCCTTTTCATCGGCCCGGGTTCGGGCGTATAGTGCATCTCACGGAGAGAGAACCCATGAAACGCCTGCTGCCCCTGATCTTCTGCGGACTGCTCCTTTCGGCCTGCGCCGCGCGCCAACCCCAGCCCCTGGGCGTGACCTTCGTGCCCGTGTCCGGCGACTTCATCGCCAAGGACGGGACCCGGCTCACCCTGAACCAGGTCCTGGACCTGGCCCGGGACGCGGACTATGTGCTCATCGGCGAGGGCCACAAGAACGTCTGCGACCACGCCGTGCAGCAGGAGATCCTGCGGGCCCTGGCCAGCGGGCCCAATCCCCCGGCCCTGGGCCTGGAGATGGTGGCCGACGACCGCCAGGGCGTGCTCGACGCCTTCTTTGCCGGCAAGCTCACGGTGGACGACCTGGAGCAGCGTTTGGACTGGACCGAGCGCTGGGGCTACACCTTCGAGCTCTACCGCGGCCTGTTCCAGATCGCCCGGCAGCACAAGCTCCCGGTGGCCGGGCTCAACGCCCCGCCCCAGATCGTGCGCAAGGTCTCGCGCGAGGGCCTGGACAGCCTCACCGACGAGGAGCGCGGCATGATCCCGGCGCACATCATCCGCCAGCCCGCGGAGCAGGAGGGCTTTCTCAAGGAGATCATGTTCCGCCACGAGGGCCGCGACACCACGGACCCGGCCCAGGTGGAGCGCTTCTTCCTGGTCCAGAGCCTCTGGGACACCCAGATGGCCACCCGCGCGGTCTGGGCGCGCCGCACCTGGAAGCGGCCCGTGGTCGTCATGGCGGGCTCGGGCCACGTGGACTTCGGCTGGGGCGTGGCCCTGCGGCTGAACACCCTGGACTACGGGGCCAAGGTCCTGGCCGTGACCCCCTGGCGCGGGGTGGAGGGCTTCGAGCCCGGGGCCGCGGACGCCTTTTTCTACTGCCCCAACACCTATGTGAGCCGCATGGGCATGACCCTGGAGGAGAACCGCGACGGGCTCAGGGTGGTGGAGGTGCAGCGCGGCTCGCGCGCGGACCAGGCGGGCCTGCGGCCCGGCGACCTGCTTGTGGCGGCCCGGGGCCGGGCCCTCCATTCCCTGGACGACCTGCACGTGGCCGGAACCCGGGCCTACAAGGACAATGCCGCGCTCACGGTCACGGTCGTGCGAGAAAAAGAAAAGCTGACCATTGATCTCGGCAAGCTGGGCGAGGGCCGCTGACCGGCTTCGCCGGATTCACGGGAAGCCGGGAGAGGCTTCCGCCTGCTTGTGAATCGCGGGGCAGTCCCTTGCCGCGCTTTTTGCCGTGCTTATCTCCTTGCTCATGAACACGCTCGTCTGCCCCTCCTGTTCCGCGGTGAACCGCGCCGACCCGGCCCGCCTGGCCCGGGCCGTGTGCGGCAAGTGCGGCCTGCCCCTGGCCGGGGGGCATACGCCCCTGCACCTGGACCCGGCCTCGTTCGAACGCTTCCTGACCCGCGACGGCCTGCCCCTGCTCGTGGACTTCTGGGCGCCCTGGTGCGGCCCGTGCCGCATGATGGGCCCGGCGTTCGAGCAGGCCGCCGCGCTCCTGGGGCCAAGCGTGCGGCTCGGCAAGGTGAACACCGAGGAGCACCAGGGCCTGGGCGCCCGTTTGCAGGTCCAGTCCATCCCCACCCTGGTCCTGTTCCAGGACGGCCGGGAGATCGCGCGCCAGTCCGGGGCCATTTCCGCCCAGCAGATCGTGTCCTGGGCCCGCAGCCACCTGGCTGGCCGCTGAAAATTCCGCGATCGCGGCNNGCCAAACCCTCGCGTATGTGCTGATACGCGTCGGTCCGGCTTCGCCGGGTTCACGGAAAGGCGAAATACGGCGTTCAAGGCCCTGCCGTTGCGCGGAGCCCGGGACGCGGAACGCGTCCCGGGCTCCGCGCAACCGTATGGGGTCCAGGGGNNGGGGTGCGGGGCGGAGCCCCGCTGTCCTTGTGCGCCTCTGGCGCGGGTGCTATGGCCGGGCCAGGAGGGCGCGCCATGCTCTTTCCCGACCCCCAACGCCTGAAACAGGCTGCCGAGGCCCTGCGGGGCAGGCGCATCATGGCCTTCACCGGCGCGGGCATCTCGGTGGAGAGCGGCATCGCGCCGTTCCGGGGCCCGGGCGGGCTGTGGAGCCGCATCGACCCGGCGCGCTTCGAGATCTCGGCCTTTCACGCCGACCCGGCCGGGTCCTGGGCGCTCATCCAGGAGATTTTCTTCGACACCCTGGGCCGGGCCGAGCCCAATGCCGCGCACCGGGCCCTGGCCGAGCTGGAGCGGGCCGACCGGGTGCTCGGGGTGGTCACCCAGAACATCGACGGCCTGCACCAGGCCGCGGGCAGCCGCGTGGTCTATGAATTCCACGGCAACACCCGGCGGCTGCGCTGCCTGTCCTGCGACCGGACCTTTGCCCTGGCCGAGGCCGACCTGTCGCGGCTTCCCCCGGCCTGCCCGTCCTGCAAGGGCCTGCTCAAGCCGGACATCATCTTCTTCGGCGAGGCCATTCCCCTGGAGGCCCAGGCCGCGTCCATGGCCCTGGCCAAGTTCTGCGACGCCTGCCTCATCGTGGGCAGCACGGGCGAGGTCCTGCCCGCGGCCTACGTGCCCCAGGAGGCCCGCCGCCACGGCGCGGTGGTGGTGGAGGTGAACGTGGCCCCCTCGCAGTTCACCGAGCGGATCACGGACGTGTTCGTGCAGGGCCCGGCCGGGGCCGCGCTCTCGGCCCTGGCCCGGCTCCTGCTGGACTAGGACGGCGCAAAAAAAGAGGCGGGGAGCGATCCCCGCCTCTTCCGTTTTC
>DFYP01000194.1 GCA_002382645.1 Desulfovibrio sp. UBA4079 | reverse complement strand
GCCTGGGCTGCGTGGCCCTGCTCAAGGGCGCGGGCAGCCTGGTGGCGGCCCCGGACGGACCGCTGTTCCTCTGCCCCCTGGCCGCGCCCAGCCTGGCCGTGGGCGGCTCGGGCGACGTGCTCTCCGGCGTGGTCGGCGCCCTGCTGGCCCGGGGCCTGTCCCCCTTGCCTTCCACCTGTATTGGGGTGTATTGGCACGCTTTCGGCGGTGTGATGCTGGACGCCCGCTATCCCGGACGGGGCTGCCTGGCCCGGGAAATCGCGGACATCCTGCCCCTGGTTCTCAAGGAGGCCCCATGCTCACGGCCAAAGACATCATGACCCAGGCCCCGGTTGTCCTGTCCCCGGACACGGACATCCCCACGGCCGTCCGGCTCCTGCTGGACAAGAAGATCAACGGCGCGCCCGTGGTGGACGCCGCGGGCAAGGTGGTCGGCGTGCTCTGCCAGAGCGACCTCATCGCCCAGCAGAAGAACGTGTCCATGCCCTCCTACATCGCCATCCTGGACGCCTTCATCCCCCTGCCCTCCACCAAGGACCTGGAGGCCGAGCTGGGCAAGGTGGCCGCGGCCACCGTGGGCCAGGCCATGACCCCCAATCCGCGCACCGTGACCCCGGAGACCTCGATCCAGGACATGGCCACGCTCATGGTGGAGAAGAAGCTCTACACCCTGCCCGTGGTCGCCGGCGGCAAGCTGGTCGGCGTGGTGGGCAAGGAAGACGTGCTACGGACCATTATCGGGGACCCGGCCAAGGGGTGAGCGCGGATATGACCGTCACACTCCGGGACGCCGACGCCACCCTGGAGCTGGGACGGGTTCTGGGGCTGGCCCTGGCGCAGATGGACGCGCCGCCCGCCCTGCTGCTCGACGGGGACCTGGGCGCGGGCAAGACCACGCTGACGCGCGGCCTGGTGTCCGCCCTGCCCGGCGCGGACCAGGCCGAGGTGAGCAGCCCGAGCTTCAACATCGTCAACCTGTACCCCACCCGTCCGCCCGTGGCCCACTTCGACCTCTACCGGCTGGAGAACCTGCCGGCCGATCCCGAGGTCCTGGACCAGCTGGCCGGGGGGGACTCGCTGAACATCGTGGAATGGGCCCAGTTCCTGGACCCGCGGCATTGGCCCGGAGAGCGCCTGGAGGTGTCCTTCCAGGACGCCGCCCCGGGACGCCGGGTCCGGCTGCGGGCCCGGGGCAACGCGGCCGAACACCTGCTGGAGGCCCTGGGGCCCCGGCTTTCGACCCTCGCCAAGGAGTGAAGCGGCGATGAGCATTGTGGTGCAGAAATACGGCGGCACGTCCGTGCGCAACCTGGAGTGCCAGAGACAAGTCCTGGCCAAGGTCAAGCGCCCGCTCCAGGACGGCAGCAAGGTGGTGGTGGTGCTCTCGGCCATGTCCGGGGAGACCAACCGGCTCATCGGCCTGGCCCGCCAGTGGGCCTCCTGCCCGGACCCGGCCGAGATGGACGCCCTGGTGACCACGGGCGAACAGGTCTCCGTGGCGCTCTTCGCCATGCTCCTGCTGAGCCAGGGCATCCGGGCCCGCTCCCTGCTGGCCCAGCAGATCCCCATCCGGACCAACAAGGCCTTTGGCAAGGCCCGCATCGAGAGCATCGACAGCAGGAAGCTCAAGAAGCTCTTGAAAGACTACGACGTGCTCGTGGTGGCCGGATTCCAGGGCGTGGACGAAGACGACCGCCTGACCACGCTCGGACGCGGCGGCTCGGACACCTCGGGCGTGGCCCTGGCCGCGGCGCTCAAGGCCGATGTCTGCGAGATCTACACCGACGTGCCCGGGGTCTTCACCACGGACCCGAACATCTGCGCCGACGCCCGCAAGCTGGACCGCATCGCCTACGACGAGATGCTCGAAATGGCCAGCATGGGGGCCAAGGTCCTGCAGATCCGCTCCGTGGAGTTCGCCAAAAAATACAATGTGGCCGTGCATGTGCGCTCGACCTTCAGCGACGAGCCCGGCACCATGGTCACCAAGGAGGACAAACGCATGGAAGCCGTGCTCGTTTCCGGCATCGCCTACGACAAGGACCAGGCCCGCATCACCCTGACCCGCGTCCAGGACCGGCCGGGCGTCTCGGCGGCCATCTTCGCGCCCCTCGCGGAAAAGCGCATCCTGGTGGACATGATCGTGCAGAACCCCAGCAAGGACGGCCGCACGGACATCACCTTCACCGTGCCCCGGGCCGACGTGGAGCCCACGCTCAAGATCCTGGAGAGCCTCAAGCTGGAGATCGGCTGCGAGGAGATCCTCCACGACTCGGCCGTGGCCAAGGTCTCGGTCATCGGCGTGGGCATGCGCAACCACTCCGGCGTGGCCTCCCGCGCCTTCCTGGCCCTGAGCAAGGAGAACATCAACATCAAGATGATCTCCACCTCGGAGATCAAGATCACCTGCCTCATCGAGGAGAAATACACGGAGCTGGCCGTGCGCACCCTGCACGCCGCCTTCGAGCTGGACAAGGACTCGCACAAAGCTTGACGGAGGAGGCCATGCCACAGGTCGCCATCTACGACACCACCCTGCGGGACGGGACCCAGGCCGAGGAAATCCACCTGACCCTCGAGGACAAGCTGCGCATCGCCCTCAAGCTGGACGAGCTCGGCATCCACTACATCGAGGGCGGCTGGCCCGGGTCCAACCCCACGGACCGTCAGTTCTTCAGGGACATCCGCTCCTACGCCCTGAAAAACGCCCAGGTGGCGGCCTTCGGCAGCACGCGCAACGCCAAGCTCGCCGCCGACAAGGACCCCAACCTCAAGGCCCTGGCCGAGTCCAAGGCCCCGGTCCTGACCATCTTCGGCAAGACCTGGGACCTCCACGCGGTCAAGGCCCTGGGCGTGACCCTGCCCGAGAACCTGGCCCTCATCCGGGAGAGCCTGGCCTTCCTGCGGCCGCGCTGCAAGGAGCTGTTCTTCGACGCCGAGCACTTCTTCGACGGGTTCAACGACAACCCGGAATACGCCCTGGCCTGCCTGAAGACCGCCGCCGAGGCCGGGGCCGACGTGCTCGTGCTCTGCGACACCAACGGCGGACGCCTGACCCACGAGGTGGCCGCCAGCATCAAGGCCGTGAAAAAGGCCCTGCCCAAGGTGAAGCTCGGCATCCACTGCCACAACGACTCCGAGCTGGCCGTGGCCAACTCCCTGGAGGCCGTGCGCCAGGGCGTGGTGCAGGTCCAGGGCACCATCAACGGCTACGGCGAGCGCTGCGGCAACGCCAACCTCTGCTCGATCATCGCCAACCTGGAGCTCAAGATGGGCTGCTCCTGCATCGGCGAGGAGCGCCTCAAGCTGTTGAGCACCGCGGCCCATTTCGTGAGCGAAACCGCCAACCTGCGGCCGTTCCTGCGCCAGCCCTTCGTGGGCGGCTCGGCATTCGCCCACAAGGGCGGCATCCACGTGCACGCCGTGCTCAAGGACGCCCGGACCTACGAACACGTGGAGCCCGAGGCCGTGGGCAACAAGCAGCGTGTGCTCCTCTCGGACCTGGCCGGACGCAGCAACATCATGTTCAAGGCCCGGCAGTACGGCTACGACCTGGACAAGGACGACCCGGCCGTGCAGGACCTCCTGGCCGAGCTCAAGAACCGCGAGGCCAAGGGCTACGACTACTCCGTGGCCGAGGCCAGCTACGAGATCCTGTTCTTCAAGACCATGGGCTGGTCCAAGCGCTACTTCCAGCTCATGACCTACCGGGTCCTGGACGCCATGCATCCGGACGGCGAGCCCTTTTCCGAAGCCACGGTCATGCTCAAGGTGCGCGGCGACGTGGAGCACACCGCGGCCACGGGCCGCGGCCCGGTGAACGCCCTGGACATGGCCCTGCGCCGGGCCTTGTTGCCCGCCTATCCCAACCTGGCCGAGATGCGGCTTCTGGACTTCAAGGTCCGGGTCATGTCCGGGGCCAGCCGGGACACGGGCGGCACGGCCTCGTTCGTGCGCGTGCTCATCGAGTCCGGGGACAAGAAGTCCCGCTGGACCACGGTGGGCGTGTCCCACAACATCATCGACGCCAGCTGGCAGGCCCTGGTGGACTCCATCAACTACAAGCTGTTCCAGGACGACCCCCAGAAGTGGCCGGACCAGAGCCCCAAGCCCAAGGCCAAAAAGAAGCGGGCCTGACATGGCCCGGATCAGCATCCTCGTGGACAACACCGGGGACGACGGCCTGGCCTCGGAATGGGGCCTGGCCATGGCCCTGGAGGACGACGCCGGCGGATTCTGGCTCTGGGACACCGGGGCCTCGCCCCGATTCCTGGACAACGCCCAAGCCATGGGCGTGGATCCGGCCCGGGCCCAGGGCCTGGCCCTGAGCCACGGCCACTACGACCACACCGGCGGCATCCCGGCCCTGCTGCGCGCGGGCTTTTCCGGACCCATCCTGGCCCACGCCGGGGTGAACCGGCCGCGCTGGGCCCGCCACAAGGACAAGATCGACCCCGTGGGCATTCCCGCGCCCCTGGAGCGGTTCGAGGCCGTGTCCGGCGCACGCCAGCTCACCCCGGACCTGACCCTGGTCACGGACATCCCCCGCCTGCCCGGCCTGCCCCAGTCCCTGAACAACCTGTTCCTGGACCCCCAGGGCCACACGCAGGACCCGGTCGCCGACGACGCCTTTGTCCTGCTCCAGACGCATCGCGGCCCGGTGCTCGTGCTCGGCTGCTGCCACGCGGGCCTGGAGAACACGCTCTCCTGCCTGCGGGACCGCCTGGGAATCCAGAGGCTGTATGGACTGGTGGGCGGGGCGCACCTGCACGACGCGGACCAGGAGCGCCTGGACGGGGCCCTGCGGGCCCTGGTGGAATGCGGGGTGGAATACCTCTGCCTGGGCCACTGCACGGGCCAGGCGGCCATGACCCACCTGGCCTGCGCCCTGGATTGCCGGGTGGAGCCCCTCTGCTCCGGCCTGGTCCTGGACTTTTAGACCCCTACTCCGTGAACCAGAGCAGCCGGGCCACCTCGGCGTCGGTCACGCCCCGCTCCCGGCGCAGCCAGTAGGTGTTCTGGGCCGCCCAGAGGTCCGTGGTCAGGCCCAGGTCCAGGGCCCGGCTCAGGATGAAGGCGATGCGCCGCCAGTCCGGGCTCTTTTCGGCCAGAAACCCGCAGATGGCCTCGCCGATGCGCCGGCAGAGCTCGTGGGCGTCCGGGTGGTTCTGGCCGGTCTGGCGCAAAAAGCCCAGGAGATCGCCCCGGCCCGGCACCTGGCCCATGATCCAGGTCCAGCACAGGGCCGCCCAGAAGCGCTCCCAGTGCTCGGCCACGGTCTGGGTGCGCTGGGCCTCGCGGAAGGAATTGAAGAGATAGACGCCCACCGCGGCCTGCTCCAGCTCCCGGCTCCAGATCCGGGCCTCGGCCCCGGAGACCCACTTCACGGCCAGGTCCTGGCGCTTTTCCCAGGGCAGGTACTGGCCCGGAACGCACTTGAGGCTGCCGCGCTCCGGGGATTCCACGCGCACGCAGCTGGCCATGGGGTCCCCGGACTCGGACTGTTCCCAGATCCAGCGGCAGCGGTCCAGGCCGGGCTCGTGGCGCCAGGCAATGACGGCCTTGCCCGAGGGCTGGTCGTCATTGGTGAGTCCGCCCACCTCGACGCTCACCTCCACCCCGGGCCAGACCGCGGTGCCCGACTTGCCGCTGGCGGGCATGCGGGCCTCGGCCCAGAGGGTGAACAGGGCCTGGGCCAGCAGGCTTTCCACGGTCTCGCGGCGGGGGCGCACCTCGCGGTTCCAGAGGTCCAGGCCCGTGCCCATCACCGGGTCATTGGAAGCCGCCTGTCCCAGATGGGAAAGGAGCAGCGGCTCCAGGTCGCGGCAGCCGGTGCGCTGGGCCAGGCCCATGGCCCGCAGGGCGAAGGTCAGGGCGTTGAGCGGCTCGATGCGGCCCAGGTCGTCGAAGAACCAGGCACAGCTGGCGAACGAGGACAGGGCCCATTTCTCCATGGTCAGCAGCTTGAAGCCCGTGTCCTGGGCCTGCTCGTCCAGGCCGGGCAGGAAGTGGCGCTCCCCGAAGCCCGCGGGGGTCCACAGCCCGGCCAGGACCTTGCCGAAGTCCTTGAGGCCCTGGGCCGGGTCGCGGAAGACCTTTTGGCCCGCGCCCAGGAAATGGGCGTCCATCTCGGTCTTGATCGCGTTCAGGCCCTCGCGCAGGGGCCCGCGCCAGCGCTGGTTCCAGTCCGGATGCCCGCCCGTGGAGCAGCCGCAGTCCGCGCGCCAGCGCTCCACCCCGTGCACGCAGCTCCAGGACGAGGCCTGGCGCAGCCGGACCCGGCGCTTCGGCGGATGGGCCGCCAGATAGGCCCCGTAATTGGTGTTGCGCCAGCCGTCGCGGCCCGCCCGGGTCTGGGCCAGGACATAGGCCAGGGCCATTTCGCCGAAGGCGAAGTGGTGGCCGTAGGTCTCGCCGTCCGTGGCCAGGGACAAGAGCCCGGAGGAACCCGCCCCGCTGAGCCGCTGCCAGAAGCGCTCGCCGTCGCGCAAAAGCCCCTCGAAGGCCACGGACTGGGACACGGGTCCGTCGTAGAAGAACACGGCCATGGACCGGCCGCCGGAAAGCTCCACCAGATAGGGCTGGGTGATGTCCAGGCCGCCCTCGTCCGTTTCCCGCCACTGGCCGCCCTCGTCGTCCACCGCGGCCACCTGGCGCGGGGCCAGGATGGTGAAGGCGATGCCCTCGTCGGCCAGGATCTCCAGGGTGCGGTCGTCCACGGCCGCCTCGGAGAGCCAGAGGCCCTCGGGGCGGCGTTTGAAGCGGGCCTCGAAGTCGGCCACGGCCCAGGCCACCTCGGCCTGGCGGTCCAGGTCCGAGGCCAGGGGCATGATCACGTGATGATAGACCTGGGCCAGGGCGTTGCCGTGGCCCAGCCGCTCGGCGCTCTTGCGGTCCGCGTCCAGGATGCGGGCGTAGACCTCCGGGGCCTGGTGCTCCATCCAGGTGAGCAGCGTGGGGCCCACGTTGAAGCTCATCCACTCGTAGCAGTTGAGCAGCTCCATGATCCGGCCGCTGCCGTCCAGGCGGCGGGCAAAGGCCAGGGGACCGTAGCTCTCCCGGCAGATGCGCTCGTTCCAGTTGCGGGCCGGGGCCGCGCTGCCCTCGGGAAAGACCATGTCCATCCAGGGGTCTTCCCGGGGCGGCTGGTAGAAGTGGCCGTGGATGCAGAGGAACTTTTCGGGCATGAGGGGCCTCGCTGTTGGCCCCAACATACCCGCTCCGGGTCCCGAGTCCAAGCCCGGAAGCGCAAAAAGTAACGCCCCGCCGGAGAGTCTCCGGCGGGGCGCGGCAGTTCTGGAAACAAGCCGCCTACATCATGCCGGCGACCTTGCGGGTGAGACGCAGGAGCTGGTTGGTGAACCCGGCCTCGTTGTCGTACCAGATGATCAGCTTGAGCATGGTGCCGCCGATGACCGTGGTCAGCGCCGCGTCCACCACGCCGCCGAAGGTCGAGCCCATGTAGTCCGTGGACACGAGCGGCTCCTCGGAAAAGCCCATGCTGTCATTGGCCGCGGCCTTGAGCAGGGCGTTGACCTCGTCCTTGCTGGTGGACTTCTCCAGTTCGCAGACCAGGTCCACCAGGGAGACGTTCGGCGTGGGCACGCGCACGGCCATGCCGTCGAGCTTGCCCTTGAGCGCCGGGATCACCAGGGTGGCGGCCTTGGCCGCGCCCGTGGTGGTGGGGATCATGTTCACGGCGCAGGCCCGGGCCCGCCGGATGTCCTTGTGCGAGCCGTCCAGCACGCGCTGGCTCATGGTGTAGGAGTGCACCGTGGTCATGAGGCCGTGCTTGATGCCGTAGGCCTCGTGGATGAGCTTGGCCGCCGGGGCCAGGCAGTTGGTGGTGCAGGAGGCGTTGGAGATGATCCTGTGCTCGGGCTTGAGCTCGGCGTCGTTGACGCTCATGACCACGGTCACGTCCGGCTCCTTGGCCGGGGCGCTGACCACCACCTTTTTGGCCCCGCAGGCCAGGTGCTTTTCGCAGGAGCCCCGGTCCGTGAACTTGCCGGTGGTCTCCAGGACCAGGTCGCAGCCCAGCTCGCCCCACTTCCACTCGCCCGCGGCCTGGCGAGTCACCGTGACCTTGCGGTCCTTGACCGTGAAGCCCTGGTCCGTGGGTTCGGTGTGCAGGAAGCGGCCGTGGACCGAGTCGTACTTGAGCAGGTGGCAGAGTTCCTGGTTGCTGGCCCGGGCGTTCACCGCCACCAGCTCCAGGTCCTTTTCGTCGGCCAGCAGCCGGGTCACGTAGCGGCCGATGCGGCCGAAGCCATTGATGCCGATGCGCACAGACATCTCGATGTTCTCCTTGCCTCGCTGTATTTCGGTCAGGCCTTGCCCGAGCAGCCGAGCACGTTCCTGATCTTGTGCTGAACCATGTTCTTGACCGCCTCGCGGGCCGGTCCGAGGTACTGGCGGGGGTCGAAGTCCGCCGGGTTCTCGGTGAAGTGCTTGCGGATGGTGGCGGTCATGGCCAGGCGGATGTCCGTGTCGATATTGATCTTGCACACGGCCTTGCCGGCGGCCTTGCGCAAGAGCTCCTCGGGCACGCCGCGCGCGCCGCCCACCTTTCCGCCATACTTGTTGGCCATTTCCACGAACTCCTGGGGCACCGAGGAGGCGCCGTGGAGCACGATGGGGAAGCCGGGCAGGAGCTTGGCCACCTGGTCCAGGCGCTCGAAGTCCAGCTTGGCCTCGCCCTTGAACTTGTAGGCCCCGTGGCTCGTGCCGATGGCGATGGCCAGGGAGTCGCAGCCGGTCTTGCCCACGAACTCGGCGGCCTGGTCCGGGTCGGTGTAGATGCTGTGCTCCGAGCTCACCTCGTCCTCCACCCCGGCCAGCCGGCCCAGCTCGGCCTCGACCCAGACGCCCTTGGAATGGGCGTAGGCCACGACCTTCTTGGTCTCGGCGATGTTCTCCTCAAAGGGCAGGTGCGAGCCGTCGATCATCACCGAGGTGAAGCCCCCGTCGATGACCTCCTTGCAGATCTCGAAGTTCTGGCCGTGGTCCAGGTGCAGGACCACGGGCAGGTCGGTGAGGGCCATGGCCGCTTCCATGAGCTTGATGATGTAGATCTGCTGGGCGTATTTGCGGGCGCCGGCAGAAACCTGGAGGATGAGCGGGGCCCGCTCCTCCTGGCCCGCGGCCATGATGCCCTGGATGATCTCCATGTTGTTCACGTTGAAGGCGCCGATGGCGTAGCCGCCAGTGTAGGCCTTCTGGAACATTTCTTTGGGGGAGACGAGCGGCATGGGGTCCTCCTTGCAAGCTGAAGGGACGCCCGGAGACGGTCCGGGTCCGGCCAACTACTCTATTCGAGGCCCGTTGCGGCGTCAATGGCGCGCGGGCTTTTGCAACATCGCGCGCAGGGCCTCGCGGGTCTCGGGGTCGTTGAAGTCGAAGCGCAGCGGGGTGAGCGTCACGTGCCCCTCGGTGAGGAGCTGGCGGTCCCGCCCGGCGCTGATCTGGCCCGGAGGGATCTCGCCGTCCAGCCAGTAGTACGGCCGTCCCCGGGGATCGCGGCGGGAGTCGTACCAGTCCTTGTACGAGGCCCGGGTGTGCGGGCACACGGCCAGATCCTTGGCCTGGGCCAGGTCGCAGGCAGGAAAGTTCAGGTTGAGCACGCACTTGGGCGGCAGGGCCGACCACTCGATGCGGTGCAGCAGGGCCTCGGTGGAGGCGGCCTGGGCCGAGAGGTCCCGCGGGTTGAAGTCGTCCATGGACACGGCCAGGGCGGGCAGGCCCATGAGCGCGCCCTCGGTGGCCGCGGAGACCGTGCCGGAATAGAGGATGTCCACGCCCACGTTGGCGCCCGCGTTGATGCCGGAGACCACCAGGTCCGGGGCCTCGGGCAGCAGCGTGGACAGGCCCAGCTTCACGCAGTCCACGGGCGTGCCGTAGACCCCCAGGCCCTCGAAGCCGTCCTCCTGGAATTCCTTGACCCGCAGGGGCATGCTGATGGTCAGGGCGTGGCCCACCGCGGACTGCTCGGTGACCGGCGCCACCACCCGCACCGCGTGCCCGGCCAGGGTGAAGGCCCGGTACAGGGCCCGCAGGCCCACGGCCTGGATGCCGTCGTCGTTGGTCAGAAGGATCTTCATGCGGTGCGACCTCGCGTTTGACATTGCCCGGGGTTCGAGGCAGTTTCCGGGATCAGACCCCGTCCCCCTGGCGAGGTAGCGCAACCCAAGCCCCATGGCAAGAAACGTGAGCGTCAAGAATACCTTTGTCCGCGACCTCTGCCCCGGCCAGCAGGTCCAGGACCTCTTTCTGGTCACCGAGGCCAAGCAGGGGCAGTCCCGCAACGGCCCCTACTGGAGCCTGACCCTGGCGGACCGCAGCGGCCAGGTGGAGGCCAAGGTCTGGAGCCCCCTGTCCCAGGAATTCTCCGAGATCCCCGCGGGCTCGTTCGCGCGCCTGCGCGGGGCGGTGACGAGCTTCCGGGACCGGCCCCAGGTGGTCATCGAGCGCCTGGAAATCCTTTCCGCCGAGGACGCCGGGGCCAACCTGGCCGACTTCCTGCCCTCCAGCGAGCGGCCCGCCGAGGACATGCTCCAGGACATCGAGGACCTCTGCACCGAGCACCTCCGGCACAAGCCCTGGAAGCACCTGGCCCGCAAGATCCTGCGCGACGAGGAAATCCGCTCCCGGCTCCTGGGCGGTGTGGGGGCCAAGACCGTGCACCACGCCTACGCGGGCGGCCTGCTCGAGCACACCCTGGCCGTGGTCCGGGTCTGCATGTCCCTGTGCGACCTCTACCCCCACCTGGACCGCCAGACCCTCCTGGTGGCGGGCATCTTCCACGACCTGGGCAAGGCCTGGGAGCTGTCCGGCGGCCTGGCCAACGATTACACGGACCAGGGCCGGCTTTTGGGCCACATCTGGATCGGCCTGGAAAAGCTCGAACCCTTCCTGGCCAAGGCCCGGGACCTGGACGAGGACCTCGTCCTGCATCTCAAGCACATCATCCTGGCGCACCACGGCGAGTACGAGTTCGGCTCCCCCCGGCGGCCCAAGACCCCGGAGGCCTTTGTCCTGCACTACGCCGACAACCTGGACGCCAAGCTGAACACGATCCAGGCGGCCTTTGCCGAGCTGGACCCCGCGGGCTCGCCCTGGACCGGGTTCCAGCGCTACCTGGACCGCTACCTGTACCGGCCCACGCCCACCCCGGACGGCCGCGCCAGCGGCAAGGAAGCGCAGCGGGCCCAGTACCTGCTGCCCATCAAGGGCTGAGCGCGCCTCATTCCCGCCATTCCTGGCCGGCCATGAACCGCCAGGCGTTCTTCCAGGCGATCCTGGCCGCGGTCTCCGGGCTCAGCCGGTTCAGGATCAGGAGCCGGAAGGTCTGGATGACCTGGTCGTAGCCGTCGAAGCGCTTGGTGTTCACGTCCGTGCCGATGAGAAAACGGTCCGGAAATTCCTCCAGCAGCCGCTTCCAGGCCGGATTGAGCCGGGCGTCCGGCTGGTCCCCGCCCTTGGTCCGGTCGATGTCGTAGAGCACCGAGTCCACCTGGTTGGTGCCGCGGTGGCGGCTGCCGGGCTTGGCCTGGTTCAGGTCGAAATACAGGTTGGGGTAGCGCATCAGGAACACGCGCACGCCGTCGGGCGTGGGAAAGGCGGTCCAGGTGGCGGAATCCCGGTTGCGGCCCACGTGGCACCAGATCACCTTGGCCCGGGGGTGGCGCGCCAGCATGCGCTCCATCTCGGGCAGCATGGCGTCCTCGGCCTCGTGGTGCACGAGGAACGGCAGCCCGGTCTCCTCGGCCAGCTGGAACACGGCCTCAAAGGAAGGGGAATCCAGAGGCAGGTGCACGTCCCGGTCGTTGGTGCTCGAGATGTAGTGCCGGGCCTCGAACTCGCCCATGGCGAAATACCGCCCGGAACGAACGTCCGCGGCCAGCTCCGCCAGCAGGCCCGGGTCCTGGCCGTGCCAGCGGGGGCCGTCTCCGTGGATGGTCACCGGCACGATGCGGTCCGGGGCCTGCTGCACCGAGCCCCAGACATGCGCGCTGCCGTTCTTCTCGTTCTGGCCGAGCCAGGTCAGGACCACGCCATTGCGGTCCATCTTGACCAGCAGGTCGGAGAGCGCGATCTTGCCGCCCCAGTGGTGCTCCACGTCGATGATCGGCAGTTCGCCCCGGGCCAGCACGGCCCGGATGCGCGCCTCATAGCCCCGCAGCAGGGACGCGCGGTCCATCTCCTGGGCCCGGGCCGCCACGGCTCCGCCCAGCGCAAGAACGGCGAAAACAACCACCGCGGCGCACGCCGCTCCCCTGTTCTTCATCTCCGCCTCCAGCCGCCTCATGCGCGGCAATCCTCCCGGACTCCTAGCCCAAACGCCTCCGGAAGTCAGCCGAAGCGCCGTTTTCCGCGCTTGCCAGGGGCGGACGCCTGGAGTACAAGAACCATACCGCGTAACTCCAGGAAACGGCACCACAATCCCTGACCGGCATCCATGGGCCCCATATGTTCATCACGTTCGAAGGCATTGAAGGCACAGGCAAGAGCACGCAGATCGCGCTCCTGGACGAACTGCTCAAGGGCCAGGGCGTGGCCACCCTGCTCACCCGCGAACCCGGGGGCAGCTGCCTGGGCCAGGAACTGCGCCGCCTGCTCCTGCACATGGACAACCAGGACATGGCCCCTCCGGCCGAGCTGTTCCTCTACCTGGCCGACCGGGCCCAGCACGTGGCCCAGGTCATCCGCCCGGCCCTGGCCGAGGGCAAATGGGTCCTCTCGGACCGCTTCGCGGACTCCACCGTGGTCTACCAGGGCTACGGCCGGGGCCTGGACCCCAAGACCCTGCACACCCTCAACGAGGTGGCCGTGGGCGGGCTCTGGCCCGACCTCACCCTGCTCCTGGACCTGCCCGCCGAGACCGGCCTGAACCGGGCCCTGGCCCGCAACCTGCGCGACGGCAAGAGCCGCGAGGAAGGCCGCTTCGAGGCCGAGGCCCTGGAGTTCCACCGCCGCGTGCGCGAGGGCTACCTGACCTGGGCCGCCCTGCACCGGGAACGCATCCGGGTCATCCCGGCCCAGGACAGCCCCGAGGCCGTGTTCCAACGCGTGAAGGCCCTGGTGGAACCGCTCCTGCCATGAGCGACGCGGCCTGCTCCCTGCCCCGCCGACGCCCCCGCTTCCTGCTCGACTGCTGCAAGTTCGCCCTGCTCCTGGCCCTGGTCGCCTGGCTCCTGTACCGGGGGGCCGAGGCCCTGGGCTACAACTGGCAGTGGTATCAAATTCCCCGCTATCTCGGGCAGTTCCAAGACGGCGTGTTCCAGGCCGGGCCCCTGCTGGACGGCCTTTGGGTCACCCTGCGCATCACGGCCCTGGGCCTGGTCCTGGCCCCCTGCCTGGGCCTTTCGGCCGCCCTGCTTCTGCTCTCGGGCTCGCCCCTGGGCCGGGTCCTGGCCCGCGGCTACGTGGAGCTCATCCGCAACACGCCCCTGCTCATCCAGCTGTTCTTCGCCTCCTTTGTCCTGGCCCCGATCCTGAATCTCTCCAGCGAGGCCGCGGCCGTGCTGGCCCTGAGCCTGTTCGAGGGGGCCTACGCCACGGAGATCATCCGCGCCGGGATCACCAGCATCCCGGCCGGCCAGTGGGAGGCGGCCAAGAGCCTGGGCCTGTCCCTGCCCCGCACCTACTACCACGTGATCCTGCCCCAGGCCCTGCGCCGGGTCCTGCCGCCCCTGGCCGGGCAGGCCGTGTCGCTCATCAAGGACTCGGCCCTGGTCAGCGCCATCGCCATCGCGGACCTGACCATGCAGGGCCAGATCCTCGTGGCCCGGTCCTTCCTGGCCTTCGAGGTCTGGTTCACCGTGGCCGGGATCTACCTCCTGCTGACCCTGACCCTGTCCCTGTTGGTGGACCGGCTGGATAAGCGCCTGCGCCTCGTGTAGATAGGAACACTGGCTCCAACCCCAACCTGGAGGACCCCATGACCCTGTGGAGAACCTTTGTGTCGGGCCTGGTGACGCTCATCGTCATCGTGGGCCTGGCCGCGGACGCCCGAGCAGAAACCACACGCACCGACCTGGCCCGGCAAAGCACCCTGGAAGACGTGCTCCGGCGCGGCACGCTCCGGGTGGGCTTCTCGACCTTCGTGCCCTGGGCCATGCAGGCCAAGGACGGACAGTTCATCGGCTTCGAGATCGACGTGGCCCGCCGCCTGGCCCAGGACATGGGCGTGAAGCCCGAGTTCGTGCCCACCAAGTGGGACGGCATCATCCCCGCGCTTTTGACCGGCAAGTTCGACATCATCATCGGCGGCATGGGCATCCGGCCCCAGCGCAACCTCAAGGTGAACTTCTCCATCCCCTACGAATTCACCGGCATGGCCATCGTGGCCCACAAGGACAAGGCCGCGGGCCTCAAGACCCTGGCCGACTTCAACAGGCCCGAGGTCGTCGTGGCCGTGCGCCTGGGCACCACGGCCCAGGAGGCCGCCGAGAACTTCCTGCCCAAGGCCACCATCAAGCCCTTCAGCGACGAGGCCCAGGCCGTGCAGGAGCTCCTCTCGGGCCGGGCCCACGCCATGATCTCCTCGGCCCCGCTGCCGCGCCTCCAGGCCGCAGCCCATCCGGACAAGCTCTTCCTGCCCCTGGGCGACACGGACTTCACCCGCGAGCCCATCGGCTTCGCCGTGCGCAAGGGCGATCCGGACTTCCTCAACTTCCTGGACAACTGGGTCCGGGTGACCAGCGCCCTGGGCTGGCTGGACGCCCGCTTCGCCTACTGGTTCAACACCGAGGATTGGAAGCCGCTGGTCGAGTAGCGCCGTGCAGGCCCTGCGCCCCGCGCCCCGGCCCCGCCGGGTCCTTGTCCTGGACGCGTTCCTGCTCCTGGCCCTGTGCCTGGCCGGGCTCTGGCTGCGCGCCCGGGTGGCCGGCCTGGACTACCACTGGAACTGGTCCGCCCTGGCCGGGGCCTTCTGGCGCTCCGGCCCGGGCGAGCCCGGGCCCCTGCTCCAGGGCCTCTGGACCACCGTGCGCCTGAGCCTCTGGTCCGGGGTCCTGGCCCTGGTCCTGGGCACGCTCATGGCCCTGGCCCGCACCAGCCCCCGGCCCTTCCGCCGCATGGTCGGCGCCGCCTACGTGGAGCTGGTCCGCAACCTGCCGCCCCTGGTCCTGGTCTTCCTGGGCTACTTCTTCCTGGGCAGCCAGCTGGCCGCGGCCCTGGACCTGCACGCCCGGGTCCTGGCCCTGCCGCCCTGGGGCCGCGACCTCCTGGACCTGCTCCTGGGCCCGCCCTCCCAGTTCCCGGAACTCCTCTCGGCCGTGCTCCTCCTGGGCCTCCTGGAAGGGGCCTACGTCACCGAGATCGTGCGCGCGGGCATCAACTCCCTGGAGCGCGAGCAATGGGAGGCCTCCTGCGCCCTGGGCTTCACCCGGGGCCAGCAGCTCCGCTTCGTGATCCTGCCCCAGGCCCTGGCCCGCATGCTCCCGGCCCTGGCCGGGCAGTTCATCTCCACGGTCAAGGACTCGGCCATCGTGGCGGTCATCTCGGTCCAGGAGCTCACCTTCCAGGCCATGGAACTCTCCGCCGCCACCTACCGGACCTTCGAGATCTGGCTCACGGTCCTGGGCCTGTACCTGGTGCTCAACGCCCTCTTCTCCCTCCTGGCCCGCCGCCTGGAAGCCCGCCTGGCCCGCCGCCTGGGCCGCATCGGGGCCTGACGCGCTTTGACAGAACCAGCCGAAAGGATCATATTTCCGCCAGCACCCAACCCCCACAGGAGATCATCATGGCCCCACAGGTCAAACTCTACGCCCTGAGCACCTGCATCCACTGCAAGAACACCAAGGCCTATCTCGATCAATGCGGCAACGCCTACGAGTGCGTGTTCGTGGACCAGCTCGAGGGCGAGGAGCGCAAGAAGATCATCGAGGAGGTCAAGAAGCTCAATCCCGCCGTGTCCTTTCCCACCATGGTCATCAACGGCGAGGTCATCGTGGGCTTCAACAAGGACAAGATCGACAAGGCCCTGGGGAAGTGACGTGGACGCCAAAACCCTGCTGGAGCAGCTCCGCAAGTACCAGGAGCCCAAGGGCTATTTCTTCAACAAAGACGACGAGATGACCATGGCGCTCATGGACAGCCTGCTGGCCAACAAGGAGCGCTACGGCTACATGGCCTGCCCCTGCCGCCTGGCCAACGGCACCTTTGAGCAGGACAAGGACATCGTCTGCCCCTGCGCCTACCGCGAGGACGACGTGCGCGAGTACGGGGCCTGCTTCTGCGGCCTGTACGTGAGCCGGGAGTGGAACGCGGAAAAGATCCCCCACGAGATCGTGCCCGAGCGCAGGCCGCCGGAGAAAATCCTGGGATAAAGGCACCCTCCGGGGGCCAGGGCACGGCCCTGGACTCGATTGCAACGACGCGGACCGCCCCGGGGCTTTGGCCCCGGGGCGGTCCGCGTCGTTGAGGGGCAAAAAAAGAACTATTTCAAGAGATCGACGCGAATCTTGGCCACGGCCTTGAGCACGGTCCCAGGCCCGCCGATCTGGGGCAAGTGGCCGTCGTCAGGGAAAAACACGGCGAACAGGCCGGGTTGGAGGGTGAAGAAGTCAGGGGGAGAAGACGGGAGTTGGAAAAAGGCCACGTCCTTGGCCGGATCGTACTCGCCCTGAGGAACAAGGCCAGCAAGAGGCGCCCAGCCGCAGGAGTCCTGGCCGGCCAAAACCACCTGAACATCCGCGTAAATCCGATGCGCCTCGAACAGGGCCTGGTCCAAGGGCCGGAGACGGCCCTCAAACACATTGACCCAGGCGTCCCGGTCCTGGATGGGCCGTTCGCCCAGGGCCGAATCCGGGCCCAGGCCGGCCAGGCAGGCCCGCACCTGGTCCATCAGGGGAGAAGAGAAATAGCGGGACCAATTCTCCAGGCGGTCCAGGATCATGCGCGCTCCTTGGGAGGCAATCCGGTTTGAGCCAGCCAGGCCGCGAAATGGATCCTGCCCCGTTCCGCGTAGAGTTCCTTGCGCACGGCCTTCTTGGCCTTGACCTCCAGCCCGGGCATGAGCCCGAAATGCACGTTCGAGGGCTGGAAGCGCTTCACCGGCGGGGTCTGGAGATGGCCCAGCAGCCCGCCCAGAGCCGTTTCCCGGGGCGGAAGCCCCACCTGGGGGCCATGGCCCAGGTTCCCGGCCAGATGCAGGCCCAGCCAGAGCCCGCAGGCCGCGGATTCCAAATACCCCTCCACGCCCGTGATCTGCCCGGCCAGGAACACCCCGGGCCGGGCCCGCAGCTCCAGCTCCGGGGTCAGGACCCTCGGCGCGTCCACATAGGTGTTCCGGTGGATGCTCCCGAGGCGCAGGAACTCGGCCCGCTCCAGGCCCGGGATGAGCCGGAACACCCGCTTTTGCTCGGGATGGGTCAGTTTGGTCTGGAATCCCACGAGGTTGAAGGCCGTGCCCGCCCGGTTCTCGGCCCTGAGCTGGACCACGGCGAACGGCCGCTCGCCCGTGCGCGGATCGGTCAGGCCCACGGGCTTGAGCGGGCCGAAGGCCAGGGTCATTTCCCCGCGCTCGGCCATCTCCTCCACGGGCAGGCAGCCTTCGAAATGGAACTCCTTCTCGAAATCCCGGGGCGGGACCTTGTCCGCGGCCAGGAGCGCGGCCACGAACCCCTTGTACTGGGCCTCGTTGAGCGGGCAGTTGAGATAGTCCAGGTCCTCGGGCCGGTAGCGCGAGCCAGCGAAGACCATGTCCATGTCCAGGGAATCCGCGGCCACGATGGGCGCGATGGCGTCGTAGAAATAGAGCCGCTCCCCGCCCACGGTCCGGGCCAGGTCCTCGGCCAGGGCCGTGGAGGCCAAGGGGCCTGCGGCCACCACCACGGCGTCGGCCCCGGCCAGGGCCGGGTCGTCCAGGCTGCCCACCTCGCGCCGCTCCAGGGTGATGTTCGGCTCCCCCTCGATGACGCGGGTGACCTCGGCCGAGAACAGGTCCCGGTCCACGGCCAGGGCCTTGCCCGCGGGCACGCGGGTGGCGTCGGCCGCGGCCAGGACCAGGCTGCCCAGGGCGCGCATCTCCTCCTTGAGCAATCCGACCCCTGTGGACGGCTCCTCGGAGCGCAGGGAATTGGAGCAGACCAGCTCGGCCAAATTGGGGCTGCCGTGGGCCTCGGAATAGCGGCCGGGCTTCATCTCGAAGAGCCGCACCGCCACCCCGGCCCGGGCCAGGGCCAGGGAGCATTCGCAGCCCGCCAGGCCGCCGCCGATCACCGCCACACAGGACAAAGACACCTCCCGGGCTGGTTGTGGGAACCAGCGCTTTTGCGTACCATGCGTTCCGGAAAAACCTCAACCGAAACTTGAAGTAGAATCGAAAAACCCAATGGCCGAGACCCTTCTGAGCATCCAGGACCTGTGCACCGACTTTCTGGGCAAGCACGGCCCAGCCAGGGCCGTGGATAGCGTGAGCCTGGACATCCGGCAAGGGGAAACCCTGGCCCTGGTGGGCGAGTCCGGCTGCGGCAAGTCCGTGCTGGCCCTGTCCGTGCTCCGGCTGGTGCCGGACCCGCCGGGCCGGATCAGCGCGGGCAAGGCCCTGTTCCGGGGCCGCGACCTCCTGGCCCTGCCTGCCGAGGAGATGCGCAACTTACGCGGCAGCGCCCTGGCCATGATCTTCCAGGAGCCCATGACCTCGCTCAATCCCGTGTTCCGGGTGGGCGAGCAGATCGCCGAGGCCGTGCGCCTGCACCAGGGCCTGGACCAGGGGCAAGCCTGGGACCTCGCAGTGGCCATGCTCGACAAGGTGGGCATCCCGGACCCCGGGGAGCGCGCCCGGAGCTTTCCCCACGAACTGTCCGGCGGCATGCGCCAGCGGGTCATGATCGCCATGGCGCTCAGCTGCGACCCGGACCTGCTCCTGGCCGACGAGCCCACCACGGCCCTGGACGTGACCATCCAGGCGCAGATATTGGACCTTTTGTCCGAGGTGCGCCAGCGCCGCGCCGGAGGCGCCACCCTGCTCATCACCCATGACCTGGGCGTGGTGGCCCGGGCCGCGGACCGGGTGGCCGTCATGTACGCCGGTCAGATCATTGAGGAATCTCCGGTACGCCAGCTGTTCCGGGAGCCCCTGCACCCCTACACCCAGGGCCTGCTCGCCTCCCTGCCCCGGCCCGGGTCCCGGGAGCGGCTCAATCCCATCCCCGGCACCGTGCCCTCGATCTTCGACCTGCCCCAGGGCTGCCGCTTCCACCCGCGCTGCCCCAAACGCTTCGAACCCTGCGACCGCCAGGCTCCGCCCCTGTTCCATCCGGGCGCGGAGCGGAGCGTGCGCTGCTGGCTGCACCAATGAGCGCGCCCCTGCTGGAAGCCCGCGACCTGTCCCGGCGCTACCATCTGCGCGGCGGGGTCCTGGGCCTGACCACGACCGTGGTCCGGGCCCTGGACCGGGTGAGCCTGACCCTGACCCAGGGCGAGACCCTGGGCCTGGTGGGCGAGTCCGGCTGCGGCAAGTCCACCCTGGCC
>DFYP01000014.1:8391-14250 GCA_002382645.1 Desulfovibrio sp. UBA4079 | reverse complement strand
CTCGGGCTGCGGCAAGACCACGCTGCTCTACCTGCTCTGCGGCCTGTCCCGGCCCGATGCCGGGCAGGTGCGCCTGGACGGCCGGGAGATCAGCGGGCCCACCCCGGACATCTCCATCATCCTTCAGGACTACGGCCTGCTGCCCTGGAAGAGCGTGGCCGAGAACGTGGCCCTGGGCCTCAAGTTCCGGGGCATGGCCCGGGCCGAGCGCCTGGCCATGGCCCGGGAGCAGCTGGCCGAGCTGGGCATGGAGGGCCGCGACCGGGACTGGCCCGGCAAGCTCTCGGGCGGGGAGATGCAGCGGGTGGCCATTGCCCGGGCCTTCGTCACCCGGCCGCGCCTGCTGCTCATGGACGAGCCGTTCTCCTCCCTGGACGCGCTCACCCGGGAAAAGCTCCAGCTCACGCTGCTGACCGTCTGGCGCAAGCGCCGCGTGCCCTACGTCCTGGTGACCCACAGCCTGGAGGAGGCCGCCTTCCTGGGCCGCCGCATCCTGGTCCTGGCTGGACGGCCGTCCACGGTGGCCGCCAGTTTCGACAATCCCGGCTTCGGCGGGGAGCGCTACCGCCAGGCCGACGCCTATTTCGAGCTGCTGCGCTCCCTGCGCAAGAGCGCGGAGGAACTCTGGTGAGCGGGCTCGCGCGCAAGGCCCTGCGCTACGGCCTGGTGGTCCTGGTCCTGGGCCTGGTCTGGCAGGTCCTGTCCGCGGGCCTGGGCTCGGCCGTGCTGCCGCCGCCCCTGGAGGTGGCCGGGGCCTTTGTCCTGGCCCTGGGCACGGGAATCTTCTGGGCGCACTTCCAGGCCAGCGCCCTGCGCGCCGTGGCGGCCATGCTCCTGGCCTTCGGCCTGGCCTTTCCCCTGGGCCTGGTCCTGGGCGGCTCGCGCCGCGCCGACGCCCTGTTCGGACCGTTCGTCCTGCTCACCTATCCCATCCCCAAGATCGTGTTCCTGCCCGTGTTCCTCGTGCTCCTGGGCCTGGGCGACGGGGCCAAGGTGGCGGTCATCGCCCTGATCCTGGGCTACCAGGTCCTGGTGACCACCCGCGACGGGGTGAGGGCCGTGCACCCCAAGTACGTGGACTCGGTGCGCTCCCTGGGCGGGCGCAAGTGGCACATTCTCTGGGACGTCTATCTGCCCGCGGCCCTGCCCCACGGCTTCACGGCCCTGCGCCTGGGCACGGGGGTGTCCGTGGCCGTGCTCTTCTTCGTGGAGTCCTTTGCCACCCAACGCGGTCTGGGCTATCTCATTATGGACGCCTGGGGCCGCATGGACTACGTGGACATGTTCATCGGCATCCTGGGCATGAGTCTCTTGGGCGCGGCGCTGTACGAGGCCACGGACTGGCTGGAGCGCCGGGCCTGCGCCTGGATGCGGGCCCGCAGGAGGTAGCATGGCCGGAAGGAAGAAGGAGCACAGCCGGACCCTGGAGTTCGACGACGCGGCCCTGGCCGGGCAGCTGTTCGGGCCCCAGAACGCCAACCTCGGCATGGTCGAGGACAAGGCCAAGGTGTCCATCGAAAGCCGGGGCGGACGCCTGACCCTCAAGGCCTCCAGCGAAGAGCGCCTGGACCTGGCCGAGGCCGTGCTCACCCAGCTCTACGGCCTGCTCCAGAAGGGCCGCCCGGTGCATCCCCAGGACGTGGACTGCGCCTGCCGCATGCTGGCCCGCGATCCCTCCACGGACCTGGAGGCGGTCTTCCGCGACAGCGTGTACACGGCCTCGGCCAAGCGCACGGTGACGCCCAAGACCTTGACCCAGCGCGACTACCTCACCGCCATCCGGAGCAACGACCTGGTCTTCGCCATCGGCCCGGCGGGCACGGGCAAGACCTACCTGGCCGTGGCCGCCGCGGTCGCCGCCCTGACCCGGCGCGAGGTCAAGCGTATCGTGCTCACCCGTCCGGCCGTGGAGGCCGGGGAGAAGCTCGGCTTCCTGCCCGGCGACCTGGCCGAGAAGATCAATCCCTACCTCCGGCCGCTCTACGACGCGCTCCACGACATGCTCGACTTCCGCAAGGTCCAGGAGATGCTCGAGACCGGGATCATCGAGGTGGCCCCCCTGGCGTTCATGCGCGGCCGCACCCTGAACGACGCCTTCGTCATCCTGGACGAGGCCCAGAACACCACGCCCGAGCAGATGAAGATGTTCCTCACCCGCCTGGGCTTCGGCTCGCGGGCCGTGGTCACCGGCGACGTGACCCAGATCGACCTGCCGTCCTCCAGCCGCTCCGGCCTGGTCCAGGCCGCGGGCATCCTCAAGCGGGTCACGGGCATCGCCTTCATCCGCTTCAACGAGGACGACGTGATCCGCCACCCTTTGGTGGGTCGCATCGTCCAGGCCTACGACCTGCACGACCAGGCCTTGGAGAAGGGCCGTGATCAGCATTGAGCGCGGCGTTCCGGCCGATCCCCGGCTGCCCCTGACGCAACGGGAGATGACGGCCCTGCTCACGCGGCTCCTGGAGGCCCTGGGCCTGTCCGGAGACCTGAACCTGGCCCTGGTGGACGCCGCCGCCATGGCTGATTTGAACCGGCGCCATCTGGGCTGTTCCGGGCCCACCAATGTCCTGGCCTTTCCCTCGGAGGAGGAGGGGAGTCTCGGCGAGATCGCCCTGTCCCCGGCCGCCTGTCTGCGCGAGGCCCGGCTTTACGGCCAGGACCCCGTCCTGCACCTGGCCCGGCTCCTGGCCCACGCCCTGCTGCACCTGGCGGGCCTGGACCACGGCCCGGAGATGGAGGCCCTGACCGAGGCCGCCGCGGCCCAGGCCCTGGCCTGAACCCGGCCTTCCCGGCCTTTACAATGGCCGATACGTGGGGCAATATGACGGCTTTCCCGGCCGGGGAATGCCCGCCGGCCAAGGAGCCGTCATGCCGAGACATCTGCTGCGCATCGCCGACCTGACCTCCGCCGACGCCTGGACCATCCTGCGCCGGGCCAAGGAGATGAAGGACGGCAACATCCGCACCCGGACCCTGGACGGTCGGGTGATCATCCTCATCTTCGAGAAGTCCTCCACCCGCACCCGGGTGTCCTTCGAGGTGGCGGTGCGCCATCTGGGCGGCCAGACCATCTTCATGACCCCGGTGGAGTCCCAGCTGGGCCGCAGCGAGCCCCTCAAGGACACGGCCCGCTGCCTGTCGCGCTACGCCGACGGCATGGTGGTGCGCACCTTCGGCCAGGAGAAGCTGGAGACCCTTGTGCTCTACAGCTCCGTTCCGGTGATCAACGCCCTGTCCGACGAGCACCATCCCTGCCAGGTGCTCTCCGACGTGCTCTCCATGTACGAGCGCACCCCGGACCTGGGGAATCTGCGCGTGGCCTGGGTGGGCGACGGCAACAACATGGCCCACGCCTTCATCGACGCGGCCGCGCTGTTCGGCTTCGAGCTGGTCCTGGCCTGTCCCGAGGGCTACCGGCCGGACCCGGCCATCGTGGCCCAGGCTCAGGCCCGGGGCGCGCGGCTGACCATCACCGGCGATCCGGCCCAGGCCGTGGCCGGGGCCGACTACCTGAACACCGACGTCTGGGCCAGCATGGGCCAGGAGGACGAGCAGCGCGAGCGGGAGCGGGCCTTTGCCGGATACCAGGTGGACGACCGCCTGCTGGCCCTGGCCAAGCCCGGCTGCAAGGTCATGCACTGCCTGCCCGCGCACCGCGGCGAGGAGATCAGCGAAGCCGTGCTCGAGGGCCCGCACTCCATCGTCTTCGACCAGGCCGAGAACCGGCTGCACATGCAGAAGGCCATTCTGGAATGGGTTTTTGGAACCATCTAGGAGCATGAGGAAATGACCACGGCGAAGAAAAAGGCCGCGCCCAAAAAGAGCGCCCCCAAGAAGATAAAGAAGGTCGTGCTGGCCTATTCCGGCGGCCTGGACACCTCCATCATCCTCAAGTGGCTCCGGCTCAACTACGACTGCGAGGTCGTGACCTTCACCGCGGACCTGGGCCAGGACGAGGACCTCTCCGGCGTGGAGGCCAAGGCCCTGTCCACGGGCGCGTCCAAGGCCTTTGTGGAGGACCTGCGCGAGGAGTACGCCAGGGACTTCCTCTTCCCCATGTTCCGGGCCGGGGCCATCTACGAGGGCCGCTACCTGCTCGGCACCTCCATCGCCCGGCCGCTCATCGCCAAGCGCATGGTCGAGATCGCCCAGGCCGAGGGCGCCCAGGCCGTGTCCCACGGGGCCACGGGCAAGGGCAACGACCAGGTGCGCTTCGAGCTGACCACCATGGCCCTGGACCCGAAGCTCAAGACCATCGCGCCCTGGCGCGAGTGGGACATGAAGTCGCGCACCGACCTGGTGAACTTCGCCAAGAAGAATGGCATCCCGGTGCCGGTGTCCAAGAAGAAGCCCTGGAGCATGGACGCCAACCTGCTGCACGTGAGCTTCGAGGGCGGCGAGCTGGAGGACCCCTGGAACGAGCCGCACAAGGACTGCCACCGCTACTGCGTGCCCGTGGAAAAGGCCCCGAACAAGGCCGAGGTCGTGACCATCGAGTTCCAGGCCGGTGATCCCGTGGCGGTCAACAGCAAGAAGCTTTCGCCCGCCAAGCTCGTGGCCAAGTTGAACGAGATCGGCGGCCGCCACGGCGTGGGCCGGGTGGACATGGTCGAGAACCGCTTCGTGGGCATGAAGTCCCGGGGCGTGTACGAGACCCCGGGCGGGACCATCATCCACGCCGCGCACCGCGACCTGGAGGGGCTCTGCCTGGACCGCGAGGTCATGCACCTGCGCGACACGCTCATCCCGCGCTACGCCGAGATGGTCTACTACGGCTACTGGTACTCGCCCGAGCGCGAGGCCCTGCAGGCCATGATCGACAAGGGCCAGGAGCGGGTCACCGGCACGGTGCGCCTCAAGCTCTACAAGGGCAACGTCATCCCCCTGGGCCGCAAGTCGCCGTATTCGCTCTACGACATGAAGCTGGCCACCTTCGAGGAAGACGAGGTCTACGACCAGGCCGACGCCCGCGGGTTCATCCGCCTCGTGGGCCTGCGGCTCAAGGGCCGCATGTCCGGCAAGCGCTAGGCCAGGCTGGAGGACGCATGAGCGGGAAAAAGATGTGGGGCGGCCGCTTCGCCGCGGCCACCGACGCCCTGGTGGAGGGCTACACCCAGTCGGTGAGTTTCGACCACCGGCTGTACGCCGAGGACATCGCCGGGTCCAAGGCCCACGCCCGCATGTTGGCCGCCCAGGGGATCATCACCCGGGACGAGGCCGCCGCGCTCATCCAGGGTCTGGACACCGTGCTCGCCGAGATCGAGTCCGGCGCGTTCACCTGGGACCCGGCCCTGGAAGACGTGCACATGAACATTGAAAGCCGCCTCACGGCCCTGGTGGGACCGGTGGGCGGCAAGCTCCACACCGGCCGCTCGCGCAACGACCAGGTGGCCCTGGACTTCCGGCTGTTCGTCTCGGGCCGGGCCGCGGCCTGGAGCGCCGGCCTGGCCCAGCTGGCCGCCGTGCTCCTGGAGCGCGCCGCGGAGCACAAGGACACGCTCCTGCCCGGGTGCACCCATCTCCAGCCCGCCCAGCCCGTGTCCCTGGCCCAGCACCTCCTGGCCTACGCCTGGATGTTCAAGCGCGATGTGGAGCGCCTGGCCGACGCCCAGAAGCGCATCCGGGTCTCCCCGCTCGGCGCCGCGGCCCTGGCCGGGACCACCTATGCCCTGGACCCCGCGGCCGTGGCCAAGGACCTGGGACTTTCCGGCGTGTTCGCCAACAGCATGGACGCGGTTTCGGACCGGGACTTCGTGCTCGAGGCCCTGTCCTGCGGAAGCCTGGTCATGCTTCATCTTTCGCGGCTCTGCGAGGAGATCATCCTCTGGGCCAATCCGGCCTTCGGCTTCGTGCGCCTGC
>DFYP01000014.1:0-8325 GCA_002382645.1 Desulfovibrio sp. UBA4079 | reverse complement strand
AACCGGGACATGCAGGAGGACAAGGAACCCTTCCTGGACGCCGACCGCACGGTCTCCGAGTCCCTGGCCCTCATGGCCGGGCTCCTGCGGGAGATCGGCTTCGTGCCCGAGGCCATGCGCGCGGCCCTCAAGCGGGGCTTCCTCAACGCCACGGAGCTGGCCGACTACCTGGCGGCCAAGGGCCTGCCCTTCCGCGAGGCGCACCACGCGGCCGGAGCCGCCGTGGCCAAGGCCGAGGCCAAGGGCTGTGGCCTGGAAGACCTGTCCCTGGCTGAATTGAAGGGCTTTTCGCCGCTCATCGAGGCCGACGTGTTCGAGGCCCTGCGTTTTGAGACCGCCGTGGCCCGGCGCAACGCGCCCGGAGGCACGGGTCCGGATTCCGTGGCCCGGCAGATCGAGGACCTGAGAATCTGGCTCGCGGCCCTGGAGGCTTCCGGCGCATGATCCTGACCGAGAAGCACATCCAGATCCTCAAGGACATCAACCGCTTCGCCGGGATCAAGCGCTACCACGGGCTGCTGCCGCGCAAGGAGTGCTTTCTCTACGACGACACCCATCTGGACTACCTCCTGGAGCACGGCATCGTGGAGGAGGGCGCCATCTACACCCGCTGCGGCTCCAATCCCACGGGTTACCGCATCGCGGAGAACGCCAAGGAGGAGCTGAAAAAGCTCGGCGTGGATTTTTCCGACGACGACTGGGACCGCGTCAAGGAGGAGGAGGACATCGCCCAGGACCAGCTGGAGAAGGAGCACATCGACGCCCTGGTGGATGTGTACCACTTCGCCAAGATCAGCCGGTTCGGCGGCATGGCCCCCAAGGAGATCATGGACGACTACGACAAGACCGTGATCGAGTATCTCTACGACGCGGGCTACATCTTTCAGATCAAGGTCAAGGGCAAGAGCGTCAAGTACGAGAAGGGCTACGTCCTCTCGGACAAGTCCATGCGGATTCTCAAGCAGCTGGGGTACGCCCTGTAGGGCGAGGTGGCGGAAGCGTACAGGAGTCGAACCTGCCTGAGAGGATGAGTCTCACAATGGGTTTGAAGCCCACGCGCCACACCGGTGACGAAACGCTTCCACAGGCGGAGAACTGGAACAGCTAGCAGGTTTGCGCTTCCGGGGCAAGGGTTGGGAAAAACGGCCGCTTCCCCTTGATTTTTTCCGGTCCGGACTTAAACTGGCATTCATGCCAGCCGCTGCCCGCGCCCCGGGCGGGCCCGTCCCGATCTTGCGGAGGAACTTTTGAATAATTTCGCCAAGAATCTCTTCATCTGGGTCACCATCGCGCTCATGATGGTGGTCCTGTTCAATCTGTTCAACCAGGCCCCCCAGCCGCAGACCAAGCTCTCCTACAGCGAGTTCATCGACAAGGTCCGCGCAGGCGAGGTCCTTTCGGTGAAGATCCAGGGCCAGAAGATCACCGGGGCCTTGGGCGCGGACAAGCGCTTTGCCACCTACGCCCCGGATGATCCGTCCCTGGTGGACACGCTCATCAAGAACAAGGTGGAGGTCACGGCCGAGCCCCAGGAAGAGGCGCCCTGGTACATGACGCTCCTGGTCTCCTGGTTCCCCATGCTCCTCTTGATCGGCGTCTGGGTCTTCTTCATGCGCCAGATGCAGGGCGGCGGCAGCGGGGGCAGGGGGGCCATGTCCTTTGGCCGGTCCCGGGCGCGGCTCATCAACGAGCAGAGCGCCAAGGTGACCTTCGAGGACGTGGCCGGCGTGGACGAGGCCAAGGAGGAGCTCCAGGAGATCGTGGATTTCCTGCGCGAGCCCAAGAAATTCACCCGTCTGGGCGGCCGCATCCCCAAGGGCGTGCTTCTGGTGGGCCCCCCCGGCACGGGCAAGACGCTGCTCGCCCGGGCCGTGGCCGGCGAGGCCGGGGTGCCCTTCTTCTCCATTTCCGGCTCGGACTTCGTGGAGATGTTCGTGGGCGTGGGCGCGGCCCGCGTGCGCGACCTCTTTGTCCAGGGCAAGAAGAACGCGCCCTGCCTCATCTTCATCGACGAGATCGACGCCGTGGGCCGCCAGCGCGGCGCGGGCCTGGGCGGCGGCCATGACGAGCGCGAGCAGACCCTGAACCAGCTCCTGGTGGAGATGGACGGCTTCGAATCCAACGAGGGCGTCATTTTGGTGGCCGCCACCAACCGCCCGGACGTGCTCGACCCGGCGCTTCTGCGCCCCGGGCGCTTCGACCGCCAGGTGGTGGTGCCCACTCCCGACGTGCGCGGCCGCAAGCGCATCCTCCAGGTGCACACCCGCAAGGTGCCCCTGGCCGGCGAGGTGGACCTGGAGATCCTGGCCCGCGGCACCCCCGGCTTCTCCGGCGCGGACCTGGAGAACCTGGTGAACGAGGCCGCCCTGCACGCGGCCAAGCTGAGCAAGGACCAGGTCTTCATGGCCGACTTCGAGGAGGCCAAGGACAAGGTGCTCATGGGCAAGGAGCGCCGCAGCGTGATCCTCTCCGACGAGGAGAAGAAGACCACGGCCTTTCACGAGGCCGGCCACGCCCTGGTGGCCAAGATGCTGCCCGGCACCGACCCGGTGCACAAGGTCTCGATCATCCCCCGGGGCATGGCCCTGGGCGTGACCATGCAGCTGCCCGTGGACGACCGCCACAACTACTCCAAGGTCTTCCTGGAGAACCAGCTGGCCATGCTTCTGGGCGGCCGGGTGGCCGAGGAGATGATCCTGGACCAGCAGACCACCGGCGCCAGCAACGACATCGACCGGGCCACCAAGATGGCCCGCAAGATGGTCTGCCAGTGGGGCATGAGCGAGAAGATCGGGCCCCTGTCCTTCGGCGACGGCGGAGAGCAGATCTTCCTGGGCCGCGAGCTCATCCAGCACAAGAACTATTCCGAGGACACGGCCCGGATCATCGACGACGAGATCCGCCGGGTCATCGACGAGGCCCATGAGAAGGCCCGCAGCATCCTGAACGAGAACCGCGAGGCCCTGAACCGCATCGCCGAGGCCCTGCTGGAGCGCGAGACCATCTCCGGCGACGACATCGACCTGCTCATCAAGGGCGACCCGCTCCCTCCTATGAACGCGGAGCGGTCCGGCGGCGGTTCCGCTCCGTCCGGCCCCGGCCCCGGCTACACGCCCCAAAGCGAAGGACCGGGCGGCCTGTCCGCCGCCGAGGCCGACGAGTTCTCCCTGGAGGAGGACGAGGGGCCTGATCAGGACAAGAAGGTCCAGTAGGAGCGGCCGGGTCCATGCACGAACATCAATGGATCGTCAAAGGGGGCACGGCCTTGGGGCCGGCCCCCTTTTTCGTTGCCGGAATCGTCAACGTGACCCCGGATTCCTTCCACGACGGCGGCCGGTTTCTGGACCACGGCGCAGCGGTGGCCCGGGGCCTGGCCCTGGCCGCGGAGGGCGCGCAGATTTTGGACGTGGGCGGGGAGAGCACCCGGCCCGGCGCGGCCGAGACCCCCGTGGACGAGGAGCTTGGGCGCGTGGTCCCGGTGATCCGGGACCTGGCCGCGTCCTGCACGGCCGCGCTTTCGGTGGACACCTCCAAGGCCCGGGTTGCAACCGAGGCCCTGGCCGCCGGGGCGGTGATCGTCAACGACGTCTCGGCCTGCCGCTTTGACGAGGGCCTGGTCGAGGTACTGGTCCGGGAAAAACCCGGGTACGTCCTCATGCACAGCCAGGGACGGCCCCGGGAGATGCAGAAGAACCCCTCTTACCGGGATGTAGTGGAAGAACTGCTGGCGTTTTTCGAGGAACGGTTGCAATATCTCGTGCAACGCGGCCTGCCGGAGGAACGCATCGTGCTCGACCCCGGCATCGGCTTTGGCAAGACCCTGGAGCACAACCTCTTGATCCTGAAACATATCGAGAGGTTTCATGCGCTGGGCCGGCCCCTGTACGTGGGGCTCTCGCACAAGGCCCTGTTCCAAGGCCTTCTGGGTCTGGGACCGGGGCAGCGCGGGACCGCCACCCAGGCGGCCACGGCGCTCCTGGCGGCCAAGGGTGTGGCCGTGCACCGGGTCCACGACGTGGCCGACACGGTCCGGACGCTCACGCTGGCCGCGGCCATAGCCTGATCAGGAACGGTTCATGGAGTTCGAAGGATTGACCCTGCCCCTGCGCGAGATGCTCGACATCGGCATCGTGGCGCTCATCTACTACTATCTGATCCTGCTCGTGCGCGGCACCCGCGCCGTGGCGGTGATCTACGGCCTGGTCCTGGTCCTGTTCGTGTTCCACCTCTCGGACGTCTTCGGCCTGTACACCCTGAACTGGCTGCTCACCAACTTCCTGGGCTCCATCTTCCTGGTGGTCATCATCCTGTTCCAGGCCGACATCCGCAAGGCCTTGGCCCAGGTGGGCGCGGGGCCCTTGTGGCGCAAGCCCGACCTGCGCGAGGAGGCCCTGGAACAGCTGGTCCAGGCGGTCATGACCATGTCGCGGATCAAGATGGGCGCCATCATCGTGCTCGAGCGCACCGTGCCCCTGGGCGACATCGTGGAGCGCGGGGTGGAGATCGACGCCAAGCTCAACAAGGAACTCCTGCTGACCATCTTCCACTACGACACGCCGCTCCACGACGGCGCGGTCATCGTGCGCAAGGGCCGCCTGGCCGCCGCGGCCTGCATCCTGCCCCTGAGCTCCAAGTTCAAGGGCCAGACCGTGTTCGGCACCCGCCACCGCGCGGCCCTGGGCATCAGCGAGGAGTCCGACGCCGCCACTGTGGTGGTCTCGGAGGAGCGCGGAGCCGTGTCCGTGGCCATCGGCGGGCGCTTGACCACCAGCCTGGACGAGGTGCGCCTGCGCCGCGTCCTCAAGAACGTGCTGGAGCGCTGAGATGCGCAAGAACTGGCAATACCTCCTTTTGGCCCTGTTCCTGGCCGTGTCCACCTGGTACCTGGTCACGGGCCGGGAAAAGGTCGAGGTCTGGGTCACGGTCACGGTGGAGATGACCAACCCGCCGCCGGGCCTGACCATCCGCAAGGGCATGATCAACAGCATCGACGTGCGCGTGCGCGGGCCCAAGGGCCTGGTGCGCGGCCTGGACGCCAAGCGCCTGAGTTATCCCCTGGACGTGCGCCAGCTCAAGGTCGGCGAGAACCTCATCGACATCGATCCCGAGCGCATGCCGTTCTCGCGGGCCTTCGAGGTGGTCGAGGTCAAGCCCAACCAGATGGTTCTCACCGTGGACCGCATGGCCGAGAAGAAGGTCCCGGTGAACGTGGAGTGGTCCGGCCAGGTGCCCGCCGAATACAAGCTTTTGAGCAAGTCCGTGACCCCGGACGAGGTCACCCTGCGCGGGCCCGAGGGCGTGCTCAAGCGCATCAACCAGGCCAAGGCCCAGGCCGTGGTGAGCTACGACGAGGACCCGCCCGAGTCCTGGGAGGAGAACGTCTCCCTGTCCCTGCCTCCGGAGGTCGTGGCGGACCCCGGGCTGGTGCGCGTGCAGTTGGCCTTCGGGGCCAAGACCAAGGAGATGTGGATCAAGGTTCCGCTGGAGGTCCGCGCGTCCGCGGGCCTGCGCGTGCGGCCCTCGCGCGACAGCGTGAGCCTTCTGGTGGAGGGCCCGGTGGTGCTGCTGCGCAACGAGGAGTTCAAGAAGAACATGGCCGGCGTCATGGCCGTGGACTCCTCGCTCAAGCCCGGCAAGTACGAGTTGAACTATCAGGTGCGCGGTCTGCCGGACAAGGTGCGGGTGCTCAAGCGCAACCCCGAGTCCGTGACCGTGACCATCCCTAAATAGGGACCGCGGATTCCCGCGGCCCTTCCAAGGAGTCGCCCCGATCATGAAGCGCCTTTTCGGCACCGACGGACTGCGCGGGGAGGTCAACACCTTCCCCATGACCCCGGAGATCGCCCTGCGCCTGGGCCTGGCCGCGGGCCAGTACTTCCGCGACGGCGCGCGCATGCGCCGCGTGGTCATCGGCAAGGACACCCGGCTCTCCGGCTACATCTTCGAAACCGCCCTGACCTCGGGCTTCTGCGCCACGGGCATGGACGTGTTCCTGGTGGGCCCGCTGCCCACCCCGGCCATCAGCTTCCTGACCCGCAACATGCGCGCGGACCTGGGCGTGGTCATCTCGGCCTCGCACAACCCGTTCATGGACAACGGCATCAAGTTCTTCGACCGCCACGGCTACAAGCTGCCCGACGAGGTGGAGGACGAGATCTCGGCCATGGTCCTGGCCCAGGACCCCAAGTGGGACTTCCCGCCCCCGGACCAGGTGGGCCGGGCCCACAAGATCCAGGACAGCCGCGGCCGCTACGTGGTCTATCTCAAGCACAGCTTCTCCGAGGTCCTGACCCTGGACGGCTTCAAGATCGTGGTGGACTGCGCCCACGGCGCGGCCTATTCCGTGGCCCCGGTGGTCCTGGAGGAGCTGGGCGCCGAGGTCATCAGCGTGGGGGTTGCGCCCAACGGGCTGAACATCAACGACCGCTGCGGCTCGCTGCACCCCCGGGTGGTGGCCGACATCGTCCAGGACGAGGGCGCGGACATCGGCCTGGCCCTGGACGGCGACGCCGACCGGCTCATCGTGGTGGACGAGAAGGGCCAGGTCCTGGACGGCGACCAGATCATGGCGCTCTGCGCCCTGGACCTCATGGAGCAGGAGAAGCTCAACAAGAACCTCCTGGTGGCCACGGTCATGAGCAACATGGCCCTGGAGCTGTTCATGCGGGACCACGGCGGCCGCCTCCTGCGCACGCCCGTGGGCGACCGCTACGTGGTCGAGGCCATGCGCCGCGAGAACGCCATGCTCGGCGGCGAGCAGTCCGGCCACCTCATCTTCCGGGAATTCAGCACCACCGGCGACGGGCTCCTGGCCGCCCTGCAACTCTTGCGGATCATGCGCGACACGGGTAAGCTCCTGTCAGAACTGGCGCATCTGCTCGAACCCTTCCCCCAGGTGCTGAAAAACGTGCGCCTGAGCCGAAAGGTGCCCTTCGAGGATATTCCGGCCGTGGGCAAGGCCGTGGCCGCGGTGGAGAAGGACATGGCCGGCAAGGGCAGGGTGCTCCTGCGCTATTCGGGCACCGAGAACCTGGCCCGGGTCATGGTCGAGGGCCAGGACAAGGACAAGGTCGAGCAGTACGCGGACGAATTAGCGGAATTGTTGAAGAAACACCTGGGCTGACACGGCGCGTTCGCGCGAGGAGCCAACGGCATGCAGATCACCAAGGTCGTCATCCCCGTCGCGGGCTGGGGCACCCGTTCCCTGCCCGCCACCAAGAACATCCCCAAGGAGATGCTGCCCATCTTCAAGAAGCCCGTGGTCCAGTACGTGGTCGAGGAGGCCATGAGCGCGGGCCTCACCGACGTGGTCTTCATCAACAACCAGTACAAGAAGATCATCGAGGACCACTTCGACTACAACCCCTCGCTGGAAGACACCCTGGAGCGCGCGGGCAAGTTCGACATCCTCAAGGAAGTCCGGGCCGTGGCCGAGATGGTCAACATCATCTCGGTGCGCCAGAAGAAGCAGCTGGGCCTGGGCCACGCCGTGCTCTGCGCCAAGGAGGTCTGCAAGAGCGACCCCTTCGCGGTGATGGTTGGCGACGACCTCATGTTCGGCATGCACTCGGGCATCAGCCAGCTCCTGGAGGCGGCCAAGAGCGAGAACATGGCCGTGGTCGGGGTCATCGAGGTGCCCGAGAACAAGGTCAACCGCTACGGCATCATCCAGGGCGAGGAGTACGCCCCGGGCATGTACCGGGTGCGCAAGCTCGTGGAGAAGCCGGCCATCGGCCAGGCCCCCTCGCGGCTGGCCATCGTGGGCCGCTACGTGCTCCTGCCCGAGATCTTCCACCACCTGGAGAAGGTCACCCCCGGCGTGGGCGGCGAGATTCAGCTCACCGACGCCCTCCAGGGCCTGGCCAACGACAAGAAGCTCCTGGCCGTGCGCCTGCGCGGGCAGCGCTTCGACGCGGGCGACTGGGTGGAATACCTCACGGCCAACATCTACTTCGCCCTGCACGACGAGGAGCTGCGCGAGCCCCTGGTGCGGCGGCTGCGCGAACTCATGCCCTGCTGAGCGGGGCGCGGCGATCCCGACAGCAAGCCCCCGGGCCGTCCCGGGGGCTTTTGCTTGTGTTCCCCCCCTCTGCTATGCACACAAGGTCATGAACATCCTCTGGCAGGCCCTGCTCACCAGCCCTCCCTATGCCAGCCTGACCTACAGGCTGCCGGCCCATTTCCCGCCGCCCTGGCCCGGCCAGCGCGTGCTCGTGCCCATGGGCCGGGGCCTGCGGGCCGCGGTGCTGGAGGGCCCGGCCCAGGCCGCGCCCCAGGGGGTGGAGCTCAAGGACCTGCTCTGGCCCCTGGACCGTGAACCGCTCC